>NZ_CP036289.1:5817709-6156945 GCF_007748115.1 Bremerella volcania
TACCTAAGCAAGTAGCGGAAGCGAGTGACGTGGTATTCACGATCGTTGGTTTTCCGGCGGATGTGCGTGACGTCATTCTCGGAGACGATGGCGTCCTGGCTGGCAGCAAGCCTGGTAATATCATCGTCGACATGACGACCAGTGAGCCGACCCTGGCCATTGAGATTGCCGAAACGGCCAAAGCGAAGGGCGTTTACAGTGTCGACGCGCCCGTCTCCGGTGGTGACATCGGTGCGAAGGAGGCTCGACTTTCGATCATGATCGGAGGAGAAGAGGAAGTCGTTACCGCGCTAGAGCCCTGCTGGGAAGCAATGGGCAAGACGATCGTTCGCCAAGGCGGGCCTGGGGCAGGGCAGCATACCAAGATGGTAAACCAAACGCTGATCGCCACCGGCATGATTGGCGTCTGCGAAGCGCTACTGTACGGCTATAAGGCGGGCCTCGATTTAGAAACGGTTCTGCAAAGCGTCGGCTCCGGTGCGGCCGGCAGTTGGTCACTGACCAATCTCGGTCCGCGTATCATCGATAACAACTTCGATCCAGGCTTCTTCGTCGAACACTTCATCAAAGACATGGGGATCGCTCTTTCCGAAGCCCGCAAGATGGGAATCGCACTACCAGGCTTGGCTCTCGCCGAGCAGCTTTACCAGGCCGTGAAAGCCCAGGGGCATGGTCGACTCGGTACGCATGCGTTGGAGTTGGCACTATGCCAACTGAACGACATCGATTGGAAAAACCGCTGACCCTGCGACTTTAACGGTTATAAGGCCAGCCCCGGCCAAAAACGTTGTCTTTTCGCAACCGTTGCGTTTTGACAACGCTCGTCTGGAGGGAATGCTTGAGTACACGATGGACTGTACGCACCGGCGAAACGCAAACAGGGGGCAGGATAATGATTGCGGATGCCATTCCTCAAATGGAAGAACTCACCGACTTTCAGCTGCGCGGTGAGGTTCTCATTTGCGATGATGAGCCAGATATATGTGAGGCTTTAGCTCACTTCGTCAAGAAGCGAGGCTTCGAGCCAATCGTTACCCATCAGGGAAGCGAATGCGTCCGACTCGCTTTCCAAGAGCGGCCAATGGCCATTCTTCTGGATGTGAATCTTCCCGATTCCAATGGGCTGGATGTTTGCTCGCAATTGACCGATGCGGAGCAGACAAGCGAGATTCCGATCATCATCCTTAGCGCCAACGGCTGCGAAGATACGGTCCGTCAGATTCGCCGTAGCGGAGCACGGTTCTACGTGCGCAAACCGTACGATCCCAACACGGTCGTCGCGATCCTGGAAAAGGCCGTCAACGACGCACAGGCCTGGTAGCCTGATCAGTCCTCGAGGCTGATGCACACCAACTCATTATCGCTGCGAGCAATCACGCACTGCTCGGCGAATGCTGGGTGGGACCAGCACACACCGTCGCGGCGCGAGAGCTGGTCACGTGTCGGATCAAGGATCTTCGTCCGGTCGATTTCGTCAAAACCCTCAGGCGACAGCCGGGCAATGATCAGTTCCCCCCGCTCGTTGAACATGAAGTATCGATCCCCATGTTTTACAAAGTGGATCGTGCTCCAGCGTGCCTTAGGCACGGCCGTTTGATCCTCCCAGACGCGGTCGCCGTTTGACGCATCGAGACAACGAAACTGACCGTAGCTATCCACGCCGTAAATGTAGTCTCCCTCGAAGACCGGCGTGCTGATGATGGAATGGAGTCCGTCGGTATCGTTTTCCGAGCGCCCCACGCGATGCCAGAGAACCTCGTATCCCAACTCGTCTGGTTTGATTCTGAGCATCAGCGCCCCATCGTAGAAAGAAGTGAGAAACACGCGATCGCCGTGAATAACTGGTGTCGCGACACCGATCGGCATATTGCGAGGCGCCCAAGGATATCGCCAACGAACGTCACCATCTTTAGGATCGAGTGCGGCAACACTGTCGCCGGTCCAGACCAGCACGGTGGGACGCCCCGCTTGCTCGATCATGATGGGGGAAGAGTAACATGCGCGATCGTTCAACGCCCGCCACTCTTCTTCACCACTCTCTTTATCCAGTGCAATCACGCAGGCACCATCGGCCCCACCTATCTGCAAAATCAACAGGTCACGCCATACCAGGGGAGCTGCCGCGATTCCCCAATTGGGCATCCGAATCTTGTAGTCTTTTTGAAGATCTCGCGACCAGATTTTGTCCCCGGTGATCGCATCCAAACAGTGCAGATGCCCCATCGCTCCTAAGGTGTAGACATTCGAATCATCGACCAACGGACAGGCCCGAGGGCCGGCCGTATAGCCGATGTTGGAATAGGGACACGCATATTCAAAGCTCCACAACTTCCTCCCGTTGGCCAAGTCGACGCAGTGGACGCGTTCCTTCTGCTCAGGCTCGACGATGCGATCGGTCACATAGACATAACCATCGGCAACCACAGGCCCGCTATAGCCAGCGCCGATGGGAACGGTCCACTCGCGGCGGAGACCCTCCTCCGGGAATTCACGCAAGATGCCTCGTTCTCGCCAAACGCCATCGCGATTCGGTCCCCGCCACTGCGGCCAGTCATCGGCCAGGGTGGTCGTGCAGATCGAGAGAAGGATCCCAACGCAGGCAAGTCGTCGCATGCTTTCACTCCCAGGCAAACATGAGATAGGCAACTGCCAGCAGCCTGAAGCATCGCCAGGATAAAATCAAGCGGAATCTGCTTGTTTTCTTTGGAGAATCGCTGCGGTCACGATCTGATAAATGTGTTCGGCCACACGATCGGCGGTTAGGGCCTGCAGTTCATCCTGTGAGATGAGCATATTGATGATTGGTCCCGCCATTTTGTAATGCATACACTGCCCTACAACGCTAAACGCGAACATGTGCCGATCCCCCTCCGGCGTTCCCTCGGGTAAAAGCTCCTTCAAGATGTCGTTTAATCGCTCGAAGTGAGGACGAATGAATTCATGAACGATGTCCTGGGTTGCCTCCGAAGGATCAGCCATTTCGCGAAAGATCAGCAAGTGCTTGTGATCGATTCGATCCTGGGCCGACATAGCCATGGTCACCATCTGGCGAATGAAGCCCTGCAAACGAACCTCTGGGGCGATCTCGGGACTATCTCCTGGCGGAATGAAGCCGCTGGGGGCCATTGACCGGTGCCGAGCCCGGTGGGCTTCTTTGACCGCCTCGATATAAAGGCCCTTTTTATCCTCGAAGTAGTATTTCACCGCGTTCACGTTCACGTCTGCCTTACCGCAGATACGGCGAACCGTACCATGATCGTAGCCATGCAGGGCAAACTCCTGAATGGCTGCTTCTAGCAGGCGCTGTTTGGCGTCAGGCGGTGATGAACTCATGAATTTTCAGATCTTGCGATTGTTTTTTTAGGATTACGGAGATACCATCGAGTTAAACGCGTGTTTAATACTAACGTAGCTAATCAAATTGGCAAATTGTCCGTCCTCTCATCTGAGAACGCTCCATGTCGAAGTTTTCCGGCATTTTAAAGCTAGTCCTGAAATCTCTCATCTCCCTCTGCTTGGTGGGAGGTGGTGTCGCTGCCATTATCCTCTTGGGGAAAGCGAAGACCGAGTCGGACCAGCCACCGCCGGAGGACATCCGGCTTGTCGAAATCCAAACGGTTCAGCCGCATGATTCCGGGATTACGTTTGAGGTCGGCGGGGTCGTCGTCCCCTATCGCGAAATCAACCTGGCCGCCGAAGTCGCTGGCAGGGTCATCGAAAAATCCGACAAGCTCCGCATCGGACGAACGGTTTCCGCCAAAGAGCCGATCGTTTTGATCGACCGTCGCGACTATGACTTGGAATTGGAACGCCTGCAAGAGGAGCTGGAACAGGCCGAAGACAACATCGCCGAAATGGACGTTCAGATCGCCGCCGCCGAAGGTCAGATCGAGTTGGCTTCTGAGAATCTCGTCATTCAGACGCGATCAACCGACCGCATTCGCAGTCTCGTCACCCGTAATGCCACGACGGAGTCGAGCCTGGATGACGCCCTACGAGCGGAACTCAGCGCCAAGACCACTCTGCAAACGCAGCGCGATCAACTAGCTCTGCTGAAAGCGACCAAGACGCGGCTGGAAAACGTGCGTGATCGCACGAAATCGGAAATCTCTGCCGCCCAGTTACAACTCAGTCGCACGACGATCACCTCGCCGATCGATGGAATGGTTGTTGAGGACAACGTCGAGCAAGACAGTTATCTGCAAAAAGGGACGGCCATCTGCACGATCCGTGACACCTCAAAGCTGGAAATAAAATGCAGCCTGCAAGCTCACCAAATGAAGTGGCTCTGGGAGTCGTCAACCGGTTCGACCGAGACTAAGAAACGTGGCGCCTACGAGTTGCCAGAAACACCGGTCACCGTCAGCTACCGCATTGGCAACGAGGTTTACGTCTGGGACGGAAAACTTACGCGCTACGATGGTGGCCAGATCGACCAACAAACGCGAATGATTCCGTGCCGCGTCCAGGTCGAAGAGCCTCTTCAGGTCAAACGCATCACCGACAATGGAGAAGTCGACACCTTGGTCGAGGTTCCGACGCTCATGGTGGGCATGTACGTTCAGGTCGACGTCCACGTCAACCCCAGAAGTCCGCTAGTCGCCGTCCCGATTCCGGCTGTTTATCCAGGCAATCGACTATGGGTTGTCAAAGACGGAAAGTTACAACGCCGAGAAGTTGCCGTTGCGGTCAGTAGTGGAGACGAAGCCTTGGTGTATGCCGGAGAAGGGAAGATTCAACCTGGCGAACAGGTCGTTGTCTCCCCCTTGTCGGCTCCCTTCGACGGCGCGAAAGTCGAGGTAATTCAGTAGCCATGAAGTCCATTGTTCGCTGGGCGATTTCCAACACGCCCGCCATGAATATCTTGATGGTTGCCGCGATCTTGGTCGGCTTTGTCTCGCTTTCGCAGATGCAACGCGAGACGTTCCCCGATTTCGATCTCGATATGATCCTCGTCCAGGTTCCCTATCCTGGAGCCGCCCCCCAAGAGGTTGAAGAGGGGATCTGCCAGAAGATCGAAGAAGCAGTGCGTTCGCTTGATGGCATCAAGAAGGTCACTTCCGTCGCCGCCGAAGGCGCCGGGAGTGTTGTTATCGAGTTGCACTCTTCTGTCCTGAATCCCGACCGGGTGCTGGACGAAGTCCGCTCAGAAATCGATCGCATCCCAAGCTTTCCGGCAGAAGCTGAAGACGCGGAAGTACGCCGCGTTACCACAAGACGCCCGGCCATTCGCGTGGGAGTGATTGGCCCCGAGTTTGACTCAGAGGAAGCTCAGCTCCAATTGCGAGCCGTCGCGGAAAAGGTCCGCGATGAACTGCTTCAGCTCGACGGCGTTTCTCAGGTAGACTTCATCAATAACCGCGACTATCAGATTGACGTCGAGATCGACGAATCGATTTTACGATCGCATGGCCTAACTCTGAACAACGTGGCCGAGATCATCCGGCGGGAAAACCGCGAACTGCCAGCGGGTACCATTCGTGGCGAGTCTCAGGAAGTCTTGCTACGGGGTAACAATCGCCGCACCACCGGGGACGACATCGCGGAGCTGCCCTTGATTACCCAACTGGATGGCGCCGTGCTGACCATTTCCGACCTTGGGACAGTACGTGACGAACTGGCCGACACCACATCTCGGGCCTACATCCAAGGGAAACCAGCGATGGCCTTGACCATCTCGCGCAGCTCGGATGAAGACCTGCTGAAGATGGTGGATGCGGTCAAGAGGTACGTCGCTGAAAAAGAGCTGCCTAGCGGCTATGAAATACTGACCTGGAGCGATCAGTCGGTCGAAGTCCGCGGGCGTTTGAACTTGCTGATAGAAAACGCGATTTACGGCTTGATCATCGTCTTCGTGCTTTTGATCTTGTTCCTCGATCTCGAGCTGGCGATCTGGGTTTCGCTGGGGATCCCGTTCTCTTTGTTTGCCGCTGGCATCTACCTGTTTGCCGCCGGGGAAACGATGAACATGATTTCCATGTTCGGATTCCTGATGGCCTTGGGCATCGTGGTGGACGATGCAATCGTCGTGGGAGAAAACATCTACTCCCACCGGCTTATGGGCAAGTCCCTGATGGACTCAGCCGTCGATGGCACGTCGGAGGTGATGAGTTCTGTCTCTTCATCGACAGCGACCACCGTCATGGCATTCATGCCGCTGCTGTTTGTCAGTGGCGTGATGGGCAAATTCATGGCAGTGATGCCGATGGCGATCATTGCCATCCTGATTGCCTCACTGTTTGAATGCCTGACGATCTTGCCGTGCCACCTGGCCCACAAGAACGATGGCTTCATGAGGTTCCTGGGCTGGGCACTGTTCATCTTTGCCTGGATGTTGCCCATCGTTCATTGGGCCAGCGATACGACCACGAAGATTCTGAATTGGTTCATCGAAAACGTCTACCAACCCTCCCTGCACTGGGCCCTGCACAACCGCATCATCGTCTGTGGGGGTGGTTTGGCGTCGATTCTGGTTACCTTTGCGATCGTGCGTTCTGGCATTACTCCGATCGAGTTCTTTCCCAAGCTCGATGGCAACACGGTACAAGCGCAGGTTACCTTCCCAGATGGAACACCTGAACGCGTCACGCAGCAGTGGACCAAACGCATCGAGGAAGCCTTCTGGGCCGTCAACGATCGACTTTCCCCGGAAGGTGAGAGCTTGGGACAAGTATCGTTTCGCACGGTCGGCTCGCAGGTTTCCAATGGTGGGCCTCCTGGGGCAAATGCCAATGAGGCCAGCGGTAGCCACGTCGGAAGCGTCGAGATCGAACTGCAAGATACCGAGCAGCGCGAAATCAGCAGCATGGAAATCGTCACCGCCTGGCGAGAGGAACTTGGCCCGATCCCTGGCGCCGAGTCGCTAACGATCGCCTCGCAGGCGATGGGCCCCGGCGCGACGCCGATTGAGTTTCGCCTATTGGCCGACAGCGATCACATGGATCAGTTGGAGGAAGCGATCGAGAAAACCAAGGCTCATATGGAAACATACTCGGGCCTGATCGATATCTCGGATGACTCGATCCCAGGCAAGTGGGAATATCGCTTCCGAATCAAGCCGGACGCCCAGGCATTAGGGGTACGTACGGCCGACCTGGCCGAAACTGTTCGGGCCGCTTTCTACGGCCAGGAAGTGATGCGCGTGCAGCGTGGACGCCACGAAGTGAAAATCATGGTGCGATACCCGCAAGAGGATCGTCATCGTCTGGCATCGTTCAATGATATCCGCATTCGCCTGAACGACGGCATCGAGCGTCCGATCACGGAACTCGCGGAAGTGGATATCGTTCGCGGCTATTCCGAGATCAACCGCGTCAAGCAAAAGCGTTCGATCAAGATCACCGCGGATGTCGATTCTGAACGTGGCAATGAAGTCGAAATCGTTGCAGGTATCAAAGCAGACTTCATTCCGAAGCTCCTAAAAGAATACCCTGGCATCAGCGTCTCCTGGGAAGGGCAGAACGAACAACGCAGCGAATCGATGGGCAGCCTGTTCAATGGCTTCATTGTCGCGTTGGTCGCCATGTTCATGCTGCTTGCTTTCGAATTCAAATCGTACTTCCAGCCGATCTTGATCTTGGCCATCATTCCTTTCGGAGCGATCGGAGCGGTAGCAGGACACGCGATCATGGGCATTCCCCTCACGTTCTTCAGCATGTTCGGCCTGGTCGCTCTGACCGGGATCGTCGTGAATGACTCCATCGTATTGGTGGACTTCATCAATCAGCGCGTGCACGCCGGCATGCCGCTCAAAGAGGCTCTGCTTGAAGCTGGAACGCGGCGTTTTCGCCCAGTGTTGCTGACCACCATTACGACAGTGGGCGGTCTATCGCCACTTCTGACGGAGACCTCCCTCCAGGCCCAGCTTCTCATCCCGATGGCAACGAGCATCGCGTTTGGCGAAATTTTCGCCACGGTCTTAGTGCTGTTTCTAGTTCCCGTCGGCTACTCCATCAAGGTAAGCTTCATCGAGTTCTTCGCCCCTGGGGCCATCCTCAGCGAAGAAAGCCACCACAACGAGGCCGGACTTGAACCAGTTCATGCATTGACTTCCTCTGGCAAGCTTGAAGAGCCTTCGATAGGAACTTCACATTAACGGATAACCCCGATGAATTCGGCTATCTGGACGACCAATGCAAGTGGCGGAAAATCGTCGTGTTAGGGAACCGTGGTCAAGGCAAGCTGTTTGAGAAGCTTCAATTGCTGCGAATGTGACCTGTAATTCGGTTGCGCGCCCCTGCATCCAAGTTGGTAAAGTGTCAATCTCGCGTGAGAAATCGGTAGATGCGGATTCAACACGCACTATCGCGTTTTACTCGATTGTGTCATCTACTTAGCTTGTTCGGTCGAGCGCAAGTTTGGCTTGCCATGGTAGATTCGCTGTAGGATATGGGCAGGCTCTGAATGAATTTACGCAACTCGATCGACGGGCAAACGCTCTGACTTTGCCTGCGTTTCCCGAATACTACTTGATAGAAAGATGGTCTCATGGATCTTCAACTGAAGAACAAGAATGCCCTGGTTACCGGTTCGACCAAAGGAATCGGCTACGCGATCGCCCAGGTTCTGGCCCAGGAAGAAGCGAACGTCATCGTGAATGGCCGTAGCGAGAAATCGACCCAGGCAGCGGCTCAATCGATCGGGCACGGCGCACGTGGCATCGCCGCCGATGTATCGACAGCGCAGGGATGTCGCGAACTGCTCGATAAGGCGGGGCAAATCGACATTCTGGTCAACAATGCCGGGATCTTTGAACCGAAAGAGTTTACGGAGATCCCCGACGAGGACTGGGAGCGTTTCTACCAGGTAAACGTAATGTCCGGCGTGCGACTAACGCGTGCTGTGCTGCCTGGGATGCTCCAGCGCAACTGGGGGCGCATCTTGTTCATCTCCAGTGAAAGCGGCGTTCAGATTCCGTCCGAGATGATCCACTACGGTATGACCAAAGCGGCGAACATCTCACTGGTAAACGGTATTGCCCGTCTAACCAAAGGGACGCACGTTACCGTGAACGCAATTCTGCCTGGACCGACCGCCTCGGAAGGGGTGTCTCAGTTTGTCGGAGAATTGGCCGCAGAAGCCAACCAGTCGAAAGAAGAATTCGAGGAAGATTTCTTCAACCATGCTCGGCCAACTTCCCTGATTCAGCGATTTGCCGAGGTCGAAGAAGTTGCCAATACAACGGCTTATTACTGCTCGCCACTGTCCAGTGCTACCAACGGAGCCGCCATCCGAGTCGACGGTGGTGTCATTCTCGGAACCTAAATCTATCGAAACCGTCGGGCAATCTCGCAGGTAATACCTGGTAACTAATCACCCGTTCACTCTGCGAGGTTGCCATGTTCCGTCATCGCCGCTGGGTCGTATTGCTTCTCTTAACAGGAGTCGTCGGCTGGCTACTTTGGGGTGGCAAAACCTTTCAAGCAGCCGAAATCCCGTCGCCGCCGACGGCCGGTCAGTTTGAAATCTCGACCGAGTCTGAGGGGTACACACGGACTGCACTGGTACATATTCCTAAAAACTACAACGCTCAGATGCCTCCACCTTTGGTGATCGCCATGCATGGGGCAGGGGGTGGGGCCGAGTCGATCCTAGACCACGACAACTGGGCCAAGCTGGCCGACGAAAAAGGGTTTATCGTCGTCGCTCCGAACGGACTACCGGCCAGGCCGCGACTCCCAAGCAACTTCCTGGCCAATCCGCAACTGTGGAACTCCGGACAACTGCGCGAAGGCTCGCCCCGATCGAAGATCGACGACGTTGCCTACATTGGCCTATTGCTGGACGATCTTGCGAAGAAGGTTCCCTACGACAAGGCCCGCGTCTTCGCCATCGGGCATAGTAACGGGGGTGGAATGACTTTTCGCCTGGGTGCCGAGATGGCCGATCGCCTCGCTGCTATCGGCACCGTCGCGGGCATGGTCGCGGTGGAAGACCCCAAGCCCACCAAGCCACTGCCGACACTGTTCATCTTCGGAACGGAAGATCCTGTGCTACCAATCGACGGAGGCGAGTCTTCACTTCCCTGGGGCACGAGAACAACGCCGCCGGTTACCGACCTGATGGAGAAGTGGGCTAAAGCGATCGGCTGCGAAACGGAACCGACAACCACGGCAGACGACGATGCGATTAAGAAAGTTCGCTATCGGTCGCGAAAGAATGGTCCCGAACTGACCATTCTTTACCTCAAAGGGCACGGTCATCAATGGCGAGGTGCCAGCCGAAACCTGCCACCTCGCTTGATTGGCCCAATTACCAGTAAGCTCGACGCGACCGCCGAGCTTTGGAAGTTTTTCGAGAACAGCACGAAGTAATTACTCGTGGCCAGCTGCGGAGCCATCCTTTTTCAAACTAGCCAGGAACTGGACCAGGTCACGCAGTTCCGACTTCGATAGATGCTTGTAGACATCCTCAGGCATCGGGCTCTTCGCACTCTTACGTCCCTCAATGTCACCCTGCGGAATCGTAATCAGTTTGCCATCGGCATCGACCAAATTGACGGCCTCGTCGGTCTCTTCCTTGAGAACACCGGAATAGGTTTGGCCATCGACGGTCAGCACCAGGATCGATTCAAACCCTTCGGCAATCTTGGCATTTGGCTGAACGACGGCCTCGAGCAGATACTCACGCGACTTCGTCTGCCCCAGGGCATCCAGTTCCGGTCCAACCCGGCCCCCGGTCCCCATGGCGCGGTGACAGCGAACACACGAAGTTTCTGTCTTCTCGAAGAAGATCCTCCGGCCTCGCTCGAAGTCTCCACCTGCCAATGCCACTCGGTATTCGGCCAGCGGATCGGCCGGATCAAGCGACAAACGGTACTTCTCCAGGAGAGAGGAAACTTCAGGCGAGTCCTTGAATGCCGTAGCCGCTTCAATCGCATCGAGACGCGTGTCCTCAGGCATCTGACCGGAGAGAAGTTTTTCCATTGCCGAAGCCACGATTTCCCCGGAACCGGCCGGCTTCAAACTGGCCAGCGTTGCCAAAGCTTGTTGACGTTCAATGGTCGAATCGGCAGCAATTCCTTCGGCAAGTAGCTTGGCCGCGGCAACGGGCATCAGTTTAGCCAGTTGATCTCGCGCGACGGCTCGAACCAAGGGTTGATCCGATTTCAATGCTTCCTGTGCGATCGGCTTTGCTTTGTCCGGATCAACGTTAACCAAAGCGGCAATCGCATCAGCTCTCGTTTCGTCAGATTGCTTGGCGTCGGTTGCGAGCCCGATCAGCACGGGCGCGACCTCTTTGATCCCGAACGAGGCGGCCAGCTTGGCGGCCTTGTTCCGAACGGCTTCATCCGTCGTCAGCAGTTTTGGAAGAGCCGTCGCCAAAGCCTCCTTGGCGGACTCGCGATCACGTTCTTCCAGCGGGCGATAGAAGTTAATAACGCGATCCAACTGCCCTGGCTTATCCCAAGTTTCCAGCATGGCTAACGCTTCCAATCGCATCGCCTCTGGCATGTCGCTTCTCGCAGCGAAACGAGCAATCGCTTCGGCGTTCTCCGGATCGCCCAGGCGGAAGTTCGCATTGAGCACTCGACGGAGCAAAGCGTCGTTCTTCCAGCCAGCATCGATTAACCGGGCTGCCTGGGGCAACGCACTTTCCATCGGCAAATCGTGAATGGCACGAACGGCTTCCAGGACCACCAATTCGTTGCCGTCCGACAAGTAGCGAACAACCGTTGGGCTCTCGAGCCGCCGCAGTGCGACTACGGCTGCAATACGCACGCTGGCTGAGGGGTGATTCGCCAGGTCAGCCAACGACTGAAGACTTCGCATACCAGCCATCGCCATGACGCCGCCGTGACGCAAGACTGGATCTTGATCGGCATTCTTAGCCAGAATCGCAGCGACACGATCGATGACCTGGTTCGGATCTCCATGCGGTCCGGCGTTGCCCAGCCCGATCATGGCAAAGTATTGAACGCGTGGGTTCTCATCTTCCAGTAATTCCGGAAGCCCATAGATCACGCGAAGCTCTCCCAGCACGCGGCCCACTTGAGCCCGGACTTCTGGGTCTTCATCTTTCACTAATTGCGTAGAAAGCAATTCGACGGTCTTCACGCGGTCGGCGATCTTGGCTTCCCCTTCCGCGATCTGCCCAATGCCCCAGATGGCATGCAGCCGGGCCAATTGGGGTTGGCTGCTGTCGGCAGCCACCGACTTAAGCACGTCGAGTTTGTCGCCAGCGGCCAGTGCGAATTGTGCTTTCATCCGAACTCGGCGATCGGCGTGTCCCAGCAGGCGCTGTAGTTCCTCGTCCGGCTTCGTCGTGAAATCGCTGGGGAGAAGCTCTTTCACTTCCGCGATGAGCTTGGCGTCTTCCGGGTTATCCTTGGTCAGGCGGTAGATGCGTCCTTTATTCAGGCCTGTCCAACCATCGACCCAGTCACTGACGTACATGGCACCATCTGGGCCAAAATCAACGTCCGTTACCAGGCACTTCCAGAGGAATTGCTCGGAGTCGACCAGTTCGTAGCCTGCCCCCTTCGACTTCATGCGGAACGTGCGGATACCGCTGTTCGCCGGGCCACCGCGGAAGTCACATAAGAAGAACGTTCCGTCGAATTGCTTGCCAAACCCTGTGCCTGGGTAATAAACCAGTCCGCTCGGTCCGTCCGAAATGTTCAGGATTGGCGGAACGATATAGGCAGCCTGACCTTCGTGATGCGGATGCCACAGTTTCTCTCGGTTCCATGGTCCGCGATCGCTCAGGTATTGGTATGCCATATTCCAGCCGGTGTGCCCATCTTTAACAAGATAGATCCATCGGGCCTGGTCGCCACTGTCCGAGTTGTTGTCGCAAGTAAAGAGGTTGCCGAAATCGTCGAACGCAAGTTCCTGAGGATTACGAAGCCCGGTGCAGAAGACTTCCAGGTTCGATCCATCGGGATTACAACGGAACACCGCTCCTGAGCCTGGGTCTTTGAGACGCGTACCATTGACTTCAATGTTGTAGCCACGGTCACCGATGCTGAAATAGATTTTGCCGTCGGGTCCTAGCGTCAAACCATGCAGATCATGTCCGCGAAACGCGAATCGAACGCCGTACCCTTCGCTGAGGGACTTCTTTTCATCAGCGACACCATCTCCATCGACGTCTTTTAATTTCCACACATGCGGAATGTTGGTGTAGTAGACACTGCCATCGAGTGCCAACACGCCAGCTCCGGTTCCTTCCACGATATCGTTGTACCCGGAAGAAAAGACCGTATCTTGATCGGCCTTACCGTCGCCATCGGTATCGACCAACATGCGAATGCGATCGTCATGCTGCGTGTACTTTTGAGCGGCTTCGGGATGATGCTTTAAAATGTAGGCCCGCCGATCGGCAACCGACTGCGCCGCGAGATCGTCGATCAACCAATAGTTGTGACCTCGGTTGTCCTCGACTCCTTGGCCTTGTCGGTAAGTCTCCGCGACGTAGACACGCCCCAAATCATCCAGACAAAATGCCACCGGATTCGCGATCATTGGCTCAGCTGCGAAGAGGCTCATTTTGAACCCCTCAGGCACTTTGAACCCGGAGATTGCCTTTTCGCCTTCGTCGGAAGCAGGAGCAAGTTGTGGAACTTCCGGCTCGGGCACTTCGGCGTGCAGCATTGAACCGCTTGCGGAGGTCAAAACCAAGAGCACTAAAGAACAGATCCGGACCATCACAGTTTTCAGATTCAACATACTTCTCACGATACGAATGGGATCCCCTGAGAGCCCTTGTCGACTCGCGGGCAGTTTTCCCGCTTTTTTCTAGGAGGATGACTATGAATAGAAGAATATTTGGCTATTCACGGTAAACTTTTTAGAGTAGTCCGTTTGGCGCGACTCCACAAGATTGCAGCCCTGCGTCAATTTATACATTTTGTGTTGCATTTCAACAAAAGTACCTCTCGATTCAGGCCCCAGACATGAGCGTCGTGTGCAGCAACTGTGGTGAAGAGCTCATGGGAGCAGTCAACCGCTGTTGGAAATGCGGCACGCCGTTCATTCGCAGTGAAACGGTTAGAACTTCGGGACTCGACGGATCTGGTTCTACCCAAACGGTCCAGCTTCAAGTTCCTCCCATTCGCAGGGCTCCGGTTCTGGCAATTTATCTTGCGCCAGAGGAATCGGAGGAAGATGAACCGATCGCTGCGATCATTGAAGAAGAGACCGAAGAAACCGAGACGGTGCCATCTTATTCACAGGCAGTCGTCCCGACGGTTAGAAGGTTTATCGATTCACTTCCGCTGGACTACCCAAGTCTTGGCAGCTCAATACTTGCCTTGCTTGCGAATATTGTCTGCTACTATTCGATTCTCGGTGTACTCCTCGCGGCTGTCGCCGTTATATCGAATGTCTATCTCCTGTCCCATCGACGTTCCACGACTCGCTGGGTAGGGTTTGGGATTTCGATATTGTCTTTGCTGTCCGCACTAACTCGTACGGTGGCTAGTCTCTATCTTTGGTTTACCGGCATGCGTCTGACGATGGCTCTGTTCGGTTAGACGGAATTCCCGGCGACTACCATGGATTCCTCAGAAAAGAACGATATTCGCCGTCAGGCAATCGCTAGACGCCAAGCACTCAACGACGGTGGTCAGAGAAGCGATGCCATTTGCCGCCGACTTTTTGAGGAATTTCCGTTTCACGAAGATTCCACCTGGATGGTCTATGTCAGTGTACGCAATGAAGTGAAGACGATGGGGATCTTGCGAGAGGTACTGCTCAGGAGAGGGCAAGTCGTGGTCCCCTATTGCCTGGCAGACAACCAGTTAGGGCTCTTTCTCCTCACCGATCTTCAGGAACTTGAGCGGGGCACGTTCGGCATAAGCGAACCGATCGCCGAGTTGCGTGCCGAACGAACGATTTCTCCCGAAACCATCGATACGCTGGTGATGCCAGGTGTTGCGTTCGACCGGCGCGGGAATCGAATTGGCTACGGCAAAGGCTATTTCGACCGCCTTCTACATCAACTAAGAAGCGATTGCAGGAAGATTGCCCTCGCATTTGATTGCCAGATTTTCGCAGACATTCCGACCGAGCCTAACGACCTTCCGGTGGACCATCTGATTACTGAGACGCAGTCGATTCGCTGCGTGTGGGAAGTCTAACGAGCGGCGAGCGCCCGGATATTTTCGAGGCCACTACGCGTGTATTTGAACGGCGGACCTTCGTAGCTGCGTTCAAGCAGAGCACTATGGCCATCCCACACTTTCAGCAACTCGTCTTCGCTCCAAAACTCGATGCCAATTTCTGGATTCGGGTCGGCGATGACATAGTAGCCTTGGATCTGTCCGAGGCAGACGACCGAGTGGATCTCGCCAACTTTCCAGCCATCTGGCAAACCTGCGGCGTTGCTGCTGCCGAACCAAGCTCGCTTGCCAACACGTAGAACCACGGGCCTCCGCGAGGAAGCGAGTTCATCCGGCGTGAGATATCCCATCCGCACCTGGTAAGGCGTGTCCTGCGTTTTAAGCTTCAGCCCGCGGTAAAAGCCTTTCCAGGAAGTTCCTTGCCGAGTCAAACAAAGCTCGGCCATTTCTTCTTCCGTCGTTGGAATATCGTAGTAGTTCAGCAAGGTCGCCGCACAGGCGGCTGTACATGTCTGGCTTGTGGTCTGGTAGCAGATACCCTGAGAATCCCAGTTCATCTGGCATTCTGGCGCTTGTCCCATCACTGGATATATCAACGACCAAACACCAGCTCCGAGCAGGCCAGACATGGGGATGGCACGCCGCCACCCTTGGTCGCGTAAGCGGTTCGACGCGATCGCGGCAAGCACAAGCGCCGCGAGGGGATAGATGTTGCTGAGAATGATTAAATTCGAGAATGGTAAGAGTTCAGTGAGGAACAGACTTTCCCAAACGAAAGCCGTATAGAACGCGACAATGGCGACCACGATAACCGCGAATTGATTCAGAGCGAATACAGACCAGTCCCTGGTCCAGGCTCTTGTGGCGAAGAAGCCACCAAGGCTAACGATGCCTACGATGAAGTAGCCCGCAATTACATCCTGCATACGAGCCTCCTTTTCTAGTGGCCAGTCTTGCCACTCTGGAGTGAGTTATGGATGTCTGGCAGTGGGGCACCTGCCGCGTCAATCGACTGCAGATGAGGTATTAGCAATAGTATCGTTAACTTAAGATGAAGACCATAGACAATTACCTCGATCCTCCGCAATAATACGGGGTTTTCAACTTATTACCCCTAAAGCCAGGCACAAAAAAATGCCCACACAGTGGGCAACCGCCCCGCTCGACACGGGGGCACTTCATTTAAAGAAAATGAAGCAACTAGAGTGCCAACACATACCAAGTGCTAGCCGAACCCTACTCGCACTTTTGCCATAACCCATTTGCAGACAAAAGGTTACTGAGATAGTCCTATTTCATGCCTGCCATTTGCTGCTCGATCCACTGCTCAAGTTCCTCCCAATCGATCTCAGGAACCTGGCACAAATCCGGGCGAAGCCTGACAGCATCGCGTACATAAACGTGGTGAATCTCGTTCTGGGCTTTATCCGTGTTCCAGTGCAACAGAATTCGCAAACATAACGGTAAAGAGCCAGGGACACTGATTTCGTGCGTGCAAATCAGAGGCACATCCATCCAACCGATCTGCCGCGCTGCGAGTGCAGGGAACTCTGCATCCAGATCGCTCGTCACGGTAAAAATCGCGCTGGCAACGTCTTTGGGATCAATTCCATTCCGGCGAATCATAAGGGCTAATAGCTGCCGGGTCGCTTCGAGAATTTCGTTCCGATCGTTGTGCGTAACCGTCGTCGCACCGCGAACTCCACGACACATCATGACACTCGTGCCCTTCTTCTATGGCAGCTAAAATCAGGCTGCAGCAAAACGCACGCTGCACCACCCGTAAAATACAAGATCCAAGCCACGCTTTACAGGGTCGCACGGCCCAATCCGGTCGAAAAGGAAAACGTTTCCGCGGAATTCGCATCGCCGTAATATGTTTTGAGTCAGCACGTTACGACGCGGTTTCATCTTTTCTAAACAAAAACCTCGCGAGCCCCTTTGACGCCAGACCAAGAAGCGATAGGATATACCGTCTCACCTGGAGCAACTGACGCCGACAGGGAGAAGCGAAAGCTTTTGATCTTTGACAATTTGGTAGTGACCTCTGTTTGAGAACAATGGTGGTTGGGTTTCTTTGAGATTGCTTGCAGTCTTAAAGGGACGATCATTATTTGAACTCAAGCTAGTTCAATTTTTTTGAAATCTAGTAGCTAGTTCAAACATTTTCGATTGCTAACTTGCTCACACGCTAACTCGGCTTCGGTCGTTTTAGTTAAGCAAATATTTAATTGAAGGGTTTGATCCTGGCTCAGAATGAACGTTGGCGGCATGGATTAGGCATGCAAGTCGAGCGAGAACCAAGAAAGCTTGCTTTCGAGGGGACAGCGGCGAAAGGGAGAGTAACAGGTAGATACCTACCTCCAGGCTGGGAATAGCGTCGGGAAACTGGCGGTAATGCCCAATAACATCTACGGATCAAAGCTCCGGCGCCTGGAGATGGGTCTGCTTACTATTAGCTAGTTGGTAAGGTAATGGCTTACCAAGGCGACGATGGTTAGCGGGCGTGAGAGCGTGGCCCGTCTCACTGGGACTGAGACACTGCCCAGACACCTACGGGTGGCTGCAGTCGAGAATCTTCGGCAATGGACGCAAGTCTGACCGAGCGATGCCGCGTGCGGGATGAAGGCCTTCGGGTTGTAAACCGCTGTCAGAGGGAAGGAAATTTTGACCAAACCTCAGAGGAAGGTCGGGCTAAGTTCGTGCCAGCAGCCGCGGTAAGACGAACCGACCGAACGTTATTCGGAATTACTGGGCTTAAAGGGTGCGTAGGCGGCCATGCAAGTCAGATGTGAAATCCCACGGCTCAACCGTGGAACTGCGTTTGAAACTGCATGGCTTGAGGGAGATAGGGGTGAGCGGAACTGATGGTGGAGCGGTGAAATGCGTTGATATCATCAGGAACACCGGTGGCGAAGGCGGCTCACTGGGTCTCTTCTGACGCTGAGGCACGAAAGCTAGGGGAGCGAACGGGATTAGATACCCCGGTAGTCCTAGCTGTAAACGATGAGCACTGGATCGAGGGACCTCCCACAGTTTCTCGGTCGTAGCGAAAGTGTTAAGTGCTCCGCCTGGGGAGTATGGTCGCAAGGCTGAAACTCAAAAGAATTGACGGGGGCTCACACAAGCGGTGGAGGATGTGGCTTAATTCGAGGCTACGCGAAGAACCTTATCCTAGTCTTGACATGCTTAAGAATCTCCCTGAAAGGGGAGAGTGCTCTTCGGAGAGCTTTTGCACAGGTGCTGCATGGCTGTCGTCAGCTCGTGTCGTGAGATGTCGGGTTAAGTCCCTTAACGAGCGAAACCCTTATCTCTAGTTGCCAGCGAGTCATGTCGGGGACTCTAGAGAGACCGCCGGTGTTAAACCGGAGGAAGGTGGGGATGACGTCAAGTCCTCATGGCCTTTATGACTAGGGCTGCACACGTCCTACAATGCAACATACAAAGGGAAGCAAAATCGCGAGATCTAGCAAATCCCAAAAAGTGTTGCTCAGTTCGGATTGCAGGCTGCAACTCGCCTGCATGAAGCCGGAATCGCTAGTAATCGCGGGTCAGCATACCGCGGTGAATATGTTCCTGAGCCTTGTACACACCGCCCGTCAAGCCACGAAAGTGGGGTGCACGCGAAGTCGCTAAGCTAACCTTCGGGAGGCAGGCGCCGAACGTGAACTCCGCGATTGGGACTAAGTCGTAACAAGGTAGCCGTAGGGGAACCTGCGGCTGGATCACCTCCTTTCTAAGGAAAACTTTTGGTTCAAGTGGTTTTCACGAACCCAACACGAACCTCAAGTGGGACGACCACCATCCCTCAAGCAAGTCACTACCTTATTTATATTGAAGAACCTCTTCGAGCTCATCGCTCGAAGAGGTTTTTTCGTGCGCGCGTCGCATCATGGTTCGATGCGAATCCACCGCGGCGCACATTTTGCACATAACTGTTTGAGTCTTCTCTCGTAGTCTCCGAGAGCTACAGTTCGCCACCTCGTCTTATAACGGAAAGCGAAGCGCCCCGATGCCTCATCCCCACTCGTCACATTCATCGAGTCTCGCAACTATCAACAATGTATTACTCGGCTTGATGGTCTTAGCAATTTTTGCCACCTGGAGCTATCTGACCCTTGGTGGAAGAAGCCAAGTACCTATCAATGAAGAAAAGTTGGCGGAAGAAGTCCGCGAAAGAATTGCGAAAAATGCCCCTGAGATTGAATCGGAGGTGAAAAGTGTTGTCGCCGAGTTAGCGCCTCCTTTGGGGATCGCTATTTCTCAGCAGTTCAAGGAAGATCGTGACCGCTATATCAATACCCTGCGTACTGAAGGGGGTAAATTCGCAGAAAATGCCGACGACATTTTCATCGACGCATTAAAGGCGGAGTATGGCGACTTCCTCAGAGCGCATCGACAAGTTCTCGCTGACGAGTTCCCCGATCATGCCGATGAGGAGTCGCTGGATAGACTGATAGCCGAATTTGAGAAGGTGGGTGGTCGCCTCATTGATCGCTATCGAGTGAAACAGTTCGCGGAACAAGCCCAAAGAACACAAGCCTCATGGGAGAACATCCAACCATTGGAGACACCTGAACCCGGTGAGCCCTCGTTGGAAACACAGCTACGAGATTATGCGGTCGACTGGAGTGTGCTCGCCTTTACCCAAGAGGCGGAAGAGGCCGTTCTCGACTAGCCTTCGGTGCCACGTTCGCCGCTGAGTCATGATAATCGCATATCAACTTGTGGAGAGTCTACAATGTCCTCGCCATCCCAATCACATCCGTCTTCTGCCAATTTCTTTTGTAGTAACCGATTCACGACCGTACTCCTTGGGTTGTTTTTAATTGAACTGATCGGAATTTCTGTGGATACCTATTTGGATATCCGCAAACGGATTCAGCCGAGAAACCTTGCGGAACAAGCAGAACAGGAAATTCGCAAGAACTACCCCAAACTCCGAAGGGAACTCACTACCGAGATCAAAACTCAGGCGCCGAATATTGCCGAGGCGATGAGCGAACAGTTGATCGGCTCATCGCCACAAATTCGCCAGTGGCTTCAAGAAACAACACGCCGTCAACTACGACTTGGTTTACACGAGACAACCAAATTGAGCTCAGCCCAGTTTCAATCATTTGTCCGGGATAACCACGCTGAAATTGAAGAGCTTTTCGTTCAATTGGAAGAGACGCCTGAGCATACAGAAGAGATTGTCTTAGACTTAGAATCAAACATTGAGAATAGCTGGGGCGTCCAGCTGCAGAATCAGACCGAAAACGCTCTCTCACTGCATCGCAAATTCAACGACAAGCTAGAAAAAATTAACCGAGGTACGTCGCTAACTCCCAAAGAATTATTGGAACGACGAATCGTTAGGATTGTTCGAACTCTTGCGGACGAGCGTCTGCCAGAGCTTCCCAGTTCGGTGTTGCCTCAAGAAATACCATCTTTCGAGGACAACAATTGATTTCGAGACCTCAATTCGCCCCCCTGCTCACCCACCAACTATCGGCATAGGCCATAAAGCGATCAAAGCCGTAAGACTGTCCACGGAAGACTGTGTACCCAATCTCAATTTGCTGACAGGAAGGTAATCTTGCGGTCGTTCTCAACCTTTTCACCTGGCGTACAGCGTCCTTGCTCGACTTGACGTTCAAGCAATTCTAATAGCTGCTTGACTTTTTCAGGGTGACTTTCCACCAGGTTATCTTGCTCGCCGGGGTCGGAACTCAAGTTGAATAGCTGCATCTTCGGCAAGCCTTGCTTGATGGCCGCAGGCTCTCTTGGATCGCTCCAGCCTCCACTTCCATGAGACAAACACAGTTTCCAATTGCCTTGTCGAATGGCGAAGTGCCCCGAGATGGAATGACTAACGAGCGTATCGCGTCCCGACGATTCTTCCCCCTCAAAAACAGAGACCAAGCTATAGCCATCTTCGCCGCCGGTTGGCTTACGCAACTGGCCGGTGATCGCTTCCAGCGTTGAGTAGACGTCGGTCAGACAAGCCAGGGCGCTGGTCTTACGTCCCCCTTCAATGTGTCCGGGCCATCGAACGATCAAGGGAACTCGATGGCCTCCTTCGTAGATGTCGGCCTTGTGGCCGCGATAGCCTGAACTGGGATCATGCCCTTTTTCCAAGAGGAGCGGAAAGTTTGCCTGAGGCGAGCAGCCGTTGTCGCTGGTAAAGAAAACCAACGTATTCTCGTCAAGCTGATTTTCTTTCAGCGCCGCGAATAGTTCTCCCATGTGATGATCGACTTGCATAACGAAGTCACCATAGGGATTCAAGCCGCTGGCGTCCTTAAAGGGGGGGATAGGCACAATCGGTGTGTGGGGCGCCGGCAGTGGAAGATACAGAAAAAAGGGCTGGCCTGCGTGCTCTGGCTCAGCCCGCTCGTTCACATAGGTAATCGACTTATCGAACAGGTGAGGAAGGACTTGCTCAATGACGAAGTCAGGCCCGATCGGACCTTTACGATACCAGCCATAGCGATCTTCCTTGGACGTTACTCCTTCTTCGCGCTGGGGTACCGCGGTGACCTGCCCAGTATCGACCCAAACGTACGGAGGCATATCGAGCGAACCACAATGGCCGTAGTACTGATCGAAGCCGTTGATGTCAGGACCATTGGTGACCGGTTTAGTAAAGTCGATCTTGCCGTTTTCTTTGTGCCAGTCCCAGCCGAGGTGCCACTTGCCGATCATCGCTGTGTGGTAGCCAGCAGCTTGCATTAAGTGACCCAGCGTGGGGCGATCGGCAGGAATAAGATGTTCGCTCGTTCCACTCAAAACACCACGAGCAAGTCGTGAACGCCAGTTGTATCGCCCCGTTAGAAGACCATATCGCGTCGGAGTACAAACCGAGCTGGGCGTATGGGCATCTAAAAACGTGAGGCCTTCGGTAGCCATCTGCTCGATATTCGGCGTCTTGATCTTGCAATCTGGATTGGTTGCCGAGACATCGCCAATTCCCAGGTCATCCGCCATGACGACGATGACGTTGGGCAGTTTGGCCTTATCTTGCCCGACAGCGATTCCGAGCGTAATAGAAATCAGGAATGCGCTTATTGCGACGACGCTTAGTTTTTGACAGTTCATGATGCACGCGAGAGTCGGAAGGGAAGGAGAAGGGGGATTGGACAGAGCCCTCCATCTTAACCTCGCGTAGATTGGGATGCATCCCTCGTCAGCTAGTCGCTGTCATTTCACACTCCGCTTCAACAGGATCGGAATACTGCTCGACGAAACGCACAAAGTCTTCTTTGCAAGCTTCAAATGCCCGCACAACTTCGGGGTCAAAGTGTTTGCCGCTTCCTTCGAGAATAATGTTTTCCGCGTAATCCGTGCTGAAAGCCTCCTTGTAGATGCGCCTGGTTGTCAACGCATCGTACACGTCGGCCACGGCAACGATACGAGCTGAAAGAGGGATTTCCAGGCCGCTCAATCCGTATGGATACCCACTGCCATCCCATTTTTCGTGATGGGCCACTGCTATGTCTCTGGCCATTTGCAGAAACTTGGCTTTGGGAAACTGCTTGAGTGCGGCGTCAAGCGTTTCCGCTCCAAGGATCGTGTGCTTTTTCATGACCTCGAATTCGTCCTTGGTTAACTTGCCAGGCTTGAGCAAGACACCATCGGGAATGCCAACCTTGCCAATATCGTGCAGAGGGCTCGTCTGATAAATAAGACGAACGAATTCACCGTCGATCACCTGAGCAAACTCCGGCAGGGTCGACATTTCTCGGGCCAAGCGGCGCGAATACTGGCGAACTCGCTCCAAGTGTTGGCCTGTTTCCGTGTCACGCGATTCGGCTAAACGTGCCAGAGAGAAGATGACCAGATCGCGTGTTTCCAACCCGATCAGACGAACGCCGGCATTGATCCGCGCTAAGAGTTCTGGCGGGTTGAAGGGCTTGACCATGAAGTCATCCGCACCCGATGCCATGCCTTCGACGATCTCATCATTGCGGCCGCGACTGGTCAGCAAAATGCTGTAAATGTAGTGCTCGGTGAAACGCCCCCGGATCTCGCGGCAGAGTTCCAGGCCATTCATCATCGGCATCTCCCAGTCGGTCACGACGATCTGGATTTCATTCTCTTCAAGCTGCTTGACCGCTTCGACACCATTGAGCGCGGTGAACACTAAGAAGCCTTCCCGCGTCAAATAGCTCTCGACCATATCGAGTGCAATGTCATCATCATCAACCACTAAAATGCTGATGCGCGTATCCATGCTTATCGATCTCCCTGCTTACGGTTACCTTCGTTTAACAGGTGGGCAATTACTGCTTCGCACGTGTCGAACTTTTCACTGAGCTCTTTCATTAAAAGTTCATATCCTTCCGCCTGCTGCTCTCTAGCTGCCAATTCGATGGTTCCTGCTACCTTGGAAACGGGCTGGGCGGCTACGTTCGCCGCCATCCCTTTCAAAGAATGGGCAACTTGAACAACCTTGTCGATGTTTCCGTCACGAACATGTTGCTCGAGCAGTACGATCTCTGACTTTGCTTTGTCAGCAAATTTTTGAAGAACACGCTGAATCAAACTCTCGTCGCCACCGCAACGCTCACGCAGTTCGGCGATCGAGATTTGCTCTTCTTGACCAGCGTCAGGCTCAGCGACCTCTGACGATATTTCATCTGCGCCAGTTGCCTCGGCGGCCGACGATGACTTTCGCTGGTCAAGCTGTTTCAGGATCGTCTGAATTAACTGCTGGCGATTTACTGGCTTCATAACGTAGTCATTCATGCCAGCGGAAAGACAGCGTTCTTGATCTCCCTTGATGGCTTGCGCGGTGAGTGCCACGATTGGCAAATCAAGGAGCTTCGGATGGGTTAGCGATGCCATCCGGCGAATCTTACGTGTCGCCTCGAATCCGTCCATTTCGGGCATTTCGCAGTCCATCAAGATCAGGTCGACATCCGCCCCGCTCACCTTGTCGACAGCCTCTCGTCCGTTTTCGGCCAATATAACTTGAAAGCCTTCAGCCTGAAGAATCTCATGAGCAACCAGGCGGTTGATCTCGTTGTCATCCACGACAATGATCGTTGCATCTTGATGGCGCCGATCATTGAGCAGCATCGTTTCGGCTTCCAAGCGAGCTTGCGTCTCGCTCGAACGCCGTCCACCAGACAACGATACGAGCGTATCGAGCAGTCGCGACTGGCGAATCGGCTTGGTCAGGCACGTCATTTCCAATCGCTTGAGGACCTCGCTGGAAATATCGCGATCGTAAGAGGTAAGCATCAACAATTTGGTATCGCGATATGCTTCGTGCCCATGAATTCGATCGGCCAGCGTTAGGCCATCCATCTCAGGCATGATGTGATCGAGAATAGCCAACTGGAAGGGTGCGTTCCTTTCGGCGGCTTCCCTCATCAAATCAAGAGCTCGGCTCCCGCTACTGGCCGTGGTTGCCTCGACTCCCCACGATTGCAGTTGCTCTTTGAGCACTTGCAGATTCATGTGATTGTCATCAACCGCCAGCACACGAAGCCCATGCACGTTCGGAATGACGTCGCAGGTCGATCGTTCAGTGCACTGCAGAGGAATCCTGAACCAGAATGTGGAACCTTTGCCTGCCTCGCTATCGACACCGATTTCGCCACCCATAAGTTCGACGAGTTGTTTACAGATCGCCAACCCGAGTCCAGTTCCACCGTAGTTGCGCGTGGTTGAGGCGTCGACCTGCGAGAATGCTTTGAACAATCGATCAAGGCGACTTTGCGGGATGCCAATCCCTGTATCTTCCACCGCGAATTGAATGCAGGCCTGGTTCTGCATGTTCGGATCGCTTTGTTTGTCTGCCATGGTGACATGCAAGTTCACGCCACCATGTTCCGTAAACTTGACCGCATTGGCAAACAAGTTGATCAAGACCTGTCGAATTCGCTCCGGATCGCCGATCACGGCCTGCGGAACATCAGGCCCAATGCAACAGTTAAGTTCCAGCCCCCTTGCTCGTCCTTGCGGCGAGAACATCTCGGGGACTGATTCCACCAGTTCGTGGACGACGAACTCCGTCGATTCAAACTCGATGCCACCGGCTTCAATCTTCGAGAGATCGAGAATGTCGTTAATCAAGTGCAGCAGCGTTCCGGCGGAACTTTTCGCCAGATCCACAAAGCGTTGTTGATTGCTCTCGAGCCTGGTCGCGGCCAACAGATCGAGAAAGCCAATAATACCGTTGAGTGGCGTACGGATTTCGTGACTCATGCTCGCCAGGAAATCGCTTTTGGCGCGATTGGCCGCGTCGGCAGCGTTACGCTCTGCCTCAAAGTAGCGTGCTTTACGCCGCTCGGTAATGTCCTCGACGGTGCCTTCGTAGTACGAGACATTCCCTTCCAGGTCACGTCGAACCGAAGCGTTTTCCGAGATCCACATCGTCTCGCCATTGGCTCGGCGGATTTCGGACTCAAATCCAAACACGACTCCCTGCTGGTCGAGCGTCTCGATGAATTCAGCGCGTCGATTCTGTTCGACGTAGACCTGGCTGGAGATGTCCGAGATGCAGTCCGTCAAATCAACGAGACTCTCGTAACCCAACATCCGAGCTAGCGCCGGATTGACGGTCATGAACCGACCATCAGGTGTCGTCTGATAGATCCCTTCGACGGCATTCTCGAAGATTCCGCGGAATCGCGCCTCGGCCTCGGTTCGCTGCCTCATCTCCTTATTGACGCATTCGAGCACGCGGTTGTATTCGGCGGCAATCTGCCCGACTTCGGTATGCGGCTCGATGTCGACCTTTTGCGAGAAGTCTCCTTGCTCGCGATGACGTGACATGTTCGTTAGTAGATCAATCAGTTCGGTACTGGCACCATGTTCCGAGATGTTCAAGCCTGCGACTTCATGTTCGGCCGATGTGCGGAAAGGCATCACCAGGTTGATCAAGTAGATCAACGTGAACCCACCGCCAAATGCGAGCGCAGCACATGCGGTAACGCCTTTCAATTGCACCCAGAACTGCGACCACGCCGTCATCCCTTCACCGAAATGACTCGGGTCGGCCAGAAATGCGAGTGCCAGTGTTCCAAACGCACCGGCACACGCGTGGGCGGGAAAAGCACCGATGACATCGTCGATCTTTAGCTTGGGAAGTAGTTCCGTAACCAGACAACAGATCACGCCGGCCCCGCACCCGATGGCAACGGCTGCCCAAGGGGCCACGATGTGACACGATGCCGTAATGCCCACAAGCCCGGCAACGGCGCCGTTCATGGTATGTCCAACGTCAGGACGACGATGAATGGTCCACGAGCAAGCTAAGCAGGCTAGTCCACCAAAGGCTCCGGCCAGGTTCGTGTTTACGATGATAAGCGGCACCGAGTCGTTCATTGCCAAAGTGCTACCGCCGTTGAAGCCGAACCAGCCAAACCACAGCATCAACACGCCGAACGTTGCCAGCGTCAAGTTATGACCATGAATACCAGGGCGGTCGCCGTCAAAACGACCGATGCGTGGCCCAATGACCAGGATTGCTGCCAAGGCCACCCAGCCGCCCACCGAATGAACAACCGTTGAGCCGGCGAAGTCGATGAACCCTTCCTGGGCCAACCAGCCAGAAGCAGCGCCATCGGCAGCACCGCCCCAAGCCCAATGGCCAAACAATGGATAGATGACACCAGAGACTAATAACGCAATGATGAAGTACCCGCGAAAGCGAATACGTTCGGCAACCGCACCCGAGATAATAGTCGTCGCCGTACCGCAGAAGACCATTTGAAAGATGAAGAACGCCATCAACCAGGGAGATGAGTCCTCGCCAGGGCAGAACATCGTTGTCCCAAACCATCCGTGATAGCTGGCACCGAACATAATCGCGAAGCCAAACACCCAAAACACGGCTGCCGACACGCAAAAGTCGACCAGGTTCTTCAGCGCCACATTAAAGCTGTTTTTGGCGCGGACCAGACCGCTCTCTAACAGACAAAAACCTCCCTGCATCAACATGACCAGGGCGGCGCAGATAAGCATCCAAGCAATATCGAGTTGAGGCAGGGCGGACGACATGATTCAGTGTTTCCGTGAAGGTAGCGCACGAATTCTCTATGGCATCTCGTTCCGCCTCGAATCGAGATCCAGCCAGATCTAGGGTCGGCCACCCCCATGGTGGCGACATTTAGCAATCAAAAAAACTTAGGTCGCGGATATTATTTCATGAAGAGGATTCGACAGAATGAAGGATCATTTTTGATCATGTGCCTGGCATCAATCGTAAAACGATCGCTTTGTAACGATCGCTCCGAAGATGCCATCACAGGCTATCCCTCAGAAAGCGGGAAGGTGACCACGTTCTGATCTCACGGCGTGCGAGGCAGGGGCTTTAGTCCGAAGATTTCAACATCGACGCCTGGCGAGAAGTGCGCAAAAGAGGGTGGGTCTGGTGGGATTGCAAGACCTGAAGCATTCAACAGTGTATCCTCGATAGCCAATATTTCGACCTCGTGAGCAGGATACGGCACATGATGTACCTGGCCGGTATAGAGTGTTCCGCGATGCTCCAGGAACAAGTAATAGCGTTCGAGAAAGAAATGCTGGAGCGACCCCGGTTGCGAAGGTTCCAGTGGTGGACCAATTCGATAGCTGACCTTATGTCGCACGCTGCCACACGGTCGTTCGGTTTCATAGACGACTTTGTCTTCCGTTCGCTTCAGGCTCATCTGGGCATGATAGTAAGGCAATCCCCAAAACTGCCGAGCACCCCAAACGGCCAAACGATTGGCCGCATCGAGCGAAAGAAAGTAGACGCCTGGCTGGCTACCGTGATAGACATAGGTACGGACGTTCGTCTCTAAAAAAGTCATCGAAGCCCATTCCGGCCACCAGGCATTGCGGACTCCTTTCATTGCAAAGGGAACCACGCCAACATAAGCGACCCCGTCAAAGTGATCGATCTCCAGACCAGCAGGCACCAATGGCCGTAAAGTTTCAAAAGGAACCGGCCAATGCAGAAACAGCAATGATCGCCATCGCTGATATCCACGCACTCTCTGATTCGGTCGAATGGTTGGCGTTAGACGGTCAATCATGACACCTTACCTCATCAAAACCTAGACCTACTAGACGACCGTCTATTTCATGCGAGGACAACAAGAATGATCGAGGGCACCTCCTTCTCATTGGGTCCAAGATAAGGACTTGTAAGGGAGTTTCAATGTAATACTCGTCGTATTCAACCTTTCAGTCTATCAGTTCCCGAAGTTGGTGCTATTCGATTTGGCTAGCTGAACGCACGTCATGTTTTATGGTGCCGTATGTCCAGAACATCGAGCGAAGAGATGGCCACTGGAAGAATTCAGGACACTATCTAAGCACGTCAGTTTTTGACGGCACATTACCCAGACAGACTTACGCGTTCGACGTTCAAAGCAAATCAGGCGTCGGTTCGTTTCGGCTTTGGTGGACAAGCCATGAGGTCGTTGACCCTCTGAACGCCTTGAATACTGCGAATAACTTTTAAAATCGGGCGACGCTGATTTTCGTATTGCAGAGCCCCAGACAACTCGACGGTTCCATTGACAACACGGGCCTTGACTTTGGCCTGAGAATTCACGCCAGTGCGTTCCATTGTACGATCCACTTTGCGTTGCAGATCCTTATCGGAAACTTGGTTACCGAACATTCGGGTATCCCCTCAATAAGAGTGCTCGACGACAGAGCGAAAAGTCCGTCGTTTGGCGGGGGAATCGACCGTACAGGCCGCAGGATGGTAAGTAGAGAGGATCACCCAACCGTGGTCGAGTGTAGCAGAGGTCGGAACAGCGGCCGTATCAAATCCGAAAAGAATTGCAATAAAGCGTAAATGCATAGATGAGCATCGACGCTCTAGCCGGCCTCGGGAATCAGCTTGGGGCGAGGAATCTTCACGCCGTAAATTCCACCGCCTTGATGATACAACTTGGCAAAATCATGTTCCAGAAACGCGTATAACTCGGGAGGGGGCTTCTTCATCAGGTACTTGGTCGACAAGACAGCCATGTGTTCGTCGTATTCCTTTTGGCTCGATGAATGGGCATAACAGCGGCCTGGGTGACGCCGAATGTCGCCGTCAAAATCGGGACTAATGTGCCACAACTCGTGGAAGATAGTGATCATCTTCTCCGAGAAGTCCATGTTCTGAAATCGTGGGAGATAGAAACTGAGAATGTAGAGCATCTCTCGGCCGTGCTCATCCAAGAGAGATTGGCAGCAATACTTGCGTCCGCGACGGGTAGTAAAACGCGAACCCTGTTCAAAACGCATTGGTGTGAGCGTGGCGAACACGCCATGGGTGGAATCAATGCGTGCTTGAACAATGGCGACAGCCACGCGACTCATGTCGATATGGGCCAGTTCCGGCATCCGATCGATCATATCGTTGACCAACAGTCGCATGGCAAACGTGAAATCGAAGCCTCGCCGGCCAGCCGACTTATGCAACTGCACGCGTCCCATCGACTTCGATGGCACACGCGCCTGATTCACCGCCGACTTCCTGGCAGGCTTCGCCTTTTTTCGCTGCTTGGGCCGTGAGGAGCGTTTCACGTCATGTCCGTCCATGAAAAAACCGCTATACTTGAGCGAGTATAGCGGTTTTAAAATTTTCAAGCGATCCGAATTACAAGAGGCGATTAGCCTTCCTGCTTTTCTTCGTTGTCACCCGCTTCCTCAACTGGAGCTTCAGGTGCTGCGGCTTCTTCTTCTGCCGGAGCTTCAGCGGCTGGTGCGGCTGCCGTTTCTTCGTCGCTGTCGAAAGCAGGACGTTCGGCTTCGGTCTTCACGCGGTCGCGATCGTTACCGACGAATTCGAGGATGGCTTGAATACCGGCATCACCCAGACGCGGCTTGGCCAGCTTCAGGATGCGGGTATAACCACCTTCGCGATCTTCAAAGCGAGGTGCGACTTCGTCGAACAGGATTTCGACGGCACGCTGGTTACCGAGCAAAGCCACCACGCGACGACGAGCAGCAACCGCAGGCGCCATGGCGGCGTTCCATTTTTGCCACTGTTCGCTTTCACGCCATTCTTTGTATTCCGGCGTGTTAGGCTTGGCCTTGGTCGCGAACTTTTCAGCTTCGCGAAGGTGCGGCAATGCCTTCTTGGCGACCGTGATACACTTCTCGACGTAAGGCCGCAGTTCCTTCGCCTTCTGCACGGTCGTGACAATGCGGCCCTTAACCTTGGGCGTGTTGTGCCCGGTCCCTGGAGTGTCGGCTGCCAGGTAGTCGCTGTAGAGGTAGTAGCTTTCGTTGACGTCATCAGGACGTTCGGTCAACAGCAAGCTGCTAGCCATGTTGCGGAACAGAGCCTTGCGGTGGCTCGCCGAGCGTCCGAGTCGTCGACCTTTTCGTAGGTGTCGCATGGTACTTCTTGAGTGTTGTCAGTGCCGTGTAAGGCAGATGTTCTTGATGTATCAGAACCCCTCACCCTGTCCCCTCAGGAGCGAGGGGACAAGATCTGTGACAGGCTGTGTTTCCTTAGTGCATCGGGCTCGCAGCTGGCGGCACTCGCATGCCGAGGTGCAAGTTGTATTCCTTCAGCTTTTCACGAACTTCGGTCAGGGTCGTTTCACCAAAGTTGCGGACTTCCATCAGCTGATCTTCGGTACGTCGAACCAGGTCGCGGACCGTGTGAATGTTTTCCGATTCGAGGCAGTTCGATGCACGAACCGAAAGGTGCAATTCAGCGAGGCTCATGTTGAGCTTGGCTTCCATCACCGGATCCAACCCGCTGGGGGTCGAACGGCTAGGCATATTGATCGTCGCCCCCAGTTCGTTGTACTGAACAAACGGATTGAGGTGCTTTCGCAAGATTTTGGCGGCTTCGACCAAAGCCATTTCTGGATGAGCCGAACCATCGGTCCAGATTTCCAGAATCAAGCGATCGTAGTTGGTCTTCTGACCAACGCGGGTTTCTTCCACCGTATAACGAACGCGAGTCACGGGGCTGAAGACGGCGTCGACAGGGATAATGCCGATTTCGTGTTCATTCGAGCTGTGCTCGGTCGATGGAACGTAGCTGCGACCCGACTCGACGACCATTTCCATCATGAATGGAATTTCGCCGGTGACGGTGCACAGGTGCAGATCCTTGTTAATGATCTCGACGTCCGCATCGCACTGAATGTCGGCACCGATGATCTCGCAAGGACCTTGCTTTTCGATCGTGATGACCTTCGTCATCTCTGAGTGCTTCTTAACGACAACCGATTTCACATTCAGGACGATGTCGGTCATGTCTTCGACAACGCCAGGAATGCTGGTGAATTCGTGCTGGGCACCACGGACTTTGATCTGCGTGACAGCCGCACCCTCGAGGCTCGAGAGCAGGATGCGTCGCATGCTGTTGCCAATGGTGGCACCGAAACCGCGTTCAAACGGTTCGGCAATGAACTTGCCGTAATTGGAGGTGAGGGTTTCGGCTTCGCAAGTGACCGCACTCGGCAATTCCAACCCACGCCATCGAATATGCATAGTTCGCTCCGTTTTGTGCTGCTATGTGTGTCTTATGACCGCCTGAAAACGTTGCCAGGAAAGAACCGTCGTGGTATTAGACGCGACGCTTCTTCGGGGGGCGGCAACCGTTGTGCGGAATAGGAGTGCAATCTTCGATCGACTTGACGGTCAGACCGGCCGCTGCCAAGGCGGTGATGGCGCTTTCGCGGCCACTGCCTGGTCCGTTGACCTTCACGTCTACTTCCTTCAAACCAAACTTCAACGCCTTTTCAGCGGCTTGCTGAGCTGCACACTGACCGGCAAACGGCGTGCTCTTACGGCTCCCCTTGAAGCCACAAGTTCCGGCGCTGGCCCAGCACAACGTGTCACCCTTGCTGTCGGTGATGGTCACCTGGGTGTTGTTGAAGGTTGCCTTGATATGGACAGTCCCTTGCTGGACGTTACGTCGTGTTTTTCGCTTTGCGACCTTGGCCACTTAACTATCTCCCACCACAACGGGCGTAGCGTTTCAAGCTGAATGATGATGTGTATGCAAATTGAGAAGTACGAAGCAGAAAATTGCCGCGTCGTACTTCGCAGTGATCGACAAGGATCTTATTAACGAAGATCCTTCACGCCCTTCTTACCAGCGACGGTCTTCTTCGGACCCTTACGGGTGCGGGCGTTGGTGCGGGTACGCTGGCCGCGAACCGGCAAACCACGACGATGTCGCAGACCGCGGTAGCAAACGATACGGTTGAGGCGTTGGATGTTTTGCGAAAGCTGACGACGAAGAGGACCTTCAACCGTGTATTCGCTTTCCAGCAGACCAGCCAAACGGCTCAATTCGTCTTCGTGAATCTCCGAAGCGGGTCGATCTTGATCGATACCCACCTTTACGCACAATTCACGAGCAACCGCAGGACCGACGCCGTACAAGTACGTCAGGCTGATCCAGGTCTTCTTATCGTTGGGAATGTCCACACCGAGCAAACGTGGCATGGTGATCTCCTAAGGCTGCCCTGTCGGGGCAAATGATTCCGAAAATGTTTTGTGCTATGGCTTTGCGAAGTGGTGCGATGTTTCGTTTTGCCCTCCCGGGCACCCTCAGATTTAGGGGAAACACCGTGGCAAGACGGAAAACTAGCCCTGTCGTTGCTTGTGACGGGCGTTTTCACAAATGACATAGACCCGGCCTCGACGGCGGACCACTTTGCATTTGTCGCAAATTCGCTTAACGCTGGCTCTTACCTTCATGACTCTCTACTTCCAAACCTTGGGCGTTGGGGAAGCGGGACAGTATACCCGACTTCCTTTTCCACTGGCAAGGGGCGCGACTATGAAAACTTCGGTTTTCGAAGGGTGAAATGGCACATTCCTATTGACCAGGGGAACTACCAACCCTTTCCCTCTGGGATTGGCACTTGCGGTGTAAGGTCATGCCCGGCTATTGAGCTTCACAGTTATAAATTACAGGCATTTGGCCAACCCACTTTCCCCATACTGCCCTGTCCATGATCAATTCCGCCATGAAATGAGCCACATTGATGCGACTGGTGGTTCCGGCGTTGAAAATGGGGTCCCTTGTCGGTGAGGGATGAAGCTCGTAGGGCGTGACCTCCGCTTGATCAACTAGGCTATCCGGCCTTACCACGACCCAACTAAGCGACGGACTATTTTTTCCGATTTCTTGGCGAAGCACGTCCGATGCTTGTTCGTTGTCGGCATGAGGTGGCACGGCAAAGCGTAATAGTCCCACAACGCATTGATTGGCAAACGTCGCCGGCTCGTCCAGGTCGCGATTCTGGTTGCCTGCGGTGTTCATCAGAACAAATCGGACGCGGTTTTCTGGCTTGGTCCGCTCGACTGCCTGGCAAAGTCGCCGGACGGTGTCGGTTACGAGCCTCCGTGGATGCCCGAAGATGCCTTGGAGCGTCAAGTTATGCCCCAGGCACGAGGCAACACTATCGCACCCCAAAACATGCTGCTGAAGCTCTTCGCTGGTGAGATCCGAGAGACTCGCTTCCGCGATCGTTATTCCAGGATGCCCCTTTACCGCTTCAGGTAAACGATCTCGTGATCGGACAATCACGCGTACATGCTGCCCACGGCTGAGCAACTGCTCGACCAAAAGCTTGCCGGTCGCCCCAGTCGCTCCTACCACGAGAACCGTCATCTGGCTGCCTTAATCCTCCCCCGTCAAAATTCGGACGCCTGAGGACGTCAGGGCAAGCGTATGCTCGAAGTGAGCCGTCAAGCTACGATCCTTGGTCGAAAGAGTCCAACCGTCCCCATGCAGATACAAATCCTCTCGTCCGACGGCCACCATGGGCTCGACAGCCAGGACCAAGCCAGGTCGAAGATCGAAGTCGCCTTTTTGCCGGAATTCGCGAGAATCGTAGTTTGGTACCTGGGGCTCTTCGTGCATCGTTGTGCCGATTCCATGTCCCACAAGTGTCGTAATTACCGAAAATCCGGCCGACTCGACCTCGTGTTGCATTTCCTTGGCCACCTGGCTCCAACGCTTTTTCACCGGTAGCAGTTCGATCGCGATCTGCAGAGCCCGCTCCGTCACCTCCATTAGCTTCTTGGCTTCGTCGCTGATCTCACCGACGGCATAGGTCCAGGCCGAATCACCGCACCAGCCTCCGATTTTGGCCCCTGTGTCGACGCTGACGATGTCTCCTTCCTTTAGGATCCGCTTGCCAGGGATTCCGTGAACCACCTCATCGTTGACCGAGATGCATGTGGCAGCAGGGAAGGGGACCTTGCCGGGAACTCCTTTGAACAGAGCGACAGCCCCTGCCTCGGCAAACAGGTCGTCGACGGCTTTGTCGAGTACGGCCGTGGTGATCCCAGGCTTGACCAGTTCGGCCACTTTTTGATGGGCTTGCCGAACGAGTTGTCCGGCAACATGCATTTTCTCGATCTCGCGTTTGGAGCGGAGCGTGATCATGCGTTCTTCTTTCGGTCCACTTCTTCCAGAACGGCTTTAATGCGGTCGAAGACTTCCTCGATTGTACCGATCCCATCGATGCGATAGAGCACCTTCTGTTCTTCGTAATACGCGATCAATGGAGAGGTCATATCGTCGTAAACCTTCATCCGATTACGAATCGTCTCTTCGTTATCGTCTCCGCGATCTTCCTTCTGAGCCCGGGCCATTAATCGGCTCAAGAGTTCATCTTGATCAACGGTAAGATTCAGAACGGCATCGACCGCTTCGTCATCGACAGCCAGGCCAAGATCAAGCGATGCGGCTTGTGGCAGGGTTCGTGGGAAGCCGTCCAGCAAATAGCCATTTCGACAATCAGGTTGTGTGAGGCGCTGGCGTACCAACTGGACGACGATTTCGTCCGCGGCAAGACGACCACCTTCCATTTGGGTGGCGACTTTCATGCCGAGTTCGGTCTTATTGCGGATCGCTTCCCGTAACATTTCCCCTGTTGAGATATGGGGAATGTTCAGGAATTCGACCAGCTTATGGGACTGAGTCCCTTTGCCGACACCAGGAGGTCCGAGAAAGATAATCCGCATGGCCAAACCGCAGCCTAGCTTGGGCGCGGATGACGTGGGACATCATCCACACCGAAGTCACAAAATCGAAGCCGCTTTCAAGTTGGGGTTGAGTGAAAGCGGGACGTGCCATCCTGGCGAGAAAGTGTTAGCCCTCGATGAGCCCCTTATAGTTACGCATCACCAAGTGACTATCGATCTTTTGCACCAGATCGAAGGCCACGCTCACGGCAATGAGCAAACCGGTACCACCGTAGAAGCTTGCTACCTGAGGCGAGACACCTAGTTCCGCGGAAACGAGCGTCGGAATGATGGCCACCAAGGCAAGGAAGCCTGCACCCACGTACGTGATGCGAACCATGACCTTTTCCAAGTATTCCTCCGTTCGTCGACCTGGGCGATAGCCGGGAATGAACGAACCAAAGTTCTTCAGGTTTTCCGAGACGTCTTTCGGGTTGAAGGTAATGGCCGTCCAGAAGTAGCAGAAGAAGTAGATCAAGGCGATATAACAAGCGATGTACAGAAAGCTTTGTCCACGGGCGAAAATATCGGCCAAGTTCGCCAGCGTTGCCGATTCGGTCCACCCGGCCAGAGCCTGGAAGATGAACTGCGGGAACAGCAGCAAGCTGCTGGCGAAAATGATCGGCATCACGCCGGCTTGGTTGATACGCAGTGGAAGGAATTGGCGGGTACCACCATAAACGCGGCGACCGCGAACGTGCTTGGCACTCTGCATCGGGATCTTGCGTTGACCCTGCATGATGAAGACCACGCCTGTGATCACCGCCACAAACAGGATCGCCAACACGACAATGGTTTCGATACCAAACTCCCCTCGCGTGAAGTTGGTCAACTCTGGCTTGGTGTTGTACAGCAGGTCGAGTAGTGCCCCTGGCATTGCCGCGAGAATACCAGCCATAATCAAAAGGCTGATCCCGTTACCAATGCCGAACTCGTCGATCTGCTCACCGAGCCACATCAAAAAGACGGTACCGCAGGTCATGATCGCCACGGCGACGATCGCCCAGCCCCAGTACAGGCTCTTATCGATATTCCCCGGTTCCGAGGATGTCCAGAAGGCCTGGTTGACGATGCTATCACCCCCTTCCCCCACAGCCGTCATCGACGCCAGGTAGAAGTAACTTTGGATGACACACAGCGCCACGGTCGCATACCGGGTGTATTCATTGATTTTCTTGCGTCCGGTTTCCCCTTCCTTCTGCAACTCTTCAAGCGGCTTCCAGACGGTGCCCAGGAGCTGGAAGATAATCGACGCCGAGATATAGGGCATGATGCCGAGGCCAAAGATCGTAATCTGGCTCAATGCACTCGCACTAAAAACGGAGACTTGTTGCAGCAGACCGGCAACGCCTTCGTTTCCTTGCGAGGCGAACATCTCTTGCAGCTTGAGTTGGTCGATCATCGGCAGTGGAATTTGCGAGCCGACACGAAAGACGGCCAATAAGCCGATCGTCAAAAGAATCTTCGTCCGTAGTTCGGGGATGGTGAAAAGGACGCGTACTTTTTCCAACATGACAATCTAACCCGATTTGGCTGGTTCTAATGAATGCCCCCAATGAGGCATAGCAATGAACGATGGTTTGCAGGGAGTGCGGATGAGTGAATTTACACCAAACCGCGTGTCTCAGACTAGACCACCCAAATGTGTCCTATCCGTAAATTCGAGCGTATTTCCGCATTCTTGCGGCTCGCCAATCACTGCTTGCGCAAAAAACATGCCCACGTAACAACGTGGGCATGTTTGGTGTTGTTTCTTAACTAGGCCTTAGCCCCTTTGGAGGCTTCCTTTTTTTCAGCCACCGTCGTGATGCGGACGACCGTGTTGCAGGTACCGCCAGCCTTTTCGATCTTTTCCTTCGCCGAGGCGCTGAAGCGGTGGGCTTCCACGGTCAGCTTCTTGGAAAGTTCACCGTCGCCGAGAATCTTAACTTCGTCGAAACGACGCTTGCAAAGACCCTTTTCACGGAGCGATTCCATCGTGACCGTATCGCCGTCGTTGAACAACTCGTTCAGGTCCTTGATGTTGACTGCAGCGACCGTCAAGGCCCAGCGGTTGTTGAAACCGCGCTTAGGGACGTGGCGAACGATCGGCGTTTGACCACCCTGGAAGGTCGGACGATTCGACCAACCAGCACGGCTGCGAGCCCCCTTGTGACCACGCTGCGATGTCTTGCCCCAACCACTACCGGTGCCACGACCGATGCGTTGGCGACGCTTATTCTTGTGAACGCCTTGGTTGATATCGTGCAAACTCATTAGACAGCAACTCCTCGCAGGCGTTGAATTTCTTCCTTGGTTCGCAGCTGTTCCAGGGCGTTCAAAGTGGCTTTCACCAGGACGACTGGATTGGTCGAACCAAAGCTCTTGGTCAAAACGTCGTGGATCCCTGCGGCTTCACAGACGGCACGAACCGAAGCACCAGCGATAATACCGGTACCAGGGTGAGCCGGAAGCATGACCACGCGGCCAGCACCAAAGGTACCGATCACCTTGTGTGGGATCGAGCCTTCCACGATCGGAACTTCGAGCATCTTGCGTTCGGCTTGCTTGACGGCCTTTTGGACGCTCGGCGGAACTTCGTTGGCTTTGCCATAGCCCCAGCCGACCTTGCTCTTGCCGTCACCAATGACGACCATCGCCGCGAAGCTGAAACGACGACCACCCTTGACCACGGCGGCACAACGCTTGATCTTCACGACCTTTTCGACGAATCCGCCTTTGCCAGAATCTTTCGCCACGGTATTGGCTCTCCCGTTTGGATGTTGCTGATCTCTGGACCAGCTTTTCCCAACGCTTTGAATGACTTAGTTATCTACTAGAAGTCCAATCCACCTTCGCGGGCGGCCGTTGCCAACGCGGCGACACGACCGTTGTAGCGAAAGTGACCACGATCGAAGCAAACCTGCTTCAGCCCGGCAGCCAGTGCCTTCTCGGCGATGGCCTTACCGATCTTCGCGGCGGCTTCACAGTTGCCAGCGGTACCATCCGCACGCAGATCTTTGTCGCGGGAAGAGGCCGACACCAAGGTGCGACCTGCTTCGTCATCGATGATCTGGCAGTAGATGTTGTTGTTACTACGGTAAATCGTCAGCCGAGGACGTTCGGCGTTGCCACGAGCCTTTCGACGGACGTGATTGCTCCGACGTTTCCGCTGCTTGGCAATGAATTTTTGCTTGTTCACGACTCAACTAGCCTCGTAGGTGCCGCGGTAACAGCCGCGACACGATGACTTCAATTAACTTGATTACCGATTACTTACCAGCGGCCTTACCAGGCTTCAGCTTAACGCGTTCGCCCTGGTAGCGAACACCCTTGCCCTTGTAAGGCTCAGGCTTACGGCTGGCACGCACTTCGGCGGCAAACTGACCGACGCGCTGCTTGTCGATACCCTTGACCAGGATGTGCGTTTGGTCGGGGCAGGTGACGGTGAGGTCCTTGGGAATCTTCTTGTGGATTTCGTTGGCGAAACCGACGCGAAGTTGGAGAACGTCACCGGCGATTGCAGCCAGGTAACCCACACCCACCACTTCCAGTCGCTTCTCGTAACCCTTTTCTACCCCTTCGACCATGTTGGCGATCAAAGCGCGAGTCAGACCGTGCATGGCCTTACCGGTCCGGGTATCTTCCTTACGTGATACGATGACTTCCTTTTCGCCTTCACCCAGTTCGACGGTGATGACAGGATTCGCCGTGTAAGAGAGCTTACCCAGTGGGCCTTCGATGTTTACGGTTTGACCGTCGATCGACACCTTGACCTTATCGGGCAAGGCGACGGGTTTTCTACCTAGTCGGGACATTTTCTTAACCTATCTTAGGCAATGGGTCTCTACGAAGGAGACTGTCCTGGTGGATGGGGTTTTACGCGTCTGGATTACCAGACTTCGCACAATACTTCGCCGCCAATCTTCTTCTGGCGAGCTTCACGATCACTGATCACACCGCTGGAGGTGCTGATCACGGTGATACCCATGCCGTTGAGAATCGGACGGAGCTCGGTCGACTTGGAATAAATACGACGACCAGGCTTACTGACGCGCTTGATATGCTGAATTACGCGTTCCCCGCTGGGGCCGTACTTCAGTTCCAAGCGAATCTGCTTCACCGGATGGTCCTCGGTTTCTACCCAGTCCCAGATGTAGCCTTCACGCTTCAGCACGTCGGCCAAACCGCGTTTGACCTTGGACGTGGGCATTTCAACGTGTGGGTGCTCGACGCGAACCGCATTGCGAATACGGGTCAACATGTCGGCGATAGGGTCGGTCATCATAATACTTCGGGTCCCCTTACCAACTCGCCTTGCGTAAACCTGGAATCAGCCCTCGATCCGCCAAGTTGCGAATACAAATACGGCAGACACCAAACTTTCGATACACGGCACGTGGACGGCCGCACATGGTGCAGCGACGTTCACGCCGAGACGAAAACTTCGGCTCGCGATTGGCCTTGGCGATTTTTGACTTGCTTGCCACGAGGATTTCCTACCTGGAAAACGAATCGACTGAGTAAACGTTCTGTATACGGTCCGGTCTAAGCACTACGACTTAGGCGGTCTTCTTCTTTTTGGGTTCTTCTCGCTGGAACGGCATGCCCAACAAAGCGAGCAGTTCGCGAGCTTCGTCATCGGTTGCCCCGGTGGTGACGAAGGTGATGTCCATCCCCTGCTGACGGGTGTACTTGTCCGGATTCAATTCCGGAAACACCATCTGCTCGGTGAGGCCCATCGTGTAATTGCCGTTGCCGTCGAAGCTCTTGGGGTTCACACCACGAAAGTCGCGAACCTGTGGAAGAGCCAACGAAACCAAGCGGTCCAGGAACTCGTACATGCGTTGACGGCGAAGGGTGACCTTCACGCCGATTGGCATACCTTCACGCAGCTTAAATGCCGCAACGCTCTTGCGAGCACGGCAGATCATTGGTCGCTGGCCGGTGAATTCGGTCATCGCTTCAGCAGCTTCGTCGACATGTTTCTTTTCGGTAACGGCCGTGCCGACACCCATATTGACGACGATCTTCCGCAGACGCGGCAGGTTCATCGGGTTCTTGCGCCCCAACTTTTCTGCCAGTGCGGGAAGCACTTCGTTTTCGTATTGTTCTTGAAGTCGTGGTTTGCTCATGGCTTATCTCGAACGATTACCGGCTCACGCCTTTTGATTTGGGTCTGCGCTGGGCAGTAGTTATTTGGCCGGACTCAGCTGGCCGATTTCGGCACTGCACGACTTGCAGTAGCGAACCTTGCTGCCGTCCTCTTTGATCTTGGCACCCGTCTTGGTGCGTTGTTTGCATTCAGTGCAAACCAGCATGACGTTGGAAATGTCGATGGGCATTTCCTTCGACAGCTTACCCCCCTTGGGGTTACGTTGGCTTGGCTTGACGTGCTTGTAAACCTTTGCCGCACCTTCCACGAGGATCTTGCCCTTTTCCGGGTAGACCTTCAGGACCTTGCCACGAAGTTCGCTAGCCGCATCGGCGCCGGTGATGATTTCGACGGTGTCGTCAACTTTGATATGCATTAAACCACCTCACTGGCCAAACTGACGATCTTCATGAACTTGCGATCACGCAGCTCACGAGCGACCGCACCGAAAATACGCGTGCCACGCGGATTATTGTCTTTGTCAATCAGCACGACCGCGTTGCGATCGAACCGGATGTAGCTTCCGTCCGGACGACGAGTCGGCTTCTTGCAGCGAACGATCACAGCTCGCACAACGGCCTTCTTCTTTACGTCCGCACCCGCCACAACTTCCTTCACCGAGCAGATAATCACGTCGCCCAGGCCAGCGGTTCGCTTACGCGTACCACCGAGAACCTTGATGCACATGACTTCCTTCGCTCCGGTGTTGTCGGCGACGGCCAGTCTTGTTTCTTGTTGAATCATCGCTTTTTAAATCCAACCCTATGCCGCAGCTCTTAGTGAAGCCTTGGCGGTGTACGGGAGCTTTAGCTATCTTCTTGTTCTTGCAGGTGAGCGGCTTGTTCACGAGCAGCCTTCAGAGCGGCCACGTCAACTTCCGTGCTCTTCTCCACGATCCGAACCAATTCCCAGCGCTTTGTCTTGCTGCGTGGGCGGCTCTCGATGATCTCGACACGATCGCCCAGACCCGACTCGTTGTTTTCGTCATGCACATGGCAAACCATGCGACGCGAGTAGTACTTGCCGTACAGCGGATGACGGATACGACGGGCGATTTCAACGCGTCGCGTCTTGTCTTGCTTGTCGCCCGTCACTCGACCGACCAATACTTTCTTGGGCATTGCCGAATCTCTCTTTAAACTTCGCTTGAATTAGGTACTGGCCGCGGCGGCTGCTCGCTCGGCTTGAATCGTTTTAATCCGAGCCACCAACTTGCGATTCTTCGCTAATTCGCTGGGGGCGTCCAAACGTTCGGTCTGGGACTGAACTCGCAAACGGAACAAAGTATCCATGGCGTTCTTCAGGTTCGCCTGAAGCTGATCGTCGCTCAGTTCTCGCAATTCGCTTGCTTTCATTGCCTTATCGCCTAATCACGTTTCGCTTGCGGTTTACTCGCCGCCGACCATCATGGGCCACGTCCCCCGCGGGACTAGGCCTCGGTTGTTTCCAGTTCCGGGCGACGACGCACGAAGCGGCATCGAACCGGCATCTTATGAGCCAAACGAGCGAAACAAATTTTCGCTTGTTGCTCGGTGACACCCTTCAGCTCGTACATTACCGTACCAGGCTTCACGGTGGCGACCCAACGGTCAGGCTCACCTTTACCCTTACCCATACGAGTCTCCAACGGACGAGCCGTTACGGACTTGTGGGGGAAGATCCGGATGTACAACTTACCGATACCACGGACGTACTGCTGAGCAGCGATACGACCCGCTTCGATCGTTTGAGCGGTAATGTGACCCGCTTGTGTGGATTGAAGTCCGTAATCACCAAGGACGACGGTATTGCCACGAGTGGCATTACCTTTTATACGTCTTCTTTGGCTTTTTCGGTGCTTCACTCGTCGAGGCATCATAGCCATCGGAGTCGTCCCCTTCGTAAAAACCGTTATTGATCCAGACCTGAACCCCGATATGTCCCTGCGGCGTACGAGCTTCGGTGAAGCCGTAATCGATCTTGGCCCGCAGGGTGCTCAACGGAATCGATCCTTCAATTTGCTTTTCGCGGCGAGCCATTTCCGCACCGCCAAGACGACCGGCCATTTGGATTTTGATGCCACGGGCACCGGCCTCCATAGTGCTTTCGATCGCACGCTTCATCGTGCGGCGGAAGCTGGCACGCTTGGCCAACTGGTCGGCGATGTCCTCGGCAACCAACTGGGCTCGCAGTTCCGGACGACCGACTTCTTCAATCTTCAGATTGATGCGACGGCCAACCAGGTTTTGCAATTCTTCCTGCAGCTTTTCGACTTCCTGACCCTTCTGACCGATGATCAGACCTGGTCGGGCAACGAACAGCGTCACGCGAACTTCGTCGCGGGTCCGTTCGATTTCGACTTTGTCGATGCCTGCATTACGATACTTTTGGCGAATACGCTGATCAGGGTGCTTCAGAATGAAGTCCCGGATCTTTTTGTCTTCCAGTAGCAGGCCTGGAAAATCACGCTTCGATGCAAACCACTTGCTCTTCCAGCCGACCATGACGCCGGTACGAAACGCAACTGGATTAACTTTTTGTCCCATGCTTGTCTCTCGACTCGAAGACGGGGCAACCAATGGGTTACCTTAGCCTTGGAGTTCCTCCAGGGTGACGTGAATGTGACAGGTCCGCTTCAAAATCGGGAACGCGCTTCCACGAGCTCGGGGGCGGAATCGCTTAATGATCGGGCCACCATCAACGCGAGCCTCGCGAACAAACAAAGCGTGCTGGTTCGCAGCGCGGCCCTCGTTCTGTTCCGAATCTTGCGAGTTGCCGATGGCACTCTTGATGACTTCTTCCAGCAGACGGGCACCACGCTGCGGTTGGTATCGCAGAATGTCGAGTGCCTCGTCGGCCAGCTTGCCACGCACCAAATCGGCTAGCGGGCGCACCTTTCGCGGGCTGATGCGTGCCAGTCGGTGGGTCGCTTTGAACATGGTTGATCAACTCCTCGAACCACGAGCGTCGGGCAGGGCCCTTCTTTGCCGTGGGCAGCCAAGCTGCGTTTGCCAATCGGTATGCGTTATTTCTTCTTCTTATCAGCGCCGTGACCACGGAAGGTTCGCGTCGGCGCGAATTCACCGAGCTTGTGCCCGATCATGTCTTCGGTGACATAAACCTTCAGGTGGGCCTTGCCGTTGTGAACCATGAACGTGTGACCGATGAACTCGGGAATGATCGTGCAAGATCGTGCCCAAGTCTTGATTGGGTCCTTGGTGCCAGCTTCTTCTTGCTTGGCAACCTTTTCATAAACGTTCGGGTCGACGTACGGCCCTTTTTTTAGGGATCGGCTCATCTTTGAAAACCTTTAGGGTCGCGGCTTGGCGGCCTAACTTTCCGTGTGCTGTGGGGGCTTTTACTTCAACAACTTCAGTAGACCGTAACGACGCGAACGGCGGCGGCGAACGATCGAGCGATTGGAAGCCTTCTTGCGGTGACGCGTTGCTCCACCCTTGGTTGGCTTACCTTGCGGCGTAACCGGATGGCGACCACCCTTAGTACGGCCTTCACCACCACCGTGCGGGTGATCGATCGGGTTCATCGCAGTACCACGAACGTGAGGACGGCGACCCAACCAACGCTTACGACCCGCCTTACCGAGCGAAACCTTTTCGTGATCTGGGTTGCTGACGCGACCAATGGTCGCACGACAACGGCTCGAAACACGACGAATTTCGCCACTTGGGAGCGAAAGCTGAGCCCAATCGGCTTCACAGGCCATCAACGTAGCCGAGCTACCAGCCGAGCGGCACATGGCACCACCACGACCAGGCGTCATCTCGACGTTATGAACGGTTGTCCCGGCAGGAATATTCTTCAGCGGCAGGCAGTTACCGACGGTCGGCGATGCTTCGCTACCGCTTTGAACCTTGTCGCCGGCCTTCAATCCATCGGGAGCCAGGATGTATCGCTTCTCGCCATCAACGTAGTTCAACAGGGCGATACGAGCACTGCGGTTCGGATCGTACTGCACCGAAGCGACCACTGCAGGCACGCCATCTTTGGCTCGACGGAAATCGATCACGCGGTAACGACGCTTATGGCCACCGCCACGGTGACGGGTCGTGATCTTACCTTGGTTATTACGACCGCCAGTTTTGGTCAACTTCCGGAGAAGTGCCTTTTCCGGCTTCGCACCCTTGGTCAACTCCTTGAAGTCGCTGACCGAGGCGTTACGACGCCCAGCGGAGGTCGGCTTGTATTTTCGGATACCCATGGTTCGTCTCGTAGTTTATTACGGGTCGCTGTCTGATTCGGAGGACCGGTGTCGATTAATAGAAGTCGATCTTTTGATCATCGGCCAACGTAACGATGGCCTTCTTCCAGTTACGGGTCGTTCCGTTGCGAAAACGATAACGGCGGGCTTTACCCTTCCGTGTCTGCGTCTTCACGCTGGCGACTTTGACGTCGAATAACTCTTCAACCGCACGACGGACATCCAACTTGGTGGCAGCCGGAGCGATCTCGAATGTGTATTGATTCAAGTCTTCCGAAACCTGAACACCCTTTTCGGTAACCAGCGGACGCAGAATCACCTGGTGGGAATCAAGCGTTCGCGTTGGGATGTCTTCGCTCGGTTTGTAGTAAGGCCGTGCCATGTTGGCACCTCTGTCACTATGTCAGGTTGAATTGATTTACTTTTAAGCCAATCGATCGAAAGCGTTTACTCGCTCTTGCCGCCATTACGCAGCGAATCAAGGGCAGCCTTCGTAATGACCAACTTCCGCGGACGCAAAACCAAATAGGCGTTCAACTCAGCAACAGGACTAACCGAGACACCTTCAATGTTTCGTGCACTGCGGTAGAAGACTGGATCGTGCTTTTCCAACGCGATCGCAACCTTTTGACCGTAAATGCCCAGGGCCTTCAAGGCACCTGCGACACTCTTGGTCTTGATTTCGTCTTGAGCCAAGTCATCGACAACGACCACTTGCTCGCCCTGAATCTTGCTGGCGATCGCCATGCGGGTCGCGATCTTCAAGGCTTTCTTATTCAGCCGGTACGAATAATCGCGAGGGCGAATGGCGAAGATGTGACCACCACCCCGGCGAACACCACTACGCTTGGAACCAGCACGTGCGTTACCGGTACCCTTCTGGCGGTACATTTTCTTCGTCGAACCAGCCACTTCGGCGCGAGTCTTCGTACGGTGCGTGCCCTGGCGAAGATTCGCCTGGTACATCACAACGGCGTCGTGCATCAACTGCTTGTTGATCGACGGAGCGATTTCAGCCGGATCAAGCTCGTACTTGCCGACTTCCTTTCCGCTCTTGTCAAAAATAGGCAAACTGACCATGGAACTATTCTTTCACGCGTTGACGCGACTTAATGACTCAAGGACGCCGTTAGCGGACCATATTTGTTTCACGAACGATCACGTATCCGCCGTTGGGCCCTGGCACGGCACCATTAAGCAGGATCACGCCGTTTTCTTCGTCGACCTTGACCACCTTCAAGTTGCGAGTGGTGACCTTGGCGTTTCCGTACTGGCCGCTCATCTTCAGGCCCTTGAACGTACGGCTTGGATAGGCACTGCAACCAGTACCACCCGTGTGACGGTGAACCTTCTTCACGCCGTGGGTAGCACGCTGACCGGCAAAGTTATGTCGCTTCATCACACCGGCGTAGCCACGACCGCGGCTAGTGGCGATGACATCAACCCGGGCTGCTTCAGCGAGAACGCCGATGCTGATCTCTTGACCAACTTCAGCACCTTCGATCGAACCACGAAGTTCACGAACGAAACGCTTAGGTTCGCAACCGGCTTTCGCGGAAGCTTCAGCTCCAGCGGCGGCCAGCTTCTTCGATCGCTTGCTTGAGAGGGGAGCAACGTGACCACGTTCGCTACGAATCGCTAGGCGGCGAGGCTTGTCGTCGTAACCGAGCTGGATTGCCTCGTAGCCATCGCGCTCCAAGGTTCGCACCTGAAGCACGTGACAGGGACCTGCTTGTACAACCGTAACCGGGATAACTTCGCCAGACTCTGTGTAGATCTGGGTCATCCCAACCTTACGGCCGAGTATGCCTTTTGCCATGATTCGTCGCCTTGTAGTCCGTTGCTCGCTTCGATGGATTAGCCAAGTCGGCCAATTACCACCCGAAGCTTCCAGCCATCCAAAGACTCTTTAAAACGAGCTAAGTGGTTAAACTATCGGGTTGTTGCCTTGATCTTGATATCAACACCAGCTGGCAAGTTCAGCTTGTTGAGCGATTCGATCGTCTTGGCGGTAGCCTGGACGATATCGATCAGACGCTTGTGCGTCCGAACCTCAAACTGCTGGCGAGCCTTCTTGTCGATATGCGGGCCCGAGAGAACGGTGTAACGCTCAATACGGGTCGGCAACGGAATGGGGCCGTGCACTTCCGAATGGGTCCGCTTCGCCGTATCGACGATGTCGAGAGCACTCTGATCCAAGATCGAGTGATCGTAAGCTTCCATCCGAATGCGAATAATTTCTTTCGCCACGTGCCTGATCCCTATGAACTGCTTCCCGGTAACCCGGGGTTGTAATTTCTTTTCGCTCCCTGGTCGCTCTTTGAGCTGTGCGGGAAACAGATGATATTAAAAATCCCAGGCAACTTCGTCAATGGGCTCGGGTTGGGATTTCGAACCTTTTTCGAATGGTTGTCTCAAACGAAACGAAAACCGCTATTTTCAGGCGGAAAACGCCTCTTTTTACGGGTCGTCCCGAAGGACGATACGTGGAACAACTTGTCGGATTCTTAATCCTCTTGGCTCAATTTCTGAGCCTCGTGAATTGTTTTTGCCATAAATGACGGTGCAATCCACGGAAGCCAGCGTTACCTGAGCGGCAACATCGGCAATCCAGTCTGCTGCGTTCCAACTGACAATTGGGCCCGGAAGTGGCAGGAATTCGCGGCAAACAACCCGACCCAGCCAGCTTAGACCTTGCAAATCACATAAATTGCTTAATTAGCTCGGGCGGGGCAGGGGCGTATTTGAGCGGCTCCATGCTGCTCGAAGCTCGGCCTTGGCTGAGACTTCGCATCGCGCTGGAATAGCCGAACAGCTCGGCCAGCGGGGCATGTGCCTCGATAATCGCGTCACCTGAGCGATTCTCGGTCTTGGCGATCTCCCCGCGCCGCTTCATGATGTCGCCGACGAAATCCCCCATGTAATCCTCTGGAGTCGTGATCGTCAGCTTCATGATCGGCTCGAGCAACGTCGGAACGGCGGCCTCCAGCCCTTTCTCGAACGCGTCGCCGGCGGCAATCGCAAAGGCTGTTTCGGTCGAGCCTACCTCGGCGGCCTCCGCATCGAGAACCGTAATTTTGATGTCCGCTAATGGGAACCCACCAATGATGCCGCCACCGACGGCTCGACTATGCAGTTCCTCCACAGCCGCTTCCACCAAGTGATACGGCACTCGCTCTGGCGGGACCCTGGTAATGACCGTGACCGGCTGCTGTTGATTCGGCGCGTGCTCGACCTGAATCGTCACCTTCGCGAACAACTGTTGCCCCTGAATAATACGATGACATTCGCCCGTCACCTTGGCCGACTTGCCAATTGTTTCACGGTAGCTAACCCGCGGCTTATGCACCTTGACGTTCAGCTTGAAATCACGCAGCAGACGATGGCGAATCACCTCCAGATGCAGTTCCCCCATCCCGCTGATGATCGTCTGCCCGGTGTCCTTGTTCTCGTCCGCGGCAAACGTTGGATCCTGACGACGCATCATCGCCAAGGTCTCGGAAAGCTTGTCGCGATCGGCCGACGACTCAGGCTCAATCGCCATGCCGATCACCGTCTCGGGGAACTTGATCGACTCGAGCAGAATAGGGCTACGCGTATCGCAAAGCGTATCGCCGGTGACCGAGTGACGCAGACCGATGATACCGACGATATCCCCAGTGCCGACATGGTCGACCTGCTCTTTTTTGGATGCTTGAATATGCCATAGCTGGGCACAGTTTTCTTTCACGTCGCGACCTGGATTCAACAAGCGCGAGTTCGGCTTCAATTCGCCGGAGTACACACGCACCCAAGTCATATCGCCGTGCTTCGCAGGTAGCACCTTGAAGACGAGCCCGCAAAACGGCTCTTTCGGGTCAGGCTCACGCTTTTCGGCCTGATTTTTCTTCGCCGGATTGGTACCGACAACGGCGGGAACGTCCTTGGGACTCGGCAAATAATAGGTTACTGCGTCCAGGATCGGTTGCACGCCGATGCCATCCAATGCCGAACCGCACATCACCGGCTGCAGCTGGCGGGCGAGCGTTCCTTGCCTCAGCACCTGGCGAATCAGATCGGCAGGAATCGGCTCTTCCGAGAGACTTAACTCCATCAACTCGTTGCTGAGGTCGTACAGCTTCTCGAGCAAGTTATCTCGCCACTGCTGAGCCTTTTCGAGGTAGTCTTCCGGGATGTCAAGCACATCCACCGTTCGATCCTGATCTCCTTCGCCAAAATGAAGCATCTTCATTTCGATCAGATCGATCACACCCCGAAACGCATCAGCAACATGCGGCGGACCAGCACCAACCGGAATCTGGATGGGAACCGGATTCGCCTTGAGCCGCTTTTCAATCTCTTGCAGCACTGAATAGAAATCGGCCCCTTCTCGGTCCATCTTGTTGATAAACGCGACACGCGGAACCTTGTACCGATCTGCCTGCCGCCAGACAGTTTCACTTTGGGCTTCCACCCCTTCTCGAGCACTAAAGACAACCACGCCCCCGTCCAGCACGCGGAGGCAGCGTTCCACCTCGGCCGTAAAGTCGACGTGACCAGGCGTATCAATCAAGTTGACCGTATAGCCCTTCCAGCCAAATGTCACACACGCTGAGTAGATCGTGATGCCGCGCTCGGCTTCTTCCGGGTCAAAGTCTGTCTGCGTGGTCCCCTTGTCGACCTCGCCGACCTTGTGCGAAGTACCACTGTAATAGAGCATCCGCTCGGTCACCGTCGTCTTGCCGGCGTCGATGTGGGCGATCACCCCAATATTGCGAATGTCTTCAAGTTTACGATCCATGACTCTGATGCCAGCCGCTTTCGACTGGACCTTTCTTGCTTCTCGGTGAACGGCAAAGGGAACTGTCTATTCTGCCGTTTTCTTATTCAATCGACCATGCCCAGGAGGTCTCGATTTCTTGTCTGCTCGCCCCTGTCAGGCGAGCAGACAAGAACTGTCGGCGCATAAAAAAAGCCGCACTTGTGTTGAAGCACGGCCTTCGCTTTACGATCTTACCAGGCGAAGTGAGCGAATGCCTTGTTCGCGTCAGCCATACGGTGTACGTTTTCACGTCGAGTGTAGGCGGTGCCTTCGCGGTTGTAGGCGGCAAACAGTTCGTCAGCCAACTTCAAATGGGCCGGACGCCCCTTCTTTTCACGAACAGCCATCAGAAGCCAGCGGATGGCGAGCGACTGCTGCCGGGTACGATTGACCTGCATAGGAACCTGATAAGCGGCACCACCGACACGCTTTGAGCGAACTTCGATGTGCGGCTTGACGTTCTCAACGGCCTGGGTAAAAACGTCGATTGGCTCTTCTCCGGGAACACGCTTTTTGAGCTCATCCATGGCACCGTAGAAAACGTCCTGAGCGGTCGTCTTCTTGCCATCCAGCATCAGGCAATTGATGAACTTGCTAGCCAGGATCGATTTGTAACGCGGATCCGGCTTCAACGTTTCGCGGCTGGCAGTAATCTTACCCATCGTTGGTAACTAACTATTCGCTATGGCTTGGTTTGTGGGATGTTTTTTTAATTGCGCGACGCCTGGAACTTTAGCCCAGTTACGCCCCGACTAGCTCCGCTTCGCACCGTAACGACTGCGGGACTGCTTACGACCGTTAACGCCCAATGCGTCCAGGGCACCACGGACGACTTGATAACGCACACCCGGAAGGTCGCGGACACGACCGCCACGCACGAGCACGATCGAGTGTTCCTGCAAGCTGTGACCTTCGCCTGGGATGTAAACAGTGACTTCCTTCTGGTTCGACAGACGCACACGAGCAATCTTCCGCAGAGCCGAGTTTGGCTTCTTAGGGGTCATCGTGCGGACCTGCAAACACACACCACGCTTCTGCGGGCACTTCTCCAAAACGGGGGACTTGGAGAACTTACGCTTCTTTTTTCGCGGCTTACGAACGAGCTGATTGATGGTGGGCATAGGTCGCCGTTGCTTTTTCCATAGGGCCGCGATGATTGGGGGCGGCCGAATTTCTGTTTGCTTACTGTCGCTTCCCACAGATTATGGGAAGCCCTTTAAATTATCCGATTGCCGACGACTGTCAACCCGTAATGAAGATCTCACGGGAAAACGTGGCTCGACAATCTGCGTTTCCCCCGCATTTCCCCAAGGGTCGCGAGGGCTAGGAACGGCACATGGCCACGCGGACGTGGCCATGACACCTTATTTGTTTAGCGATTTGGGCCCGTTCGTTTGCCCAAACGCGGTGTTTTACAGTTCGTCCCGGTTCGGATCCCGATCGAAGCCTTCGCCACCATCATGTGGAGGCATTGGCGGCTGCTGACCATAGGCCGGGCCTTCAGTTGCGGGAATCGATCCGCCGCCACCCAGCAGGCTTTCCAGTCCAGGAGCGGGAGCCATTTCGGAAATGGCCGCAGGTCCCTGCCCAGGCTGCGACTGTTCGCCGCCATCTTGTAGCAGCGGGAAGCTTTCTTCCAGCGTGCGTTCGCGCGTTCGCGATGCGAGTTCGGCCAATGCTTCTGGATTGATGCGGACTTCCGAGTCTTGGAAGGTGCGGAAACCAGTACCGGCAGGAATCAAGTGACCCAAGATCACGTTTTCCTTCAGACCGATCAGTTCGTCGACCTTGCCTGCCAGAGCAGCCTCGGTAAGAACCTTGGTTGTTTCCTGGAAGGACGCAGCCGAGATAAAGCTGGAACTTTGAACGGCTGCCTTGGTGATCCCCAAGAGCTGTGTCGAAGCACTTGCGGCGGCAGGCTTGGTTCCCTTGGCAGGATTGCCGCCCAGCGATTCGATTTGCGCGTTTTCCTGTTCCAACGCTTCCTTTGGCACGATCATGCCTTCGGTGAACTGCTGTGAGTCACCGGTAGCACTGATCTTCAGGCAGCGGGAAAGCTGATCGTTGGCTCGACGGAAGTCGAACTTGTCCATCACCAAGCCTGGCAGCAAGCTCGTATCACCCGCTGAGTCGACCATCACCTTTCGCAGCATGCGTGCGACGATGATTTCGATGTGCTTGTCGTTGATTTCCACACGCTGGCTGCGATAGACGCCTTGAATTTCATGCAACAGGTATTGCTGAACGGCTTCTTCGCCCGAAATTCGCAGGATGTCATGAGGAACCAGCGGACCGTCGATCAGCGACTGCCCCGCTTTGACGTAGTCACCCGTGTGAACGAGGAATCGCTTACCATGCGGAACAAGGTGTTCGCGTTCGATGCCCGATTCGTTGCGGACGATGATCGTACGCTTGCCACGCTTCTTCTCGGAGAGGATTTCGACCACACCGTCGATCTCAGCCATCACAGCTGGATCTTTCGGCTTACGGGCCTCGAAGATTTCAGTAACTCGCGGCAGACCACCGGTGATGTCCTTAACACCTCCCGATTCACGCGGCGTACTGGCCACCGTCGTACCGGCAGAAACCTTGGCACCTTCTTCGGCGTCGATGATCGCCTTTTCCGGCAGGTAGTAAACGTCAAGCGGCTTGCCGTCTTCGTCTTCAATCACCAACTGCGGATGGAAATCACCCTTGTGCTCGGTGATCATGCGACGAGTAGTCCCGGTCGAGTCGTGCTCGATGATCATCGTTTCCCCTTCGACGACGTCCTCGTAACGGACGCGACCGCCGACTTCGGCAACGATCGGGATCGAGTAAGGATTCCACGAGCAAAGCACCTGACCGGTCTTCACTTCGTCGTTTTCCTTGACTTCCAGTGTAGCACCGGTTGGCACGTCGTAGCTTTCGATTTCACGACCCTTGGCATCGACGATCGTGATTTCACCGTTACGGGTGAGAACGATGTTTTTGCCTTCGTCGTTGGTCGCCGTACGCATGCGGGTAAACTTGACGAAACCACCACGCTTGGTCTTCTTTTCGTGCTCTTCAGTATCGGTAACGGCCACACCACCGATGTGGAACGTACGCATCGTAAGCTGCGTGCCTGGTTCACCAATCGACTGAGCAGCGATGATACCGACGGCCATGCCTTCTTCGACCTGATCACCGGTCGACATATCCATGCCGTAGCAGGCCTTGCAGCAACCCAGGCCGTTATCGCAGGTCATGGGGCTACGAACCTGGATACGTTCGAGACCCATCTTTTCAATCTTGCGGGCCGTATCCGGCGTGATCATCTCATTTTCGCGAACGATCACTTCGTCGGTGATCGGGTTCACGATGCTCTGGCGACTAACCCGGCCCTTGATCGCGTCTGCCAGCGACACTTCCACTTTTTCACCGCGGTAAATAACTCCCTTGGTAATCCCTTGGGTCGTACCGCAGTCTTCAGCGGTGATCACGACGTTCTGGGCAACGTCGGCCAGCTTACGCGTCAGGTAACCCGAGTCAGCCGTCTTCAACGCCGTATCAGCCAGACCCTTGCGGGCACCGTGCGTCGAGGAGAAGTACTCGAGCACCGTCAGACCTTCACGGAAGTTCGACTTAATCGGCGTTTCGATAATTTCGCCTGACGGCTTCGCCATCAGACCACGCATACCAGCCAGCTGACGAATCTGTTCGGTACCACCACGAGCACCCGAGTCGGCCATCAAGTAGACCGGGTTGATGTAGCCGTGACCACCACGATCGTCGTTCTTCATCTCGGTCATCATCTCGGCAGTAATCTGCTCACGAGCATGCGTCCAAGCGTCGAGAACCTGGTTAACACGTTCCTTGTCGGTGATCACGCCGCGTTCGTACAACTTCTTGAACTTGATCACCTTCTTTTCGGCTTCACCGATAATCTTGTGCTTCGAATCTGGCGTCACAAGGTCGTCGGTCGCGAAGGACAAACCACTACGGGTCGATTCGCGGAAACCAAGCTGGTTCATATCATCCAGCAGGTTGATCGTCGCCCGGCGGCCCAGACGCTGGTAGCAGTCCGAGATCACCTTGGATAGTTCACTACTACCAAGTGAGTAGTTGTAATAGTCCATCCCTGCCGGCAGCATCTCGTTGAACAAGACGCGACCGAAAGTCGTTTCTACGATCCGCGTGTTGCTCTCTTCGTCGTCCTCGCCCTTGAGCTTGCGGCCTTCAGGCAGACGAACCTTGATAAGGGCATGCAGATCGATGATACCCTGGGCGAACGCGTAGTCCGCTTCGTCCATCGAGGAGAAGGTCATGCCTTCACCGGGACGGTTTGGCAAGCTGATGGTGATGAAGTTACAACCCATCACCACGTCCTGCGACGGGCTCATAATCGGCTTACCGTTGGACGGAGCGAAGATGTTGTTGGTTGCCAACATCAATGTGTGTGCTTCGACCTGGGCTTCAATGGAAAGCGGCAGGTGAACGGCCATCTGGTCACCGTCGAAGTCAGCATTGAAGCCTTTACAGACCAGCGGGTGAAGGTGAATTGCGTTCCCTTCGACCAACGTCGGCTCAAATGCCTGGATACCCATACGGTGAAGGGTCGGGGCACGATTCAACAGAACCGGGTGATTCTGGATCACCGATTCCAAGATATCCCAGACTTCTTCATCCTTCCGTTCGAGCATCTTCTTGGCGCTCTTGATGGTGTCGGCATGGCCCAACACCTTGAGCTTGCGGATAATGAACGGTTGATACAGTTCCAGGGCGATCTTCTTGGGCAAACCGCACTGATGCAGTTTCATCCGCGGACCAACCACGATCACGGAACGCGCCGAGTAGTCGACGCGCTTACCGAGCAAGTTTTCACGGAAACGGCCCTGCTTACCCTTGATCATGTCGGTCAAGGATTTAAGCGGACGGTTGCTGCTACCGAGCACTGGGCGTTTGCAGCGGTTGTTGTCGAACAGAGCGTCGACCGACTGCTGCAACATACGCTTTTCGTTGCGGATGATGACTTCCGGAGCGTTCAGGTCGACCAACTTCCGGAGGCGGTTATTACGGTTGATGATACGACGGTAGAGATCATTCAAGTCGGACGTGGCGAAGTTGCCGGAATCCAACAGAACCAACGGACGCAGATCCGGTGGGATCACTGGAATGACGTCCATGATCATCCATTCCGGCTTGTTGTCGCTGTCACGGATCGACTCGACGATCTTCAACCGGTTGATGTAGTCCTTGCGTTTCTGCTTTGATCCGGTTTCGGCCAAGTCTTTTCGCAGGTCGATCGACAGCTGGACCAGGTCGAGACCTTGCAGCAGCTTACGAACGGCTTCGGCACCCATGTCGGCTTCAAACGAGCCAGCACCGAATTGTTCGACTGCGCCGCGGTACTCTTCTTCGGTCAGCGTCTGGAACTTTTCGAGATCGGTGGAGCCTGGATCGATCACGACGTAATCCTGGAAGTAGATCACCTTTTCCAGGCTCGAGGTCTTCATCGCCAGCAGGTTACCCAGGCGGCTGGGCATGGCCTTGAAGAACCAGATGTGCACGATCGGGGCGGCCAGTTCGATGTGCCCCATGCGTTTGCGACGAACACGGCTGTGCGTGATTTTCACACCACACCGATCGCAGATCATGCCTTTGTATTTCATGCCGCGGTACTTACCGCACGCACATTCCCAGTCCTTTTCCGGGCCGAAGATACGTTCGCAAAAAAGGCCGTCCTTTTCCGGTCGGTAGGTTCGGTAGTTGATCGTCTCCGGCTTTTTGACTTCACCAAACGACCAACTGCGAATGTCATGAGGCCGTGCGAGGCTGATCTTGACCGCGGTGTAATCGTTGATTCGGTCGTAAGAGCTTTCGAGAATACTCATGGCCCGTGCTCCTTATGTATTTCCACTTGGATGGTCGTGTTGGTGAAGGTGCCGTTGGCTGCCTGGTGAGGTGCCAACGGCGGGGGTCGCCAATCGCGAACTGAGCTTTATCAGCTCGCCGCAACGAAGGCCGCCTGGTTTACAAGCGGCGCTTTTCCAGTTGCATATTCAACCCGAGCCCTCGGATTTCGTTGGTCAACACGTCGAAGCTGGCGGGCGTACCGGCTTCCAGCGTGTTTTCACCTTTGACCATCGATTCGTAGATTTTCGTTCTTCCTTCGACGTCGTCACTCTTCACAGTGAGCAGTTCCTGAAGGATGTACGCGGCACCGTAGGCTTCCAGAGCCCACACTTCCATTTCCCCGAAACGCTGACCGCCGAAACGAGCTTTACCACCCAGCGGTTGCTGAGTAATAAGCGAGTATGGCCCAGTGCTTCGAGCGTGCACCTTGTCATCCACCAAGTGATGCAGCTTCAACATGTAGATGTAGCCGACCGTCGTTTCCTGGTTGAGCGCTTCGCCGGTACGTCCGTCGTGAAGGCGTGCCTTCCCGTGACGCGGCAGTCCCGCTTCTTCCAGACAGTCGTTGATGATCTCTTCACTCGCCCCGTCGAACACCGGAGTGATCGCCTGGAATCCGAGCTTGGCACCTGCCCAACCCAAGTGGGTTTCCAGAATCTGCCCCACATTCATACGGCTAGGAACGCCGAGCGGGTTAAGCATGATCTGGATTGGGGTACCGTCCGGCAAAAATGGCATGTCTTCGACCGGGAGAATCTTGGCGATCACACCCTTGTTACCGTGGCGACCGGCCATCTTGTCACCCACCGAAATCACCCGCTTGGTGGCAATGTAGACCTTGACCATCTGCAGAACACCACTGCGAAGTTCGTCACCTCGCTTCATGCTGTTCAGCTTGCGATCGCGTTGATCGATCGCCAGTTCGATGGCTGGCCACTTGGCCGCATACAGCTGGCGGATCTGGGAAATCCGATCCTCACTCTTAAGGTTTTCCAGAATCTTGTACAGACGGAACTGCTGTGCCTGTTCCGCGATGTACTTGCTGTCCTGGTCGCGAGTTAGCGGAGTACCGTCTTCGTCGGTGACGGTCTTACTCAGGATCTTCTCGATCTCTCCGATGAATTCAGCGAAGAGTTCAGAAATGGCACTATTACCTTCAGCTTCGGCATCCTTGAGGGTCTTTTCAAACGCCTTTCGTTCGTCGTCCGAGAGGCTCATGCGGCGGGCAAACTTCTCGGCCTGAACAACGATCCCTTCGATGCCGGAAGGAACTTCCAGCGAATCGTTTTTCACGTCTTCACCAGCACGGCCAAAGATCGCGTGCAGCAGCTTTTCTTCCGGCGTCAACTCGGTCTTACTCTTTGGCGAAACCTTACCAACCAGGATGTCGCCAGGCTTCACGTAGGTACCGACCTGGACGATACCGCTCTCGTCGAGATTGCGAAGCATCTTTTCAGAGACGTTCGGAATATCTCGTGTGAAGTCTTCGCGGCCCAGCTTCGTTTCGCGAATTTCGACGTCGAACTCCTCGATATGAATCGAAGTGTAAACGTCTTGCTTCACCAGTTCTTCGCTGATGATGATCGCGTCTTCATAGTTGTAGCCGTCGAACGACATGAAGCCGACCAGTACGTTACGGCCCAAGGCCAACTGACCACCGTGGGTCGCGGCACCATCGGCCAGCACGTCGCCAGCGGTGATCTTCTGTCCCATCTTCACGACAGGATGCTGATTCAAGCAGGTACGCTCATTGAGACCAACAAACTTTCGCAGTTCGTAAACGTCTTCGGCATGCTCGGCAGCCCCGCTACGTTCGACGACCACCTTCAAGGCGTCCACATAGGTGACCGTACCATCGAACTTGGCCCGGACGATCATGCTTGAGTTCATGGCCACGTCACGCTCGACACCGGTACCGACGATCGGCGGTTCGGCAATCAGCAGGGGAACGGCTTGCCGCTGCATGTTGGATCCCATCAAAGCACGGTTCGCGTCGTCGTGCTCAAGGAATGGAATCAACGCCGCGGAAACACCCACCATCTGGCACGGAGCCACGTCGATGTAGTCCACTTCGGTCGGCGCGACCATCTCGAAGTCGCTACGGTAGCGAGCGATGATCAAGTCGCCCAGCAAGTTATCGTCTTCGTCTGTCGGCGTATCGGCCGGAGCCACCAGGGCGTCCGATTCCTCGTCGGCACGTAGCCAAACGAAGCCCTTGGCGATCTTACCGTTAGTGATCTTACGATAAGGCGTGATCAAAAAGCCGTATTCGTCCACCGACGAGTAAAGAGCCAAGCTAGAGATCAGACCGATGTTCGTACCTTCCGGCGTCTCAATCGGGCAGATACGACCGTAGTGCGAAATGTGAACGTCGCGAACCTCGAAACCGGCACGCTTTCGATTCAAACCGCCTGGGCCAAGGGCTGACAGGCGACGCTCGTGAGTGAGCATCGAGAGCGGGTTGGTCTGGTCGACCACCTGCGACAATTCGCCACGACCGAAGAAGTATTCGATGGCGGCGGAAATGCTCTTCGGGTTGACCAGGTTGCGCGGAGTCATGTCTTCCGCGTCCTTCAGGCTCATTCGCTCCTGAACCGTTCGACGCAGCTTCAAGAAGCCCTTTCGCATTTCGTCGCAAGCGAGTTCATCGATGGTACGCAGGCGACGATTACCAAGGTGGTCAATATCGTCGATGCGGGCCCGCTTATCGCCGGACGAAAGATTCAGGATGTAGCGAATCGCCGCGATCAAGTCCTCTGGACGCAGGGTCTGTTGACCTTCATCGATATCCAGACCGAGCTTTCGGTTCATACGGAAACGACCAACGCGCCCCAGGCGATAGCGGTTTTCGTCGTAGAACTTCTCGGCGAAAAGAGTCTTGGCCTTTTCCAATTGCGGCGGGTTACCAGGACGTAGTCGCTGATAGATACGCAGCAATGCTTCTTCGTGGCTGGAAGTGTTGTCCTCGGCCAACGCGTTGAAAATCAACTGCGTCTTAGGAGGCTCCATCACCTCGACCTTGTCGATGCCGGACGAACAAATCAGTTCCGCGATATTGCGGCTGATCTTCTGCCCCGCTTCGAGAATGATTTCGCCAGCGCGATCGCTACCACTGGGATAGATGATGTCGTCGACGGCGATCTTATTTTCGATCTTCGAGACGCTGCGGCCATCTTTGACCGCCTCGACGCTCGATTCGTAGAACGCACGGATCACGTCGGCGTCGCTACTGTACTCCGGCGACATGGCACGAAGGAGCGTCGTCGCGGCGAACTTACCGCTTTGGTCGATGCGGACCGTGAGCGAGTCCTTCTTCGACACGTTTACTTCGATCCAGCTTCCACGCTCCGGAATGACGCGGCAGCTAGGTAGCTTTTTGTCGGAGGTCGTGTCTTGTTCCAGAACGAAGTCGACACCAGGGCTGCGGTGCAATTGGCTCACAACGACGCGCTCGGCACCGTTGATGATGAATTCACCACCGCCCAACATGACGGGCAGATCGCCGAGGTAAACTTCTTCCTCGATCGGCTCTTCTTTGTTCAAGCGAAGCCAAATTCGGAATGGGCGACCGTAGGTCAACCGCAGCTGCTTACATTCCTCTGGCGTATAGCGCGGCTTGCCCAGTTCATAACGGACGTAATCGAGTTGATTCTGTCCGTCATAGCTCTGGATGGGGAAGATCTCGCGGAGGACACTCTCGATGCCCAACTCTTGATCTCGCTCTTCTGCTTCGACATCCGCCTGCAGAAAGTTTTGATAGCTCAGGGTCTGAATTTTCGTCAGATCCGGGGGAGCCATGTAAATCGATTGACTTCCAAACCGACGAACTTCATTAGGTTCCAGCCGTCGTTGCGACGAGGTAGCCATAGGCGACGCGACTCCTTGGGCGGCAAATCAAAAAACAACATACTTTCGGGGCAAATCAATTACGGACGTTATGCAGGGTTTCAGCCAACAGTCCGATATAGAGTGCGTGAAAGCATGAGTGATACGGGCGGACAGTAGAGGTTCAGATTCAAGCGGACCGGCAAAAGCGCGCAGCTGGCGCTATGCAAGCTAGCACGCCCGCCACTGCGGGCGCGCGCTCTTACCTGATTCCCATCCATGCTGTCAAAAGAAAAAGAAGATCCGGAAGACTTCAAAATCACACCTCGCGACGTTGCCTCTTTAGTATAGGGGAGGCAACGTCTGAGTGAAAACAGGAAATCAGCCAATAACCGCAGTCTTATCGAATTTCGACGACGGCACCAGCGGCTTCCAGCTCTTCCTTCGCCTTTTCGGCGTCTTCCTTGGAAACACCTTCTTTGATCTTGGCGTCTTTGGTTTCGACCATGTCCTTGGCTTCCTTCAAGCCCAGGCCAGTGATCGCACGGACGACCTTGATCACGCCAATCTTCTGAGCACCGAAGTCGGTCATCACGACGTCGAACTCGGTCTTTTCAGCAGCAGCAGCTTCACCACCACCAGCAGCAGGACCAGCCATGACAACACCACCGCCAGCAGCGGCTTCGATGCCGTGAGCGTCTTTCAGGTAGTCGCCCAACTCAACGGCTTGCTTCAGGGTGAGGCCAGCGATTTGATCGCCCAAACCCTTGATTTCTTCGGAAACTTCGACGGTTGCAGTTGCTTCTTCGGACATTTCGGATCTTATCCTTTCAACACTTATTTGCAGGGGAACGGGCCCGCCTGCGCCAGGGAATACGGATGTTTTGGTTTATGGAAACGTTCTTTCGGCAAATGCCGCCAGGACGTTTGCCGAGAGAAGGCCGTTAGCCTTCTTGTTTTTCGCCAACCTGCTTGACCTGCGAGGCCAACTTGGCACCTGGCCCCTTGATTTGGGCTGCCAGGGTACGACCAGGACCCAGAATCTGACCCACCAGAAGCGAGAGCTGTTCAGCTCGGTTGGGCCATTTACTGATTGCCTTGACCGAATCAGGGTTCAGGGATTCGCCATCCATGACACCGCCCTTGGCGGTGAATCCCGGAAACTTATCGTCTTCGTTCAGCTTGACCACTTCCTTGGCCAAATCGACGAAATCCTCGCCACCCCAAACCAGGGCAGTACTGCCTTCCATGCTAACGAAAGCAGGTGCGAGCGAAGTGCCTTCACAAGCCTTGGCTGCCAGCGTGCGGCGGACAACCATCAGGCTAAGGCCTTTTTCACGGAGTTGCTTGCGGACCAGGTGGGTCTTTTCCGCATTCATCCCCACGACGTCGACCACCAGGAGGTCGTTCACGCCATCCAATTTCTTGGACAGATCGGTGATCACCAGTTTCTTTAGATACTTACTCATGGCTCAGGGCTTTGTACGTATGGGTTATTGCGTAACGCTTGAACTTGCTAGGAGCAATTTAGAGGGCAACCAGAACACCAGGGCTCATCGTTGCACTCAAATTGACGCTACGAACATAAGTGCCCTTCGCCGCTTGGGGCTTGAGGCCATTGATATGATCGATGAAGGCCTGGATGTTGTCCTGCAGCTTATCGGCATCGAAACCAAGCCGACCGACCACAGCATGAACGATCCCGGTTGGATCGTTACGGAACTCAACCTTGCCAGCCTTGTACTCTTTAACGACTTTGGCAACGTCCGGGGTAACCGTTCCGGCACGCGGCGATGGCATCAAGCCACGCGGACCCAGAACGCGTCCCAGGGGCCCAACCAAGCCCATCATGTCAGGACTGGCGATACAGACGTCGAAGTCGAGCCAACCATCTTTGATTTTTTTCGCCAAGTCTTCCGCGCCCACTTCGTCGGCACCAGCTTCCTGGGCAGCGGCTGCGTTGTCACCCTTGGCAAATACGATAACACGTTGAACCTTACCGATACCATGAGGCAACACCAACGCACCGCGAACCAGTTGGTCCGCCTGCTTCGGATCGATACCCAATCGCATCGCAATTTCAACGGTCTGATCGAACTTAGTCGTATTGAACGACTTCAGCAGTACGATCGCGTCTTTCAGGGTCAGCGCTTCTGCTGGCACCTTTTCCGCCAGGGCTCGATATCGTTTGGATTGTTTAGCCATCGTCAATCGCCAATATGTAGGGAGATAATGTTCGCGTTAGGGGGCAGGACTATTCCGTGACTTCCAGGCCCATGCTCCGAGCCGTTCCTTCGATCATTCGGCGAGCATGTTCCAAGTCGCGGGCATTGAGGTCCGCCATCTTCTGATTGCAAATGTCGTCGATCTGGCCCTTGCTGACCTTACCGACCTTCTTGGTGTTCGGCGTGCCGCTGCCTTTAGCCAGGCCAGCAGCCTTCTTCAGCAATGCTGCCGCTGGCGGGCTCTTGCAGATGAATTCAAACGTACGGTCGTTGTAAACGGTCACGACAACCGGAATCGGCATGCCATTGAATTCTCGGGTCTTGTCGTTGAACTGCTGAACGAACTGGCCGAGGTTCACACCGAAACGCCCCAACGAGGTACCAACCGGAGGAGCCGGAGTGGCTTGACCACCAGGGACCTGAAACTTCGCTTGACCTACTTGTTCCCGTGCCATTTTGCTGTTTCCCGTGCCGCGTCACGCCGTGACAAGGCTTGTGCGACCGTATGCTATGTAAACCGTGTGCTTATTAAACTAAGGCCCCGAAGCTCGTTCTCTCTGTCCGCCGGCAAAGGGGGGAATAAGAAGAATCGACCACCGGTCCAACGCCTGAGGTGGATTAAACTGGCTCCATTTGCCAGTGTTCCATCTCCACCGGTGTTGTGCGGCCGAAAATATTAATCATGACCGTCACGCGGCCATTGGTGTTGTCGATCACCTCGACATCGCCCTCGAAGTTCTCGAAGGTGCCTTCGGTGATGCGAACATGGTCGCCAATCTTGAAGCGAATGTTCGTCTTGACTTCTTCTTGCTCACCCTCATCAGGCTTGCGCGTCTTCTTGACGATGCGATCCACTTCGTGCGGCAACATGGGAACTGGCTTACCAGCCGCGCCCGTGAAGTCACCAATGCCACCGGTCTCACGAACCAGGAACCATGTATCGTCGTTGATTGCCATATGCACGACGATGTAGCCTGGGTAGAGCTTTTGCTTGGTAACTTTTTTCTTGCCGTTCTTGTATTCCACCAGATCCTCGGTGGGGACAAGAATCTCGCCGAAGTAATCCTCAAGACCGGCCATTTTGACACGGCGAATCAGGTTGCTGGAAATCGACTTTTCGCGATTACTCTGAACCTTGAGGATGTACCACTCCTTGTTGGCTGCATCCGTTGCAGCATCTTCTTCATCTTCAATGATTTCTTCGATGGGGCCGCGTTTCTTGCCGGAAGCCGCCGGAGCAGGTTTCGGCTTGGCCGACTCTTCGACCACTGGCTCTTCTGCCGCTGCATCACCAGCGTCAGCGCTCTCCGCTTCGGTCGAGGCAGGCTCTTCCGAGACAGCTTCCGGAGTCGCCGTTTCTTCCGAGGGGACTGCGGCATCCGCAGGAACATCCGTTTCAGGATCTTTCTGCGGATCGAACGAATTGTCAGGAGAACTTGCCACGAAACCAACCTTAACCGGCGATCAAAACCGGACCATCTAAGCAAAGTGTACTCGGAAATCCAGTGACGCTTACTGCCGCCTAAGTGGCGGTCGCCTGCGGATCAGGCGGGATCAGTCCAATCGTTTTGAACAAGGTGATCCACAACAAGTCAAACGCAAACAACAGCAAGGCCAGGATGAAGATCAACGCGATCACCACGATGACACTTCGCCACAACTCGGCCTTGGAAGGCCAAGTCACCTTATTCATTTCTGCCTCGACCGCGATCAAAAAGTCCGCGAACGTAGGCCAATTAATCAATCGGTAAGCAACCCAAAATCCAACGACGACCAGGACAACCGGAAGCAGCAAGTGCAATCGATACTGGGCGATCGTCGCGTACGCCTCCAACTGCTGATAAAGCTGGTAAGCGGCAATCGAAATCAATACCCAAATCGAAATCAGCGTTGCCTGCCGGGCAATTTTACCCTGCGTCCGCTTGTATCGATTCGCCTGAACCATCTCATTGAGAAGGGAAGGGGAACCGACGGTCTTCTCCTTGGCCATGGTCACTCTCAGTCTTTGGCGTTCCTGCCGCGGCGACGACGCTGGGATGTTTTCCAGGATGTCTCTACCGGTGCGACGCGCTCAACAAGTTCGGTAACACCAACTAATTAGCAGGGGCGGAGGGACTCGAACTCTCAACATCTGGATTTGGAATCCAGCGCTCTGCCAATTGAGCTACGCCCCTGGAGCGTCGCCGAACCAAAACGGATTGGTTTCGGCGACGTGAACTTTCGATCTTCTTATGCTGTGATCTTGGTAACGACGCCGGAACCGACCGTCTTACCACCTTCGCGGATAGCGAAGCGAACACCTTCAAACATAGCGATTGGCTTGTGCAGTTCGACTTCGATCTTCACATTGTCGCCCGGCATGCACATTTCGGCACCCTGCAGATTGGCGGTACCGGTGACATCGGTCGTACGGAAGTAGAACTGTGGGCGGTAACCGCTGAAGAATGGCGTGTGACGACCACCTTCTTCCTTGCTCAAGCAGTAGATTTCTGCCTCGAACTTGGTGTGCGGATTAACCGAACCTGGCTTGGCGAGAACCTGACCACGCGAGATGTCTTCACGCTTGACACCACGCAGAAGGCAACCGACGTTGTCGCCAGCGTGACCTTCCTGCAAGATCTTGTTGAACATTTCAACGCCGGTGACAGTCGTCTTGGTCGGCTTCTCGGTCAGACCGAGGATTTCGACTTCTTCACCAACCTTCACAACGCCACGCTCAATACGACCGGTAGCAACCGTACCACGACCTTCGATCGAGAACACGTCCTCGATAGCCATCAGGAACGGCTTGTCGGTTTCGCGTTCTGGCTCTGGAATGTAGCTATCCAGGGCTTCAACCAGTTCGGTGATGCATGCGGAAGCGTCCGGATCAGCCGGGTTGTTGTAGGCAGCCAGCGAGTTACCACGAACAACCGGGCAGTCGTCGCCAGGGAAGTCGTTCTTGTTCAACAGTTCGCGAACTTCCAGCTCGACCAGGTCCAGCAACTCTTCGTCGTCGACCAGGTCGCACTTGTTCAGGTAAACCACAACGCAAGGCACACCCACCTGACGAGCGAGCAGAACGTGCTCCTTGGTCTGCGGCATAGGACCGTCGGCAGCGGAAACCACCAGGATTGCACCGTCCATCTGGGCGGCACCGGTGATCATGTTCTTCACAAAGTCGGCGTGGCCGGGGCAGTCGATGTGGGCATAGTGACGAGTCGGCGATTCGTACTCGACGTGAGCCACAGCAATGGTAACCGTCTTCGTTTCGTCACGAACGGTACCGCCCTTGGCGATTTCCGAGTAGGCCTTCATCTTGGCAAGACCCTTGGCGGCCTGAACTGCCAGAATAGCGCCCGTGGTGGTCGTTTTACCGTGGTCGATGTGACCAATGGTGCCAACATTGACGTGAGGTTTAGATCGTTCAAATACGTCCTTGGCCATTTTCTTTGTCTTTCTTACCCCAGCTAAACCGTGAAATTTGGGATTTGTCTAAATACGAAAATCAAGGTGCCGTGAAGAGCTGCTGATGGGACTTGAACCCATGACCTCTTCCTTACCAAGGAAGTGCTCTACCACTGAGCTACAGCAGCCGAAAAATGGGAAGCTTGTTTGGGGCTTTGCTTCCGCCACCTTTACCCGGCTACTCGCTTCCGAGCCGCCCAAACGGACAACCCGATTTTCGACAACGAAGCCTTATCGGCCTGCTTGGCCGCATCGGCAAGCTCGCAACCTACCCGGTAAAGAGGCATGCTGCGAAGCGGGTGAAGGGAATCGAACCCTCGTCTTCAGCTTGGAAGGCTGTTGCTCTACCATTGAGCTACACCCGCAACCTACCCAGGCCTTGCTGTCTTTTCTTCCAATAAAGCCCGGGAATCTATTTTAGTGGGGGGTACAGGATTCGAACCTGTGAAGGCAATGCCAACAGATTTACAGTCTGTCCCCTTTGACCGCTCGGGAAACCCCCCAACATATCCGCTTTTCGACGCGCCCGAAACTGGTGGCATCGGCAACCCGACGAAAACGGCAGTGATCCGTCCAAATTCAGCCCCAAAAGTGGGCATTACAAGCTAGCGGAGGGACTTGAACCCACAACCTGCTGATTACAAATCAGCTGCTCTGCCAATTGAGCTACGCTAGCCCACTACCTGGGCTTTATGGAAAACCAATAACTATAACGAGTCCAAATTTCCCCGCAAGCCAGGATGAGCACGGGAATGGCAAATTTCGTCCAAAATCCGTGTCTCCTTTGAGACACCACATCCTGGGAGGTGTTCACAAGACTCTTAGCGTTCACTTACCCCCCGTTACAGGCTCATCCAGTTTGCCTAATGGGACGGACTTGATACGGCATTTTAGAGGTTGAATCACATGCCGGCGAAAAGAACGTACCCAGGCTGGCCTGGGTACGGAAATCGTGTTAACGCCAAGGGCAACAAGCATGCCAGAGTCACGCTTCCCGCTCGCCACAAAACGCCGATTCGTTCCACACTTCGATGTAACAGTCCTGAATCACATTGCCGCTCTGGACTCGCATCACCAGGAATGGGTCGACTACGATGTGGTTCTCTTCCAGCACATCGACATAGAAGCTTACGCCTGAATGCTTCTTCTTGATGTCCAAGGCCGTTTGGAGGGCATATTCCGGGATAGGCTCGGTATACGAAGCTAGTTCCCGTAGCCTCCACTTCCGCTGAACAATCCCCGCCCCACTGCAACACCCGAACACAATCCCCACTAAGACACCGCCGATGACGGTCAAGGCACAATAGAACGAGAGCATGGTATTCATCAATAATGCCGAAAAGAAAAGCCCTCCTAGTGCGCCCATCGCCAGGGTGAAACTCAGACCGATAACCGATTCCACGATCGTCGGCCAGAACCGAGACGGATTGACCTCACAAGCCTGTTTGTACTTACGGACACTCTCGGGCGTAAAAGGCCGGATATCGTACTCAGCCAGCGTCTGCTCGAGTGTCCGCTGCCGACGAGCCTCGCGTTTCTTCTTGGCCAAAAGCGTATATCCCAGAAGCTCACTGGCTTCCTCGGCAAGCTCATCCGAAAGGGGATCATCCCCGGCTAACCGCTCCCATTGGCTTACCGGCGTGTCCCAAGTAATCGCTTCACGCTCCAAAACAGATACATTCATGATTCGACTCCTACTTCTCTGAAAAGAAACTCTCGAAATCGACACATTCGAGTGCGGCAGAAACGCACTCGCCGAAAAGCAGGCCCACATCTGAAAAGTATCAAAAAGCTTCCGATCATGCGACAAAATAGCACGAAGTGCGTTCTGCCGCTGGGAAACGAAAAAAGCCAGAGACTTCCGCCACTGGCTTTTTTCGCATGATGGGCAGGACTCTCACAAGTCCCAGGGGTTAGTTCGTTTCCGGCAGATCGAAGTTATAGTCGCGGGCAGCCGTTTTCAGCTTGTTAAGCGCCCGAGCCTCGATCTGGCGGATTCGCTCCTTGGTCACGCCTAGTTCCTCGCCAACCTCTTTCAAGGTCTGTGGTTCGCGGCTGTGATCCAGGCCGAATCGGCGGATAATGATCTTTTGCTCACGCTCGTCCAGGCGATGCAGGATCTTGTCGATCTGCTTTTCGCGAGTCTGCTGAGCCATCTCCTGCTCGTACTGATCACTTCGCTCGTCAACACGCGTGGTGAAGTACTCGTCCAAGCTCGTTCGGTACCGATCGCGATGACGGAACTCGACCGGAATGGTCCGGGCAAAGTTCTTCATGATTGCCCAACTGCAGTACGTGCTGAACTTATTACCACGCGAATAGTCGAACTTCTCCGCGGCACGAATCAGCGACATATTGCCGTCGGAAACCAGTTCGAAGAAATCTTCGGTGGCACCAACGTGACGTTTGGCAATCGAAACCACCAATCGCAAGTTCGACTGCACGATCAAGTTTTTCACATCGCTGGCCTGATCATACAGCTGCTCGATGGCATCCATGTCGCTCGACTTCGGACGCTGTTCGTCCAAGGTTTCGCGAATCTTCAAGGCCTTGTATTTCAGGAAATTGAACTTCCGGAACAGGTGATACTCCTGCTCGCGTGTCAACAAGGGCATCTCGTACAGCGAAGCCAGGTAAGTCGGCAGACCGGAAGGAACTCGGACCTTCCGGGCAGCCTTCTCATGAGGTGGCATTTCGCCCAGGATTTCTTCTTCCAGGCCTGCCTTCTCGAAGTCGTCGTTGTAGATGCAATCCAGCGGCAGTTCCATGATGTGACGGAAACGAATTTCATTGATCACACGATAGATCGATGCCCGAGTACGACCATGCTTTTCAGCGAGCCGATCGACCGACACACCATGGCGATATTCGCCATAGATGATCTGCTTGGCCGATTCGGTCAAAGGCCCGGTTCCCCGGGGAAAAACGGCTTCTTTGGGCTGTTCGTCGTCATGATGTTTGAGCGTGTAACGAATGGTTTCGACACTACGCCCCATCTTCGCGGCCACACGCTTGGCAACCTCGGAAGGGGTACCGCCGGCATTCGCCAAGCGACGAGCACGATCGATGATTTCCAGCTTCTCAGCATCGGTAAGCTGACTGAAGTGACGACCCCGCTCGATTCGATCAGGGTTGTCCTTCACGAAGCGTTCGACGCTGCTGCGCAGGAAGCCCACTCGCTTACGTCCCTCGAAGAGGAACTTGCGGCTGACGAGCCCTTGCTTACGCCATCGCGAAATCGTTTTGGTCGAGACGTTGAAACGATCGCTCAACTGTTCGACGGTTAGCACTTCCTCCGGAACCGTATCGACGGAAACGTCGGCGGCGTCCGAGAGATCTTCCACCATCAGGCGCAAATCTTCGGCGGCAGACTTTCCGGGAAGCAGCGAACCAACGCTTGGCTGTTCCGGACGGAAGTCGGTCAGACGATAGTAGATGTAGTCGACCGGATATTGCTTATTGGGATCGATCTCGGAAATCAGCTTTTCTGCACGATTCGCCTGATCTAGCTTTCGATCCCGGGGAGCATATTTGATCTGTTGATCGCGCAGCTGTCGGAGCGCGACGTTCTTATATCCCTTGTTCATGTTGTCCCTCACTCAGTGATCAACAACACCTGCCTGGTTTTCCCTGCGAGTTCCGATCGCCCAGACGATGTCTAACTTGGAGAGAGTCCCCCTTCCCGGGGAACTATCACTCAAGCAACGGGACAGCTACTCATCGGTCGATGAGCGCCTCTTTCTGTCAGATGCTTGAAAAGTCTTGTGGAACGCAAAGTAAACGGATGAACGATCAACTATTAGCTTGCGAACCAACTTTCTCTATGACCTTATACGAGGAAATGACTTATTTGGTTGCTCATTTGTTCATGCTTTTCTTAAAAACCCCCGTTTCAGGGGTTACGACCGACGACTGCCATTTGTCGTAAGTTGATGCACGAAAACCTGTTGCGAATAGCATGCCAAACGTTGCACAGGATCCTGCTTTCGTAGGCACACACGCCGCAATTGTCAAATCCTGACGTTTTGTCCACTTCTGAGAAGTTGGAAAAACGAAGACCTGTACCAGATAGACACCGCAGCAGCAACTTTCTTTCAACCTGCTCCGCCGGATTTGACGATTCTCCCGTACATAGCGATTTCGCTTTTTCCCGAGAGACCTCAAATTCCAGGCCGAACACATGTATTTCGATGCTTACCGGGCAATATTCGTTACACAAAATTACGGAAACCCGAGCACCTATAAGCACATCGTACTGGTCGGCTCAATCCTCGCACTGTGGGTTACATCACCCATTTTGGCAGAAGACACCTGGAAGCTGACCGAAAAGCTCGCAGGGAAGACTCGTCGCGTCAGCACCGAGCTTAAAGTCCAGGGAACGATGCGTGTAAACCCGGACGGTAAGAAGGTCCGCCACTACCCGGTGACCCTCGATGGCAAGTACGTCGCCATCGAACGAGTTCTCGGTCCAGCTTCGGCAGTACGGTTCTACGAAACGGCGGAAACCCACTCGACTGCCAACGAAAAGCCGTTGGATGACAAACTGCCAACCGTAAAGCGTTTGATTTCGGTCGATACCAGCGGCGATCGTCCCGTTATGTTCAGCCCCCAATACACCCTGACGCGCGAAGAACTGGAATTGATCAGCGTTCCCGGAAACCCTGCAGTCCTAGCCAAACTATTTCCTTACGAGCCGGTTGCCATTAACCAAACCTGGTCGCCTGACGACCAAGCCCTCGCTCAAGTCTTGGGCATTGATGCCATCAACAACCACGAGGTAGTCGCTACCCTCACCGAAGTCGACAAGGCAGGCATCGCCAAGGTGTCGCTCGAAGGTAAGGTTTCCGGAGCCATCCAAGGCGTGGCAACGGAAATTGAGCTGAAAGGTCGTCTGAATCTGGATACAAGAAACCAGGCCATCACTTGGTTTGCCGCCTCGATCAAAGAAGACCGCAGCATCGGCCATGCCATCCCAGGCTTTGACGTCACCGCCATCGTCCGCACGCAGATCGAAGCCGCTGAGCCGACCGAAGAGCTAAGTGATGCCAATCTCGCCAAGCTGAATTTGCAGGCCAACGACGGCAGCGAGATGCTGGCCTTCGAGGGGAAAGAGGCCGGTTTTCGCCTGATGCACGATCGTCGTTGGCATGCGATGGCCGAAACCCCCAAGCAAACCGTCTTTCGCATGGTGGCCGACGGCGAACTGATCGCTCAGGCCAACGTGAATCGCCTGACGAACATGAAAGCCGGCGAACAGATGACGCTCGAAGGCTTCGAGGCGGAAGTCAAAAAGGCCCTCAAGGAACGCCTGGGGCAAGTTGTGGATGCCTCTCAAGCCGTGAACTCGCAAGGGCTGCGAGAGCTTCGCGTGACCGCCGTCGGAACGGCCAACAAGATGCCGATTACGTGGATCTATTATCTGATCTCGGACGACAACGGGAGGCGCTACTCGACCGTCTTTACTTTCGAGACCAGTCTGGCCGAGAAGTTTGGACAGACCGATCGCTCGTTCATGAGCGGGTTCGATCTGATCGAATCGGCCAAGCCAACCATAGCAAAAAGCCCGCAGGAAGTTGAATCCAAAGAGCCGGCGCTGATCTCAGCGAAAGCCGAATCGCTCGAAAAACGCTAACCGCGACGATCGGCGCGTACAATTGTTTCAGAGTATTGTTGTTACGCACACGTAAGTACAGCGTTCCTGGCCTCCTCTTCACGGGATACATCGAAGAGTGGCCAAAAGGATCCGCCTTCTCGTCTGCTGAAAGGCTCCGTCGTGATTGTTCGCCCCTATAAGCTGCCTGATGGTGAACCAATGTTGCTCTTGATTCAACAATCGGTTCATGCCGCTCTCTCAGGCGATCTCGCTTCGCACTGGGGCAATGGCCCGTTCTCCCCCTTGGTTCACCCCGAGGTGGTCTGGCCGGCCATCTTTCATCACGACGATGGCTGGATCCCCGTCGACAACTCGCCGCCGATCGATCCCAAGACCAAACGTCCCGTTTCGTTTCTCGACTCTCCGGCGCCTGAGTCGCATGCCATTTGGACGAAGTCGATCGAGTGGGCGGCCCGGATCAGCCCATTCGCTCAGTACTTGATCGCTGAGCACTTCATGACGCTACGAGAGCATAGCGAGTCAGCCGAAAGCGAAGCTGGCCAGACCTTCCTTCACAAGTATGAAGAACTCTGTGAAACCTGGCGAGATAACTGGGAAAAGCGTCATCCACAGTGCACCGACGAGGAAGAAAAGCTGGCCGTCGCCCAGTTGCGGTTCTTCGACTGGTTCAGTCTATGGCTGTGCCTGGGCGAGCGCAACGAGGTTCATACTTTCGAGCAAACGCCCGACGACGTACCGCTGACGGTCGGGCCACAGCCCGGCGGTAACATCCTGACGTCTCCGTGGCCTTGGACGGTAGATCACGTCCACGTGGCCGTGGGGGGCTATTTAGTGCCAGACAGAGACTACGCCGATACCGATGATCTGCTGCTCGAAATGAACGATTGGTGCCGGATCGAGTGGCAATTTACCCCCGAGTAAACCAAACTGCGGCCCACAACGCAAAAAGCCCTGACTTGCTCGCCAGGGCTTTTGCTTGGATCGCTCGATCGCGAAAGAGGACTACTTCTTCGCGTCTTCTTCCTTGACCTTCTTCTTCTTCTTCATCGAGATCTTCACAACTTTGGTCTTGGGCAGACCGATTGGCGAAGTGGTCTCTTCGTCAAAGGTGCCACGCTGCTTCATCTGAGCAATACGTTCGCTACGCTTCAACACACTGCGGGTCGAAATACCACCCCGCTTAACCTTAAGGCTCTTGTCGATGGTCACGGTAACTCTCCTGATTTATGCGTTATCAGGCGGAATACGGGCAATCCGCCGGGTATTCTATCGCCTAGGCGACAATTTTGGATCGAGGGGAAACGCATCATGATACCAGAGGGCTCAGGGGCGTCAAGGCGTAACTCACCCATCCAATGGCTGCTTCTACGCGTCAACCCGCTTGATTTTCTGCAGAGCGTTGAGCATGTCGCGGGCAGTCTCTGGGCGGTTGCGTGGATCACGGTCAATGCAGGCCATAATCAGCTCTCCCAGTTCCCGATTGAGTTTTGGACGAAGGTCGAAGATGTTGCCTGGCGGTATGGTGTCGTGGTTCAAAGCATCTCGTCCGGTCCCTTCTACGCTGGCCCATGGCAATTCGTAAACCAAGAGACGGAAACCAGTTACACCCAACGAAAAGATGTCCACTCGCTGGTCCGTAGGCCGTCGCCGAACGATTTCCGGGGCCATGTAGTTCGGTGTCCCAGTTCGATTACCAGGGGCCATGAACTCGGGCTTGGCCGGCAGCGTCAGCCCAAAGTCGATAAGCTTGCACGAACGGCAATCTGGGGCGGCAATGAAATTTCGAGGGCAGATGTCGCGGTGAATGAAACCGGCCTCGTGGACACACGCCAAGGCGTCCGCCATTTGACGCAGCAACACGAGTTGCTTTCCTTCCAGCATCGGATCTCTGTCAACGATCAGCGAGTTGAGCCCTTTGCCCTCTAAGTACTCCATCAGCAGATACTGCTGGCCGGTCGTCACAAGGCCATGCTCGAGTGTCCGCACTATGCATGGATGCGTGAGAGACATGGCAATCTCGCCTTCTTTCGGGCGAGTCAGCCCTTGGAAGCGAGAATCGAAGAACTGCTGCTTTTCGAGGTCGAGAATCTTCAGTCCAAGGGTACGTCCAGTCGAGTGCTCGCGGACCTTGTAGAATTCGCTCATCGTCCCAGAGACGGCTTCTTTCAAGATCGAAAATCGCGATGCGATATCAAGCTTGGGTTGGCCGGCGAACAGCGACGTAAACTTCTTGAGCAGACTCATCGGGAAAGGCGACTCACGCGATCAGGGTGCAAACTTGAAACGATACTTCAAATTTAGGCCCCTGAACGGAATTCGTCCGGCAAAAATGGCGCATGAATCGCCAAATTTGACGTCGCTTGAATGGGTTTAGCCTGTCTGTTCCGGTGCCTCTACCCCCCACTTTAAGCTGGCGTGCAAAGCGACACAAGACACACCATCCGTGAGAGTGTCGCTTGAGGGACTAAGACGCGCTTCAGGCTATTTGCCGCAGTAGTCGATCGCCCGGGCGATTTCGAGTTTCAGTTTGTTTCGCGGGACAATCCGGTCCACAAAACCGTGCTCCAGCAGGAACTCGCTGGTTTGAAAACCCTCCGGCAAATCGATGCGAATGGTTGCCTTGATCGTTCGCGGGCCAGCAAAGCCTACCAAGGCCTTCGGTTCGGCGAAGATCAGGTCTCCCAGGGAAGCGAAGCTGGCCGCTACGCCACCCATCGTTGGATTGGTCAACACGGAAATAAACAACCCGCCAGCCTCGTGGAACTTGGCCAGGGCAGCGGTTGTTTTGGCCATCTGCATCAGGGACAGAATCCCTTCGTGCATGCGGGCACCACCGCCCGATCCACTGATGATGATCAACGGCAAGTCCTGAGCCGTGGCTCGTTCGATGAGCCGCGTAAGCTTTTCTCCAACGACGCTCCCCATGCTGCCCATAATGAACGCACTGTCGGTCACGCCAATCGCCACGCGTCGAGCACGAATCATCCCGCAACCGGTCAGGGCCGCTTCACGCAGACCGGTTCGCTTTTGCTCGGCTACCAAGCGGTCGGCGTACGACTTCTTGTCCTTGAACTCCAGCGGATCGAGCGAATGGAGATTGGTATCCCACTCCTCGAAGGTTCCCGTATCGAGGACCTGCTCGATGCGCTGCTGAGCCGTAATGGTCCAGTGATAGTCACACTCGGGACAAACACCTAGCAGTTGTTCGGCTTGCTTGCGGAAGATGGCCGCCTGACAACCAGGACACCGCTGCCACAGACCTTCGGGTACGCCACGTTTCTTAGGTTTGCCGGATTCTTCGGTTTGGGAAACGATTTCCGAGGAAACGGATGCCATGTTGGATGCCTCGACGAGGGGAGTAGTCGGAGAGGTGGTTTCGTCAGTTTCAGCCAGCTGCTTCTTGCCAGGCTTAGACTTTCGAGACGACTGCGTTTTTTTCATACTGGATCAATTCCCACCATCCACATCGACGTTCGGCCTGCCACAAATCACCGAAGTCGGTTTGCAGGATCTCGCTGCGAATGATGGATGCCAGAGGTTCTGGAGCGACGACAATCACATTGCCGTCACCTTTTTGATGCTTTTTCCATATCTTGTCTAGGGCGTTCTGCACACGCAAGCGCACCTCGCCTAAGGTCTCCCCTTGGGGGGGACAGACCGCCTCCGGATTTTCCTGCCATAAACGGTAGACCGTTGGCTGGTTCTGCTTGACTTCGGTGATCAGCTTTCCCTGCCAAAGTCCGGCGTTCAAATTTGCCAGGCAGTCCATCTGCTTGATTCGTTTCCCCAGAGCACGGGCAAACGCTTCTGCGGTCTGCTGACATGACTGGCAGGGGCCACAGTAGATGGCCTCGATTTCCAGGGCCTGAAGTTGTTGAACCATTTCCGACGCCTGGCGTGTTCCCTCTTCGGTAAGAGGAACGGCAAGACGGCTACGGATGCGACCCTGAAAGTCGTATTCGGTCTGCCCAGGTCGGACGAGCACTATTCGTAACATGGCTAAGCTGTTCTCAACTAGGTCGAAACTTGGGCAGATCGATAGAGCTGATCAATCGCTGCGCCGTAATCCGATTGATTGAAAATCGCTGATCCTATTACCAGGAGGTCAGCCCCTGCTTCGGTGCACGCCTGAACCGTTTCCAGGTTCACGCCGCCGTCGACTTCCAAGAGAAGTTCCGGAGGACCGACTTTTCGCAAAGCTTCAAGCTTCTCCAACGCCACAGGATTGAACGTTTGACCGCCAAATCCTGCATTGACACTCATGACTAATATCAAGTCGGCTGTGTCCACGAAAGGGAGAACTCGCTCGACAGGGATGTCCGGGTTAATCGTCACCCCAGCCCCACAGCCCAGATTCTTGATCTCTTGCAGGACATTGGCCGTGTCGATTCCAGTCGCTTCCTCGTGAACGGTAATGATATCCGCGCCCGCCTCATAAAACTGTCGGATATAACGCTCCGGATTCTCGATCATCAAATGGACATCGAGCGGAAGTTGTGTCAACTTGCGAAACGCGGCAACAATGGGCATTCCGTAAGTGATGTTGGGGACGAAATTTCCGTCCATCACGTCCAAATGAAGTGCTTGCACGCCAGCAGTTTCCAGTCGCTCTACCTCACCGCGCATATCGCTAAAGTCACACGATAGCACCGATGGCAGAATGAGCGGAGACTGTTGGCGAAGTCGCGCGAGATGCGAACGACGGGACATGCCAAACCTTGCGTCAGGGGAATGAATCGCTTCCGAGGGAAACCCATTCGAGTTTCGCCTGACGATACTCACTAAGTATCGCGGGAGCGAGTTTAGGGGCAGCATGAGCCCCTCAAATTTGATGGCTCGCATTGTACCAAGCGGATGTCGGCTCGTCAGCGGCCAAAAGCAAGCATCGCCATAACCTGCCTATGCAGAATCACTTACGAACACGCAATTTTCATTAGACACCTTCTCGAAACGAGCAACTTTCAAGAAATTCACGTATCCTGCTTCTACTTGTCCGCAACCGCACTAGTCATCCAGCGATTGCGGCTGCGGAAGGTCATCGAGCGAAGTCAGCCCGAACAATTGTAGAAAGCGTTCTGTCGTCGTGTAGCGTTTCAGCCGCTTGTCTTCTGGATCAGGCTGAACGCGAAGCAGTCGGCGACGTACCAGTTGCGTGAGAATCGGCCCGCTCGGTTTGTTCCGCATGTCATCAACTTCTTCACGCGTGGCACCTTGGTTGTAGGCGACTAGCGAAAGGACATCGATCGCCGGTTGAGAGAGCTTGGCCTCACGGACCTTGCCGTAGAACTTCTCTCGCAACGGGCGAAACTCGTCACGGAGGGCCATGCGATATGTTCCGCCAACCGCAGTGATTTCGTAAGGACATCCTTCCGCTTCATACTTGCGGTTGAGTTGCGTGACCAGGTCGTCGATTTCGTCGGCTTGAACCCCGCGCATCACGGACGCGGCTTTTTCAGCGGTCAACTTGTCATTCGAGGCATGACCGACGAACAAGATCGCTTCCAGAATGGTCGTGGGGGAAAGCTCGCATGGATCATCTGCTTCTGCTTCATCGGCCAACCGAGAAACGGCTTCGGCGGTCGATTCGTCTTCTGGGAACTCTTCCTCTGCGGCCGGTTTCTCTTCTTGAAACGGGACCGGACGATTGCCAAGCGCCTCGGCGTAGGTCTCCGACAAGCGATCCAACGAAAGCCCACCATCGTCGGCATCGTCGGCGAACATGGCATAAAGATCGAACTGTTCCTCGTCGTCGGTCATAACGGAACTATATCGATCGATCCCGCATTTACCAAGATGAAAGCAGGGGAAGATTCGGCCCCGGAGGCTACAACTCCCCCAAAAAAAAGAAGGCCGTTCGAACGCGGCCTTCTAAGGTATTTTTGAAATATACTGGAAGCTTACCAGCGTTTGGCAACTTCCTGCTTCATGAAGGCAAGGCCGTCTTTGGCCAGTTGCAGTTCCGTATCGAACATCTTGCGCCAGATCTTGGTGGCGGCAGCGATTTCCGGCAACGCCAAGCCAAACGCCTCCACGACCATCCAGCCGTCGTAGCCAACTTCCTTCAACGTATCGAAATTGGTATTGAAATCGATGTGGCCGCTGCCTGGCGTGGCGCGGTTGTTTTCCGAGATATGCACATGATGCAGCACGTCCGAACAATCACGAATGGCTTGGGCGATGTCCGCTTCTTCGATGTTTGCGTGGAAGGTGTCGTACATCATCTTGCAGTTAGGATGATCGACTTCACGAACAAATCGAGCCGAGTCCCTATGGATGTTTAACAGGTACGTTTCAAAGCGATTGAGCGCTTCGACGCCCAGCATCACGTTGACATCGCCGGCGTGTTCGGCGACTTGTCGCATCGAATCGACGCCCCACTTCCATTCGTCTTCGGTCGGGCCGGCACCACTGAAGATACCGATTGCCGAGTGATACGGACCGACGAGCGTTTCGGCGCCTAGTGCGGCACAGCAGTCGAGCGTCTTCTTGTTGAGTTCTACGCCTTTGGCACGCACCGAGGCATCGGGGCTTATCGGGTTGTCCTCTTCATTACGGACGGTGACGGCGGTACACTTCAGATCCATTGCTTTGATCTTTTCGCCGTACTTCGTCCATTTGTCGACGTCGAGATTGAAAAGTGGGATCTCCACCCCGTCATATCCCATGGCCTTCAACTCTTCGATCACCGGCAGCAAGCTGTCATCGGGATCGCCGGACCAAAGCAACAAGTTCATGCCAAATTTCATCGACGGGGTCTCCTGGACTCTATGAAAACTCTTGAGGGGCGGTTAAGTCGAATGGGCGGTCAGCAACACTGCGGACGAGGCCCGTACGTCTCGGCGAAGCTCCGGCAGGAGCGTAGCAAACGCATCGGGCAAAGCTGGTAGTTTGACGCGCTGCATCACTTGATTCAACCGGTAAAGCAGTTTTTCGTCGTCTGGGTAATCCTCTAAAAAGCGAACCTCAACGAATCGACCAATGAACCAATCCAAACGTTCGGCCGGTCGCTCGGCGATGCGCTGAACCGTTTGCTGCACCAAGGCTCCATCCACTTCTTTAAGTGCAGCATAATAGGCATCTAACTCATCGGGATCATCTTCGATCAGCGCGGAATCCAACAGTAACTCCACGAGAATATGGCCGAGGAAACTAGGTCGCAGGCCGCTGTCTTTGCCTAGGAAATCGCGGATTCGCTTCGTGAAATCCCACTGCAAGCGGTTAAATTCTTCGGTTCGATGAAACCAATCGTCATCGGCATGATGCTGGACGATGCCGGCGGCAACCTGGGCTTCCATCGCATCGCTGGATTCACAAAGGGGCAGGGCCTTCTTCGAGCGTGCACGGCACTTGCGATCGACGACGTTCAACCAGTCCGGCACCGCCGTTCCGGCCAAGAAGTAAGGCTGATCGAGAAACGGTCTTCCGTGGGCGAAGTAATTCATGTGATCATCATTGCCCCGAAACGAAAAAGGGAAAGGGCTCGGAATTGCCCTTTCCCCGGTTTCGATCGTGGACCACTTGCGACTAAACGTCCTTCCAGACCTTTTCGGCGGCACTGGCCAGGACGGCATCGCAGACCTTCTGGGTTTCCAGAGCGGACTTGAAGGTCGGCTCGCATGGCGTGCCTTCTTCGATGCTCTTCAGGAAGTCGGCCACATGGTGCACGAAGCTGTGTTCGTAGCCGATGTTCAGACCTGGCACCCACCAGTGATCCATGTAAGGGTGCTCGCCGTCGGTGACATGAATCGAACGCCAGCCGCGGACTTCCCCTTCGTCGGCATGATCGAAGTATTCCAAGCGGTGCAAGTCGTGCAGGTCCCAGCGGATCGAGGCATGTTCGCCATTGATCTCGAAGGTGTATAGCGCCTTGTGACCACGAGCGTAGCGCGTCGACTCGAACAGACCGAGCGAACCGTTCTCGAAGTGACAGAAGAACGAGCAGGCATCATCGATCTTCACAGGCTCTTTCTTACCGGTTCCACTGTGCAGACGCTCCTTGACGAACGTTTCGGTCACAGCGTTGACGTCGTTAATTCTTCCGTTGAGCCAGATAGCCGTGTCGATGCAGTGAGCCAACAGGTCCCCCGTGACGCCGGAACCTGCCGAAGCCGCATCCAGACGCCACAGACCCGCACCCCCCTGAGGAACATCGGCGTTGATCGTCCAGTCCTGCAGGAAGTTGGCGCGATAGTGGAAAATACGTCCCAGCTTGCCGCTGTCGATGATCTTCTTAGCCAGGGTCACCGCCGGAATGCGGCGATAGTTGTAAAAGATGGTATTGGCCACGCCGGCGTCTTCGACGGCTTTGACCATCTCTTCCCCTTCGGCGGTGCTCATCCCGATCGGTTTTTCGCACAGAACCATCTTGCCGGCCTTGGCGGCGGCGATCGAAATCGGACCGTGCGTATCGTTGGGGGTGCAAATGTCGATGGCGTCGATATCGTCGCGAGCGATCAGCTTGTTCCAATCGGTCTCGTACGACTCGTAGCCCCACTGCTCGGCGAAGGCCTTGGTTTTGTCTTCGCTACGACCACAAACGGCCTTCAGGACCGGTTGATATTGGAGTTCCGGAAAGAAGTCTGGTACCCGCTTGTAGCCATTGGAGTGGGTACGGCCCATGAAGCCATAGCCGACCAGACCAATACGAAGAGGTTTCTTTGCCATGATGTGATTCTCCCAAGTGGGGCTCGCGCTAAGCGAAGCAGGTGAGGTTTGTGGGCTCTAATCTTCGTCGTGTTCAAATTCCTGACACATGCGGTTAACGGCACGCATTGCATCAATCACATGATCCGACCAATGGCCATAAAAGTGAAATCGCCATTGCCAAATCAATTCCCGCCGTAGTGGCTCATCAGCAGCCTCCCAATACAAGAGGCCGTTCTTCAAATCTCGCCAAATGTCTGTTACGTCATCTGCCAAACTGCTAAGGATTGCTTCTGGTACATCGTCAGCAACCAAGTCGACGTCATGCACTATCCAATACTGATCGTGAACTCCTAAATATTGAACGAGCCTTCCGAATAAACTCTGCCACTGATCGTGCGTAATCTCACGCTGATAGCTTGGCTCTGAGCGTGATCCAACGTCCGGCAACTTCACCGCTTGGTAATACATAAGAGGAAGAAACTGCTGGAGTTTTCGAATAAATCGATCAAGCGGTTCGCTTTCATGGTCCTCAACCAAATGACAAAACTGGGTTGCAGTTTCTACGAACTCGTCAATCGGCTCGAGCATACCGACTTAGTTCCAACCACACTGGTCGCGAACTTTGATCATGACATCGAGGATCGTGTTCCAGGTTTCCTGCTTTTCGAGCATTTCGTTGGGGAACATGCATCCGTCCCAGCAGATGTGCTTGATACCGCGGTCCTGGGCACCATCGAGCCAGTACTGGCTGCACTTGACGATATCAAGCTTGCCGTTGGGATCGTCGGCAGGGCAGTGACGACCCGTCTTATCGTGCGAACCCGTCCCATGCACGCTACCGTCGTTCTGGGCGACGTGGAAGTCGATCGTCCACTTTCGCAGGGCGTTGGTCATTTCGGTGTAGGCGGCCCAGAATTCTTCTTCGGTGTAGCCTTCCTTTAGCAAGGCATGCTCTGGCGCGTTGTAGCCCAGCAGGTAGAGATAGGTATGGGCCAGGTCGGCCTGGAACCCAACCGTTTCCGGCATGCCCACCGCTTCCAGAAGGTTCAGCATGTCCTTCCAAGAGTGCATGCCCCCCCAGCAGATTTCCCCTTCGGCAGCCAGACGTTCGCCATTGTCAGCGGCGACTTTACCGGCCTCTTTGAAGGTTTCGGCAATCAGCTTGGTGTTGGCTTCGGGATCCGCAGACCAGGCCTCCACGCCACTGGCCGAGTCGATACGAATGCAACCGTACTGTCGTACACCATGGTCGTTGAAGATCTTCGCGATGCGACAGGCCTTCTTCACGGCGAGCACGAAGTTGGAGCGTTCTTCTTCGGTACCCATCGCAGGACCACCCACGGTACCAGGCCAAATCGGAGCGACCAGCGAGCCGATCGTCAGATTGTACGAGGCAACCAGGTCGGCAATCCGCTTCAATTCGTCATCCGGCGCATCGGGATCGGTGTGAGGGTGAAACAGGAAGTAATCGATCCCGTCGAACTTGATGCCATCCACTTCGGCAGCGGCGGTCAACTCCAGCATGCGTTCCAGGCTGATCGGCGGATGATCGGTCCCTTCTTCCTTACCAACCAAACCAGGCCACATGGCATTATGAAGTTTCGGGGACGCGTTAGGATGCGTACTCATGAGAGAGTGCTCCGATAGAGATTATGTTTTTGTGAGGATGAGATGTGATGGCAGGCAACGGACTGGCTTCAAGTTTTCAAAATTCCGTCCAGAATCCTGGCGATGCGATTCCCTTTGACAATACTTTCGATCATCTCGGCTCGTTACTCCGGTGTGGTAGCATAATGCGGTGGGAACGCTTGCCCCGGTGGCACGAGACGGCTCGATTAGCGCAGACCACAGTAGGCCCTCAGTCGTCAAGGGAAAGCGCTTGTTTTAACAGGTTTTATCCTGGTGACAAGTAAATGAGGGGCCTTTTCGACCCTTCTGTGCTGGAATTTCACGCGTAGCACGCGTATGGTAACGGCAATTTGTCCGTTCGTGCCAAAAACCTGTCTAGAAATGACAAATCAGAAAGAGAGCAACATGAGCAATCGCTGGGTCCTGAGTGAGTACGACATTACGTCCCCTTATGAGCAGCCCGCTCCCTTTTTGAAAGCGGCCAAGCAGCACGGGCTAAGCGTTACGCACACTCGCTTATTCGGTGGGCGGCGCGACGGGGTCGAGCTTCTCACGGTCCAGAACGGCGACTTCTCGTTCACGACGATTCCGACCCGCGGCATGAGCATTCACCAGGCTAAGCATGGTGACACGCGCATCGGCTGGGATTCTCCTGTAGAAGGCCCGGTCCATCCGCAGTTCGTTCCTCTTTCCGATCCGAGTGGGCTCGGGTGGCTAGACGGCATGGACGAATTGATCGTTCGATGCGGGCTGGAAAGTAATGGAGCGCCAGAATTCGATGCCGAAACCGGGCGGCTGAAGTATGGCCTGCACGGTCGAATCGCAAACCAACCGACTGAAGACGTCGTCGTCGAAGTTTCGCCCGATGGCGAGATGTGCATCCGTGGAGAAGTGCGTGAAACTCGCTTTCTGTGCTACAACGTCGCGATGAAAACCGAGATCCGTACCAAGGCAGGCGAAAACGGTTTCCGCATCCGCGACCGCATCATCAATCGTGCCGCTCAGGAAAGCACGGCACAGATGCTGTACCACATCAACATGGGTGCCCCCATCTTGGGCGAGGGGGCTTCGGTCGTGTGCCCTGTGACACAACTGTGCCCTCGCGACGCCCGCGCCGTGGAAGATGTCGATACATGGTCGATCTACAAAGGCCCCACCGCCGGCTATGCCGAGCAGGTTTATTTCATGCAGCTTGCCGCGGACGATAACGGCGATACCTGTGCACTGCTGAAGAACGCGAAAGGCGATCAAGGCGTGTCGGTGCATTTCAACGTCAAGCAACTTCCCTACCTCGTCATCTGGAAAAATACGGCCGCCGAAGCGGATGGCTATGTAACGGGGCTCGAACCGTCGACCAACTTCCCCAACCCCCGCTCGTTTGAGGAAAAGAACGGCCGCGTGCTCAAGATCGCCCCTGGTGCGTCGTATGAGATCGACCTCGGCTTGCAATTCCATCCTGATGCCGCAAGCGTCGAGTCAATGGAATCGAAGATTGCCGGGCTCACCGAAGGCAAAGATGCTACCGTACACAGCACGCCGCAGTCGGACTGGTGCAATTAGTTTTTGTCCCGGAATTCCTACGGAAATACGAACTATTGTGCTATGAAAAGGATTTTGAGATACCCATGGACAGTGATCAAAAACGCGAACTCTACGAATTTGTGAAAGATCGCCATGACAAATTCCTTGCAGTCCGGCAACTCCACTTAGCGAGAATCGGGCATCTTCTAGTACTCACAGGATTTCTAGTTACGATGCTTGTACTATTCGGCACGCCTCAACTCATCGGGCTGTTTCACAATCCCTCGAAAAATACAATCTCTTGGCTCGCCATTTCTTCCGCCATTGCTTATGTCGCGCTTGCGTTTTTTTTAATCATGACCGTTTGGGAATATCTTGTATTCTTGAATCGAATAGGGTTCGCTATTCCCAATGCTAACCATGACAAAATCATGGCAACATTCGATGAGCCCAAATTACAAAAGGATCATGTAAAAAAGTCACTAGCAAGACTTTACCTAAGTGCCATAGCGGCAAATGAGGTAGAAACGGGGCATATCGGTCGACACTTTAGGCGAATCCTCACCCGACTCTCCGCAGCAATGTTCACAAGCGTTATTTTCCTTGTCCTGCTGATAGCTACGAAGATCATGAACTAGCAGTTAATCTCAAGAACCGTTTTCAAATCTCTAGAAATTGGAGCTTAGTACAAAAATGACAACCCCTGAAAATGCAGACCAGTCAAATGAGCCGTCAGCTCATTTAGATCAAGGCGGAAGCGAATCAGATCAAGGTGCAACTCCTGACTTGGATATGGGGATACAGCACATTACGGCGGGCTTCGATAAAGGGGATCTAAACACTAAATCAGATAACAAGAAGCCGGAATAGCTGTATCAGTTGAATTCCAATTATTGCTAAATCACTTCACCGCACAATACGCACCAAAGCATGAGTTCAGGTGCAACACCTCGACTTGGCGAAAACCAACCTTTCGGCACACATCGACTTGAAAGAGGACACTCCGCGGGGTGTCTTCTTTTTCGATGTAATCGAAGACGGTCTGACGATAGGCGTCATCTCGGAAGTTGGTGAGGTACTCGCCGTACCGTTTCCATTGAACCTGGTCAGCCGCTGGTAAATCGGAAGTCACCAGATCGCTCACCAAGAAGATTCCACCGGGACGCATCGCCTGGTAGATTTTCTGGAAGACATGCTTCCAGTCGGCATCGTCGCGAAGATGATGCAGCACAGCGGCAGCCATCACGACATCGAAAGTTTCGTCGGGGATTTCGACTTCGCGAATATCTCCTTGAATGGTGGTTATTTCTTGGGCTCCATCCTCTGACACACGCTGTCGGGCCCGATCGAGCATCGGCTGGCTAAGGTCAATCAGCGTGCAGTTCATTCCAGCAATTCGCTGGAGCAGCTTTAAGGTGTAGTTTCCGGCACCACAGCCAATATCGAGAACATCCTTCGCGTCTGGCCGGTGGGCAGCGGCGACACGCGTGATCAGATCTAGCACCAACGGGGCATCCATCGTGGCCGATTGCCCTGTTTCCAGGTTCGAAAAGCGATCGACGTCGTTGTCGAAGCGGGCCCTGATTTCATCTACCGTTGATTTCTCTGAGGGATTCATGTGTGTCCTTTAAAGCCTTGCTACTTCGTCTACCCGATGGCGAAGACAGTCCGCAATGAACATCGGTTCGCTGGCGAACTAACCGTTACGGCCGATACGACAAGTTTCCGCTTCGCGCAATCTGCTAGCGACTTCGCCTCATTTTTTAGTTTTGACGTTTGGGTAAAGCCGATAGAATGCGGCAGACACCTCGGAGGCCCGCCCCAAGCTTCCATTGCCTCTTCCCACACCCCAATCATAGCTGAGGTACGCAACGGATGGAGAACGTACTCACCGTGATCCTTGCCGGCGGCAAGGGTTCCCGCTTGGAACCACTCACGCGCGATCGCGCGAAGCCAGCGGTCCCCTTTGGCGGCGTTTATCGCATCATCGATTTTGCTCTTTCGAATTGCCTGAACAGTGGCTTTCGGCAAATTCAATTGCTGACGCAGTACAAAGCGCAAAGCCTAGACCGCCATATCAACGTCGGCTGGCAGCGGTACTTCTGCCGCGAACTGGGCGAATGCATCGACGTCGTGCCGCCCCAGCAACGAATCGACGAGCAGTGGTACCAAGGCACCGCCGATGCGGTTTACCAAAACATCTACGCCATCGAAAAGCATCGTCCCAAGTACGTTGTGATTCTGGCAGGCGATCACATCTACAAGATGAACTACGCCTCGATGCTCGACTTCCACATCGAGAACGGGGCTGACCTGACGATTGGGGCCCTGAAAACAACCATCAAAGAAGCAAGGTCGTTCGGCGTAATGCAGATCGATCGCGAGCAGAAGATCCTCGGTTTCGATGAGAAGCCGGAGAACCCCAAGACCATTCCCGGCGATGATCAGCACTGCCTGGCCTCGATGGGGATTTACGTCTTCAATGCGGCATTTCTGTTCGAGCAGCTTTGCAAGGACGCCACCAATCGAACTAGCGCCCATGACTTCGGACGGAACATCATTCCGTCGATCATCGATACGCATCGCATCTACGCGTTCCCCTTCCGGGACGAGAACCGGAAACGCGATGCCTACTGGCGTGACGTCGGTACGCTGGATGCTTACTACGAGGCGAATATGGACCTTGTATCGGTCGATCCGCAACTGAACATCTACGACGAAGCTTGGCCGCTACGGACCTATCAGCCTAACGTACCGCCACCGAAGTTCGTCTTTGGCGGGGAATCCGATCCCAGCCGTCGCGGGTACGCGCTCGATAGCGTCGTCTGCGGTGGGTCGATTATCTCCGGCGGTGAGGTCGAACGGAGCATCATTGGCCCGCGCGTCCGCGTGAATAGCTTTTCGTCGGTGCACGATTCGATTTTGTTCGAGGGCGTTTCGGTCGGCCGGCACAGTCAAATCCGCCGAGCGATCATCGACAAAGGCGTTTCCATTCCTTCGGATACTCAGATCGGCTTCGATCTGGAACTCGACCGGAGCCGCGGCTTTACCGTCACGCAGTCAGGACTGGTCGTGATCGCCAAGGAAGACTTAATCGAGCCACAATTGAATTCTGGCAAGCCCCAAGTTGCCTGATGAGTGGGAGGACTGAGCTGGAAATTGCCATGGTTCGAATTTCGCAAAATTCTTAAACTGACGCGAAGTTCGCTCCTTTAACTCAATTTCCAACTCGAAACGCTTCCATGATTCGCGTCAAAAGTCGCCAGAAAACAGAGTACGGCGACTTTCAAACTCCGCTGGTTCTCGCGGAAGCCATCTGTCGGTTACTCCGCGCAGGCGGCGTGAACCCTGGCAGCGTATTGGAACCTACCTGCGGACAAGGGACGTTTCTTGAGGCTGCGGCTCACGTTTTTTCCAATTGCAAACGACTCGTCGGACGCGAATGGAATCGCACTTATGTGGCGGAAGCTCGCCGCCGCCTTACGACTACGGACTGCGAGGTCGACGTCGCTCAAGGCGACTTTTTTCGGCAAGACTGGGCATCGCTACTAGGCCGACAACCGGGGCCCTTGCTCGTGCTGGGCAATCCACCATGGGTCACCAATTCAACCTTGGGATCGATCGGTAGTGGTAATCTCCCCACAAAGTCAAATTTTCAAAACGAACGGGGTATCTCGGCCAAGACTGGCAAAGCCAACTTCGATATCTCGCAGTGGATGATCATGCACCTGTTGGAAGCCATGCCCCACCAGGACGGCGTGCTGGCAATGCTTTGCAAAACGACCGTTGCCCGGAAGGTCTTGGAGCAGGCCTGGAAAACAGGGCTGCCTATCACGAACTGCTCAATCCATAAGATTGATTCCCGCGAGCACTTTAACGCCTCGGTCGATGCCTGCTTGTTGGTCTGTCACATGCAATCCACTAAGCCGACTACCACGTGCGAAGTCTATGAGCGGTTCGATGCCGACCACGCTTCGACCGTACTGGGCATGCACTCTGGCAATCTGGTTGCCGATCACCGGGCTCTCGCACGGCAAAAACATCTGCTTGATACTCAAGCGACCAAACGCTGGCGAAGCGGCATTAAGCACGATTGCCGCGCGGTCATGCAGCTTGAACGACGGGGTTGGGGACTAGTAAACGGGCTAGGGGAGATGATCGAACTAGAGCCTGACTATGTCTATCCATGGATGCCTGCCGGGGCCGTCTATCGCGGGGAAGTGAAATGTACCGACAAGTTCTTGATCGTGCCGCAGAAGCGAACAGGCGAAGACACCGCTCCGATCAAGTCCACCGCACCGAGAACATGGGCTTACCTGCAAAAGCATGCCAATCGACTGGCGGATCGCAAGAGTTCGATCTACCGGGGACGCCCTCCGTTTTCTATCTTCGGCGTTGGCGATTATTCGTTTGCTAAGTGGAAGGTCGCTATTTCGGCGCTACATAAGCAACTCGCGTTTCGCGTCATCGGACCGCAGGATGGCCGGCCGGTGATGCTCGACGATACGACTTACTTTCTGTCCTTTCGCACCAAGAAAGATGCGGTGGCCGCAGCGGCCCGGCTTAATAGCCCGGATGTGCAAGAGTTTTACCGAGCCTGGATCTTCTGGGACTCGAAGCGTCCGATTACGTCAGAGATTCTGCAGCGGCTCAAAGCTGCGGACTAGGCGGCCACGATCGCCATTGGCGGAAAGCAGAGCAGGGGAATGCTAAGGGATACTGTTCCCAGGGCGTAGCGAAACCAACCAATCGGGACACTATCGTCACTGGTCGGCGGATGATCGGGACGCATCAAGATGACCAGCAGCAGCATCAGGCTCCACTGGTAGGCACCGAGCGAAATGATAAAGACCACCGCCACCACAAGAAACGCCCTGGCAATCCAATGCGCGCTCTTTCCAAACATGGTGTAAGTCACGTGCCCTCCATCGAGTTGACTGACCGGAATCATGTTGAGCCCCGTCACCAGCAGCCCTACCCAGCCGGCCATGAAAAAGGGGTTGAGTTGGCTTTGATTGATGTACATCCCCTCTTCATACCCAGGGACATTGAACCACTGCATCATCCACGCCATCGCGATCGGCAAGTCGAGCTTGAACGATCCGGTTCCTGGCGCCGACAAATCCATTTGAGATACGCCGTACCATAGCACCGGAAAGGCCACGACCAAACCGGCCAGTGGGCCGGCTAATCCAATGTCAAACAATTGCTTGCGATTGGCACGCATGCCGTCCATGCCAATCACGGCGCCGAACGTTCCGATCGGAGAGATCGGTACTGGAATAAAGTAAGGCAGACTGGCCGGAACCCGGTAACGCAGTGCCATGAGGAAGTGCCCCATTTCGTGGGCAAACAAAATCCCCAACATCGCCGCCATGTAAAGCAAGCCGCTCTTCCAGTCGGCCAAGTAATGAATCAGGTCGCGCCGCATCTCGACGGCGGGACTCGAAAGAAACGAATCATAGGCATGAGGAATCCCCATCACCCCATTGTTCGACCAGGCAAACAGATTAATCATCGCTTCCAACGGTTGCCAGTTGGTCATCCCGGCAAGGAAGGTGGACACGCACGTAGCAAAGAAAAGAATGACCGGCAATCGAACCCGACGCTTTCGAGCCGGGGGATCGGCATGCAGGCGAGCCTGCGTAGAGAATTCTACCGAGTCTTGTTGCCACGTTTTCGAATTCCCCTCTCCCAGGGAGGGTTCGTGAGATGCCGTTAGCTCGTCCACGCGGGATTCCATCGATTCATTCATAGAGACCAAGGTAACAGAATTCCGCAGGCAGCGGATAGCGGACCAGTTAGCCCATTGGATATGCCAGACCGCCACTAAAGCCTATAGAGCAAGCGTGAAATGGTAAAGGTTAGCCCTGGCTCTCCACTTTCCGTACGTCGCTTCCCATCGGAAATCTGCACGCCGTTGTCGCTCAAGCGTTCGCTGGAATCATAAAAACTACTTGCTACTACAGCACTTCGATACTCTTGATGGCATTGCCGCCCCCCTTAGAGGCCGCCAACAGACATCGCCGGGCCGCTTGAAAGATCTCTTGCGGCGGAAGACTCTTCGGCGGCACGCAGGCAGATGCCACACCGCTGCTAAGCGTCAGTTCGACCCCTTGATGGCACTCGCGACGCTGCGACCAGTTCGTTACCAGGTCGAGGATCTGTCGAGTCAACGTGACCGTTTGATGCCGGTCGTGATCGTCTAACAAAACCGCCAGGCTCATCTCGCCGCACGGCAGAACCCGCCCTAGGCCATCGCTCAGACGGTCGACGATGGCCGCGACCAACTGCCGCCAAACATCGACTTCCTCGATACCGGCCACCATGACGAAGTCTTCGAATTGATTGATTTTCAAAAGCGACAATGAGAACTCACAGCGTTGAGCGCGGCAACGCTGCATCGACGTGGCAATCTCCGTCAGCAGGTTCACGTCGGCCATGATTGGATCGACGGGCACATCTTCAGTAGACGGATCCGTATTGCTTGGCTGATCTGCGACAAGAGGAACCCCACCGTTTTCCGCAAGACTCTTTGTCGTGTCGATTAATCGCTGAACTTCCGGCGATTGAATCATCTGTTCGTGAGGTGCGCGATCTCCCAGGGCCAACGGCGCGGCAACTGCCTCGGCCAACTGGGATAACTGAACGTAGGCCTGGGCAACCACTTCGCAGTAGTCCGTCCCATCTGGCAGGGATACCGATAGGACGCCGGCCAGTTGATACAGTTTTTCCTGAATATCCACTACCAGGTGCTCGACGGTATCGGCATCATGGCTAGAGGTCGACTTCAACTGCTCGAGAAACTTTGGCATCAAGTTGAGGCGATGGTGCGCGAGAACCTCCGCCAAGTTGTGCGCGAGACGAAGCGTCGCCGATTGCCCGCTCAGTTTGCCGAAATCAATTCCCGAAGAAGGATTCCCCTCCCGAATCACTTGCACCAGATTCTCTGGCAGGTTCCAGCTTTGAAGTAGCCGACAACCGAGAATGTTATGATCAAATCCGAGTGTTTCCCATTCCATCTCCGACAGGTCGGCCTCTTCCTGCAGGACCTTGTTGGCAAAGTTGGCGTAGGCATCGCCCAAGTCCTGAAGCATGACCAAGGCTCCAATCTCAGACAGCAATCCGGCAATGAATGCCTCGTCCCCAAAGTTCTTCCGCTGCAGATTGGCGATCTCGCGCGCGGCCACGGCCTTGGTCAAGGCAAACTGCCAATACTGAGCCAACACCTCAGCTTCAATTCCCTGCAGCATGGCCTTCGGTAAGCTAAAGCCAAGCACAAGTAGCTTAAGCGGTTTGATGCCCAGCAGCGCAAGGGCTTGGTTGAGATCCGACACCTGGCCCGAAAGCCCAAACAGTGGGCTGTTGACGACTTTCAGGATCTTGAGGGTCATCGCCGGGTCGCGCTGGATGCATTCCTTGATTTGTACGACCGTGGCATGTTCGTTGGCGGTAAGCTCGAGAACTTCCATCGCGACGGTAGGAAGCGAATAAAGCTGTTGGGCCCTGGAAACCATCTGAGCCACCAAGCCCACTTCGTCCGAGTCTTGCGGGGCGTGACCAAGTGTCTTGGATACGCCGGTCGTTATGGAAGAACCGCCTGCCACGTCAGTTGCCTTTTACTTTGCCAAACCAAGAATCCATTGGATGCTCTATTTCGTTTAAAATATAGGTCACCCGGGGCGGCAAGTTGGTGGAATTGTTAACTGCGCAAAGGTTTGCGTCGATTGCGATGATTGTCCCTGGTGTTTGCTTAAAACCACTCCTCCGGGTACTCTGAAACATTATTATCTCCCCCTAAATTTACTACGACCGCCACAACCACCCCCTATTCCATGCCCTCACAAGCGATCATTTCGAAACGCTACCTCCGCCGAGGGTTCACGCTGGTCGAACTCCTGGTGGTAATCGCAATTATTGGAATTCTAATTGGGCTGCTCTTACCAGCGGTTCAGCGGGCTCGCGAGGCGGCCAGGCGGACCCAGTGCGTCAACCAACTCAAGCAGATCGGCTTGGCCTGGCATAACCACACCGACACCTACAATGCGTTTCCTACCGGTGGCTATGCTCAGCATGTGTTCGTAACGTTCAATGGTGGCCGTCCAGGGGCACTCGAAAAACAGGCCGCAGGATGGGCCTTTCAGATTCTTCCGTTCATGGAACGCGACACCGTTCACAACGGAAAGCCCGGCGGGACCGATCTGGAATCATCGAAGTACGCGATGAGCGTGCCCATCCCAGAGTACTTCTGCCCAAGCCGTCGCTCACCTTCTTCCGAACCGTCCAAGCTGATTCCGATGTGCTGGAGTTACAACGGCACCAACGGAAACACGTTCGACCAGGTATCCCGCGCCCAGATTGACTATGCCGGCGGCAACCAGGAAGGGACCGGCGTTCTGGCCAGGAACTTTACCGGTACATGCGGCGATACATCCAGCGGAAGCGTTGGACCTCGTAAGAACCTTTATGACTTTTCCTCGGTGACCGACGGAACCAGTAACACGCTGATGGTGGCCGAGAAGTGCGTCAATCTCAACACGCTTGGTCAAGGCACCCAGGAAGGAGACATCTACGGATACACCTCTGGCTGGGATGGCCCTCCGTCCAGCAATCCAGGCATCACGCACGAAACGGTACGCCGAACCGACCTCGAACCGTGGCCAGATATTACCGGAACGGCACCGCTCAACGGCGCCAACCGTTTCGGCAGTTCTCATGATGGCGGCCTGAATGCTCTGCTAGTCGACGGCAGCGTGAGGTTCATCCCCTACACGATCGAACTCGATCTTTTTCGGAAACTAGGGGACAAAGGGGACGGGGAAGTGGTAAGCTTGCCTTAGCCAATCTTTTGTTCAACTACTGTTCAGCATTATCTCACGAATCTTCCGCATGATTGTCAGGCTTAAAAAGCAAGGTGATCGCTACGTTTTGGAACTCGATGCTTCTGTCGTCGAGCAATTGCAATTTGATGAAACCACTAGCCTGGAAGTCACCCAACTAGAAGACGGGCTCAAGCTCTCAAAGTCCAAGAGCGGCATTGACCCAGATGCTCTCCAAGATGCCATTAAATTTGCGGATAAAAATTTCCCGGAAACGTTTCGGAAACTTGCCGAATGACTGCCATTGTTTTCCTCAACATCGAGGATGCATTGGCAATTCATCGGTGGCAAATCAAAACTTATGGTGGTCAAGATGGACTTCGTGACCGGGGATTGTTGGAAGCTGCCTTGGCAATGCCTTTAGCCACATTTGGCGAAGTAGAGCTTCACCCGACCATCTTTGACAAAGCGAGTGCTTACGTATTTCACCTCGCTCGCAATCATCCGTTCATTGATGGCAATAAGAGAATAGCTGCGGCTGCTGGAATTATCTTCCTGAAAGTGAACGGTTTCGAGCTAATAGCAACTCAGGCGAGCTACACGGAACTCATCCTGAATGCCGCCCAAGGAAAAACTCAGAAACCAGAGATCGCAGAGTTTTTCCGAGCCAATACCCAGCCAGTAGCTTAATCGAACTTCAACGAGATCTGCTTCAATCGCTTTTCGGTTTCTTCCATCAGTGCGTCTTCAGCCGCTTCATCGGCCGCGACGTATGTGACCGAGAATCGCAGGAAGGCTCCGGCGTCGTCCCAAGGTACGGTGCAGATTGACTTCTCGGTGATGAGGTACTGCGAGGCCTCTTCGGCGTTGGCGAAGCTTGGGCCACCCTCGACGCCGGAAGGGCTCTTCGTGTAAAGAAAGTACGTCCCGCCAGGCATCTTGCATTGGAAACCGCAGCGGTTGAGCATGTCGACCAGCTTCTTCAGGCGACGCTCGTACTTGGCGTTGGTTTGCTTGGGGATAGCTTCACTAGCCAAGGCTGCCGCGGCTGCTTTTTGGATGGCAATGAACTGCCCGCTGTCACAGTTATCCTTCACGTCGCTGAATGCCTGAACCAGCAGCGGATTGCCACACACCCAACCGATACGCCACCCAATCATGTCGAAGCCCTTGGACAGCGAATGGACTTCCACCCCCACGTCCTTAGCCCCTGGCACGCTGAGGAAGCTGAGTGGTTCGCCTTCAAAGGTCAACACGGTATGGGCCGCGTCCTGCACGACAACCAGGTTGTTGTCCTTAGCGAACTTGACGACCTTTTCGTAGAACTCCTTGGTCGCGACCTTTCCGGTTGGGCTGTTGGGATAGTTGATCACCAACAGCTTGGCCTTCTCTTTCACTTCCGCCGGAATGCCGTCGAGATCGGGAAAGAAATCGTTTTCAGCTAACAAAGGAAGCTTGTATACGGTACCACCGTAGTACGCTGCATGCGTTCCGGCGACCGGGTAACCAGGCACTGTCATCAGGCAGATATCGCCGGGATTGATGAAACAGGCCGGCAACATGGCCAGGGCCGTCTTGGAACCGATGCAGTGGTTCACTTCGGTCGCGGCATCGAGTTCGACGCCGAACATCCGCTTCATGTAGTCGGCGGCGGCCTTCTTGAACTCGGCCACCCCGTTGTCGGCGTAACCGCGATTCTCTGGCTTGTTAATCTCTTCGGCCATGACTTTGCGGACCGATTCCGGGGCCATTTCGTCATTTTCGCCGATACCGAAATCGATCAACTGGCGATCAGGATAGTCGGCCAGTGCCTTGCGTTTGGCCCGCTTGATCTTCTCGAACTTATAGATCGCGGTTCCCTTACCGTAGTTTTCGCCACCGATACGTTCAGCAAACAGCTTCTGGAAGTAAGGATCGCTCATGGTCTTCGTTCTGAGTTTTCTTAGGGTCAAACAGATGGCCGAAATTCAAACCTACTAGCCTACCGCCGGTCAAAAGGGATAACAACCGGGGCAGGGGAGTTCGCCAGAAGTGGGCCGCAGTCCAACAATTACGACAAACTCTGATAGAGAGCCGCGTGTCGATCGATCATTTGCTGGACGCTAAACTGCTCGCCGATTGTCTTTCGCGCGGCTTCCGAGAAGCGGTTTCTCAGGGCCTCGTCTTCCAGCAGGAAATTGGCAAAGCGGGAATACTCGGTCCGCTGTCCTAAACCGACGAGGTAACCGTTCTCGTCGTGGGTAACTAAGTCGCGGTTGCCGGGAATATCGCTGACTGCCACCGGCAGGCCAATCGACATCGCCTCCATCAAGGCATTCGATTGGCCTTCATAACCACTGGCGAGCATAAACAGGGTGGCATGCCGCATCAAATCGGCCACGTCGTCACGTGGTCCGGCAATCCGCACCTTGTCGTCGATGGTGACCTGCTGCGTGTATCGCACTAGCCGTTCGCGCTGGGGACCATCGCCGACGATTACCAGAAACGCATCATCGCGGATCCGCTTCAATATCTCGGTCGCCCAGATGAGGTCTTTCATTCGCTTCTGCGGCCACAGACGTCCCACGCTGAGCATCATCTTGGCGTTGGACGGCAATCGCAACTGGTTCCAAAGCTCCTCTTTGCTGATCTGAGGAGAGCCGTCGATCAGATCAATGCCGTTGGGAATGACGACAAACTTGTTCTTGTCGCGTCCCTTCTTCACGTAGAAGTCGACGATGCCGGAACTGTTGACCAAGATCTTGTCAGTAAAGCGATCGAGATATTGATCGATGAAATGCTCGTGGGTGATCTTCCAGGGATCGACGCAACGTTCGCCGCACAGAATATGGCGGACGCCGGCTGCTTGGGCCGCCTTGCGACCGTAGCTGTTGGCAGCGAAAAGCCAGGTGTGAACGATGTCGGGCTTGACTTCTTGAATGTGTTTCTTGAGTCGCCAATAAGCAGCCGGATCGATCTTCAACTGCTTTCCGATCACCGTCACCGGGATGCCAGCCGCACTCAACTCTTCGCTATAAGGACCACCCCGCGTCAGGCAACAGACCGAAACATCGAACTGATCGCGAGGCAATCCCTTGGCCAACATCGTCAGTTGTTTCTCGGCCCCCGAACGATCAAGCGTCGGGATGATGAGCATCAGTTTCTGCATCGTCCAGCGAATTCTTCACAGGTGCACATGATCTAAACAATTCTGCGGCGTTCTTTTTCTAAGCAGTCCCAAAGGAACTGAACCACCTTGGGGGCCATCAGGCTGTAGTAGTTGAAACCATGCCCCCCGCCCTTGGTCTCCAGATCGCAGGTGTGCGGCACGCCCAAAGACTGCAGCTTCATTCGTAATCGATCTGAGCTTTCCCACCAAGAGGTGTCTTCAGGGCAGCAGCAAAAGAATTGATTACGGGGCCAGTTCAGAGGGTGAATATGCAAGGTCGTCGTGTCTTGCCGGGCCTGTTCCGGACTGTTGTACATTTGCCACAGGTTATCTTCCGGGTCGTCGCGCATCCGATTCTGATAGTCGATTGCCGGGCTCACGGCAGCAACAATCGGGAAGGTATCAGGGAATTTGTAGGCAAACCGTAGAGAGCCTTGTCCCCCCATACTCGTCCCGAACAGCGCCACCTTCGACGTCCTGGCTCCGTACTGCTCTTCGACAAACGGCAGCACGTTTTGCAGCAGGTAGGTCTGGGCCGATCGCTGAGGATCGAATTCTTCGCAGATCCGATCGGTCCACCAACTTCGCTGCGTTACAGGAGCAACCACCGGCAAACCAAACTTTTCAAATTGCTCGACAAACGCCGGGCTGTGATACAGTTTCCCCAGGTGTACCCCATGCAGATAGATCACTACGTACCCATGCTCGTTCCTCTGCCGCGGCTCGAACAGTTCGCACAGATGGCCATCGAGGTCGATCTTTCGCCAGTTGCCGTAAGTGGGTTGATCGGTCATGCTTATTTCAACTTTTGGGAAAAACAACTCTGTTCAGCGAAGCTGATCTTAGTTCGGTTGCCATAAAACAAAGTGATTATCGGTTTGAAAAACAGAACTTTTGTGGGAATTCAAGAATCCACCTGTTATCATACTCCGCGAGGCTGATGCCTCATCGGATCCCTTATCAACTTTAAAGCCGACTATTCGAACTAGTAAGGAAACGCGGACATGAAACCACATCGTGGTGTACTCATTTTGGTCCTGGGAATTCTCGGTCTGATCGCATGTTGTTTTTGTGCCCCGGCGGCCTGGTATATGGGCTCGCAAGATTTGGCGGAAATCGATGCGGGTCGGATGGATCCCGAAGGGCGTCAAATGACGCAGATCGGCATGATTCTCGGCATGGTCGGCGTGGGCCTATGGGTCTTGGGGATCGTGATTCAAGTTGCGCTCGTCCTCTTTGCTGGCGGATTGGCTGCCGCCGGTGCTGCCAACTAACGTCCGCATTCACCTGACGTACACGAAGTTTTCGTCGCAAAGCTCCTGTTCGCCATCCCAGCGATACGCGCACAGGAAGCCTCCCTTGGCAACGCTGTAATCGACACAGGCCACGTTCCTGGCCAAACGCTTGGGCGTGGCTTGCTTCAGCCAATAGTGACCGAGAAAAACCGGTTTTTCGGTCTCGCCGTACGGTCGTGACGCTCTGCGAACATCGTCACTCAATGGAATATCGCAATCCAACTCGTCAGTCATCGCGTAGCTGCCGAAAGTATGACCTGCCGCAGCTAAGAACCAGCGTGTCCGCGTCTTCGTACGCTCGTGCCCATCCTTGTCTTGAAAGCTATATCCCTGGGGCAATTGCATCTCTTTTCCCTTGAGGACCACCTCGATCGAAGCGAAAAGTGCCCCATCGGGCAAACAGGCCGCAGCAAGCACCTCGTCGGTGAGTCCTCCGGATTTCTGAAGCTGGTTCGCGATCTGGCCGATCTCGGCATCGTCCCAACAAGCATGCACGGCGCGTAGTCCATCCAGTTCCAGCCACATCGGAAGCGTGCGAAACCACGTCAGGGCATCGCTCAGCTGAGAATCGCTTAATTGAATTAACGTTTGCCCGTGCTGCTTTTCGTTCTTAGGAGTATGTGGACGCACATACTCGCCGGGCCGATCGGGATGGGGCATGTGAAACGCCATCGCGTTTAATTCGTGATTACCCATCACGGTAAGGGCCGCGTCCGTTTCGATCATGCCGCGGACGATCTCCAGTGCTTCACGAATCTTGGGTCCGCGATCGACGAAATCCCCGAGAAAGATCACCTTTCGCTCTGAATGACCGTAAATTCCATCTCGCTGTGAATAGCCCAACTCGCCGAGTAGTGCGATCAGCTCGTCAGCATGGCCGTGAATGTCTCCGATGATGTCGAACATGAAACTTTCGTTGTTGAAAATGAATGGATACATGAGAGGCAGAATCGCCGAGGTACTTGCTTCGACAACAGATCATGCCTGAAGCCCATATGGACTCTACAGAACGAAGAGCTAACAGCTTACAATAGCGGCTTATCGATACAACTTCCGTCATCCGCACGTGGGGATGTTTTCTTTGCATACCTTGATTGAAACGAAAGAACTTGCCACAAGGGTCACCCATCTGGCGACGGAACTGGCCGATACGTACGGAGATCGGCCTCTGACGGTACTCGGTGTCATGACCGGAAGCCTGGTATTAATGGCCGACTTGATTCGTCAGCTGGAGATGCCACTAAGGGTAGGCGTCATGCAGGCACGCAGCTACCGCGGAAAAGCTACTTCGGCGGGTGAGTTGGCCCTGAATCTGGATATGATGCCGCAGATTGCCGGGCAAGATGTGCTGGTCGTTGATGACATTTTCGATACGGGCCACACTTTGAAGAACGTGCTCGAAAGCATCCAGGAGCATGGCCCGACCTCGGTTCGTTCGCTGGTGCTGCTTTCCAAATCCGAGCGCCACGAAGTGGCAATCCGGCCTGACTTCGTCGGCTTTCGTATTCCCAACGAGTTCGTCGTAGGGTACGGTTTGGATTATCAAGACCTCTACCGCAATCTGCCGTTTGTTGCGGCGTTGGAAGACCACGAGATCGCTTCGCACGCATGACTTCTCTTCGCCTGGCACTTGTCACTCGCCGATTCTGGCCTCTGGTTGGGGGGGCGGAAATGGTCATGGCCAATCTGGCCGAGGAACTCACGCGCCAAGGGCATCAAGTCCAACTCGTGACTGCTCAGTGGCACCCAGATTGGCCTAAGCAAATTTCGCATCGCGGCATTCCAGTCGTTCGCCTGCCTAACCCTTCGGTCCGCGGCTGGGGAACGGTAAGGTACATGATGTCGCTGGGGCGTTGGCTCAGGTCGCAGCAGAACGAACTCGATGCGGTATACGTCTCGATGCTCAAACACAGCGCCGTAGTGGCGACCTCCCGTTTACAAGGAAGCAAGATCCCGGTCATCTTGCGGGCCGAAGGAACCGGTGAGACAGGGGACTGTGCTTTCCACGAAACAGCCAACTTCGGTCATCGCATCCGCCGGACTTGTCAACAAGCCGACGGCTTCGTGGCTCCGAGCCAGCAGATCTTCGACGAGATGGCCTCATCCGGTTTCGAGCGTGATAAGATCCGCTTCATTCCCAACGGGGTAAAAGTCGGTCCCATGCGATCCGCCGAACAGCGTCGCGCTGCCCGGGCAGCCCTTGCCGCGGCCAATCCGATACTCACCTTGGCCGAGTCCGCTCCCCTGGTGGTCTTCACCGGCAGACTTCACCCAGGCAAAGGCCTGACCAAGGTGGTACGTGCCTGGCCGTATGTCCTACAGCGTTTTCCAATGGCTCGTCTATGGCTCATTGGGGAAGGGCCTCAGGAAGGGGAGTTGGCTTCGCTGGTCGGAGCGATGGGTCTTCAGAGCCGGATCATCTTGCCGGGGGCGTTTGATACGGTCGAAGACGTGCTGTCCGCCGCCGACGCATTCGTTCTTCCATCACTGCACGAGGGGATGTCGATCGCACTACTCGAAGCGATGGCCGCGGCACTTCCATGTGTGGTCAGCGATATCCCCGGTAATCGCATTTTGATTGAACACGACGATACTGGCGTCGTCTTTCCGGCCGATGACGTTAGTACTCTGGCAAATTCGCTGACTCGCGTGATCGAGAATCAGCATCTAGCATCCAATCTAGGCAATGCGGCCCGCTCACGTGTGATTCAGCATTTCAGTCTGGAACGCAGCGCTGCGGACCATGTCGATTACTTTCGATCACTCATGGAGCAAAAGCGACTTCAATAAACGGCATGCATTTTGCTCTATGGTGTTTTGACGCCAACACCCATTTCACCAGAAAGCAAAATGACAACCGCTCAAACCACTGCCACATCAACGACTTCGGAAGAACCTACAAATGATTCTTCCCCCGAAGGTCTTGTCGATATACTCGAGCAAATGAAAGAGAACACCGACGGGGACAACGTCACGCTGGAAGACACGCTCGACTCGCTCAACAGTCGAAGTTTTGGACCTCTCCTGCTGGTGCCTGCCATCATGGCCGTCTCACCCATTGGTGCCATACCAGGCATGTCGATCGTAACTGGCTGCGTTCTGATGTTGATTGCCATACAAATGATCTTCTCAAGCGGAAGACCATGGTTACCACAGCGACTGCTCGACTTTTCCTTCTCACGAGAAACGTTAACGAAAGGAATCGACAAAACGCTTCCCTGGGCGAAATGGCTGGAAGGCTTCACTAGCCGTCGCTTGCAGACAATCACACACGCGCCATTTCATTATGTCATTGCGACGATTGTCGCCTTTTTGGCGTTGCTCTTCATTCCGCTGGCCTTCCTGCCCTTTGCCGTAGCCATTCCCGGAACGGCAATCGCACTATTTGCTTTGGGCATCACAGTGCGGGATGGCGTGCTGGTGATCCTGGGCTTCGCGGTTTCCTGTGCGGCCATCGGTCTGGCGATCTATGCTTGGCCCTTCTAAACGCATCACAACCGATCACTCGGCCGTTAAAGGCTCGCTTACGTAAAGCGAAGAGTGCTCGATGATTTCATTGAGAAATACGCGGCGGATGGCATCGTATCCGCGATCGTTGACATCTTCATGAATTTATCAACAAGCGTAGTCGCGTTAACTGGCAGCGGGCTGCATCGTCTCCAGCACTTCCACCATTGGTTGATGATCGACCTGAATCAAGCCACGACGAGGACGATCGAAATCGAGAATCACAAAAAGAACGAGCGTGAGTAGCACGTTGAACGCGACCCACAATCCGAGATACCTCTTGCCCACCTGCCCAGAGGAATGCCCGGTAATCATGCTGGAAACGATGATACAAATGCACAACAAAATCAACACCGGTTGCGGCATGTGATTGCGCGCCGACCACTCTCGCGTCGTGTTTAAGTCAATGACGCTGTTGGCCGCGGGAACGATCTGGCTGGGAACGATTCGATCCGGCTGACTTTGCATGGTCGTCTCGACGGTCCGCCAAATTGAATCGAGTTCGACCTGCATCTGCTTCAGTGTCTCGTGGTACGTGTCATGATCCAGGGCGAATTCGAAACGCTTCAATCGCAATTCGGTGAAACGCTCGAGACCTTGCTGAAGCTCTGATCTCTGCGGGTCACTCAGTAAGCCGGCGCGAAGGTAGCAGGTGCCAATCGCGTTGGCTTCTTCCAAAACCAGTCGCTGTCGCTGATAGTGCTTGGCCGTCGTCGTCGAAAATGAAAACCCCAACAGCAAAGCGGCCAGCCCTAGAATGCTTGCCTTCAGCCCATTGCTGACCGTCCGTGCACCTTCCGAGTCATTCTTTCCTTCTCGCCGACCTGCCAAAAAACCGACTTCGTTCGCGATGAACGTCAAAATGAATATGCTGCCAACAATTACCCATGTCGGTAGCTCATAGATGCTTCCCATACGTCTTAGACCCAGCCATGCAAGGAAGACAGATTCCAGACACTGATTGGATCATAGTCGGCGGGACGCGAAGCGAGAAGTGCCGCAGCCAACTACTGCGGAAGAGGCTCCAAAGGACGGACTTCCACGCATCCCACCGAGGCCGGAGGAATCCTGGCTGCGATTTCCAGGGCCTCCTGCTCAGTCTCGACATCCAGCACGTAATAGCCTCCTAGCTGCTCGGTCGTTTCGGCAAACGGACCGGTAGTGATCAGTTGTTTGCCTTCCCGAACCCGAACCGTTTTGGACGTCGTAACGGACATAAGTGGGGAAGACGCCACGAGCTTGCCCTCCCTTTCCAGTTCCTCGCAGATCGCCATGCTCTTTCGCATGCAATCCTCACGACTCTCAGGCGTCCAACACGATTCCGCGCCGTAAACCAGTAACATGTATTTCATGGTCTTCTCTTACGTCCCTATCGGTTTTTAATGGGAATAGAACCCAACCACCTCAGCTGTCCCATCAAAACTAGGTGATTTTAATTCGCGGCGTCATCCATTAGCAAGCAAATGATCTGCGTTCTGGAACTTGCACTGCATGGAAATAGTCGAAGGGAGTTACCCTCATTCGACATTTCCGCGAAAGAAATCTTCACGGCTTACGCAACTCTAGCGGACCTCAACCGGTTCTCAATAACACGTACTTCTTCGCGCACATCCATGCTGCCAACCTGCGATCGAGATGCCGGAGTGGCCTATGAGAAAGGAGAAGGGCAATTGTAAATTCCCAACTTCGGTCAAGGGACCGAGGCTGGGAAATGAGGCTACTTGCCGTTTTCCACCGATGTACCTGCGAAGGGGATCTTTGTGTCATGTCGATCCAACAGCGGCTTCAACTCGTAAATGTTTCGATAGCCGTAGCTGTAGAGCGTGTTGTAGGTATTCAAGTTGAGCGAAGCGACGGGAGCCTTGGGCGCGAATGCCTGGGGTTCGTTCTTGAAATTGTTGTTGCAGTAGATCACAACCCGAGTATCCTTCTTCGGAATTAGCTCGGCCAGATCCTCTGCCGTCATGTCCGGCAGCGAGATATGCACGGCTCCTTTCACATGCAAAAGGTCGTACATCCGTTTGCTGCGAGCATCGAGAACGATGGTCTTGGGATCATCCATCATGCGAATGAACCCCTCTTCCGACACACGCCTCTGTTCACGAACTTTGGCAACCTCCTGCACCTGCTTCATGAAGCCCTGGTAGTCGATTTGAGGGTTTTCATTCGCCAACTGAGCATCTCCCTCGGCCCCCGTCAACATGGTTCCAGCCACAAACGTTCCCAGAACCACTGCGGTGACGGTCGCCAGCATGATCGTACGCATCTTCGTGTCTCCTATTGGTCAGCCAATGGCGCATACTAAGCCCATTGGGGAAGACGATTCCGAGGGCCGATCAGATCTACGAATTTGGCTGCGAGCGGCAATTGGATTCGGAACGTGTTATCACAAAACGAGATACATCCAAAAGAAAAAGACGGACCAGTTTAGGCCCGTCTTTCGGTGTTGTTGCCAATGCCCTGAAGGGATTACTTCTCAACGGTGAAATCTTCGGTCGCTTTTTCCTTCGGCAAATCGACCTCGATCACATGATTGATGAAAAGGGCATCCCCCAACGGGTTATGCTCCGTGACGTTCTTGGCGTCGTATCCATCGATGCGAACGATGTGGGCTCCCCCCACGGTACCTTTGCCTGCAGGCGTCTCGTATTTGCCATCCTTGATTTCAGCCGTCACCATCGGACCGGAATTGTTTTTCTTTCCATTCGGTTCGAAGTAAATCTTGCCGGCTGGCAGTGGCGCTCCCTTGTAAGTGATCGCGCCCGACAACGGGAACCGCTCGGGACCTTCGGTAGCTGGTCCGTTGCAGCCGAGGGTAACGGTAGCCACAACGAGGGCAAGTAATATCAAAATGCGCATGATGGTATATCTCCTTTTAGTGGTTGCCTGAAGAGCGACTAGAGACCGCTGAACCCACCAATGGGATAACCATCGCTACGCTTGCTCAAATTTCGATGCGTCGTGATGTCGATGTTCTCACTGATGAAGTGAACTGAAGCATCCCCCATGGCCATGTGACATCCGCCAGGGTGCCAACTTCCAACGGTACCTGGCATTTCGTCCCACATATGGACGTTATTGTTCAGCGGATTGTCGCCTGTATTTGGCTGAAAAGTACATGCAACAATGTTCAATAGCAGCGAGTCATCATTATTGATGCGTGCTGACGAAGCCCACGTAGCCGTTTCACAGCAGAAATTAGGTTGGAACAGGTACTTACTCTCACCGATCAAATAAACATTCGACGACCCATCAGTAGCACTATGGAAGCCGGTCTTCGAATTCAAATACAACATCCCATTGTTGTAGTTCAAACGCGAGTTATTCATCCGACAGTTATAGGCTGAACCATTGTTGTTGGCCGGGAACGTATCGCCGCCCATCACGCCCATGTAATTGTTCGTCAAACTACCACCCGACGCCAATGGATCCGAAGGACAATGGAACGCGTCGACGGAAGTGGTTTGGGGTACAAAGTTCACATTGTTGGTACCACAGTTGGGATTGGTTCCCGTGAAGTCGTCGTTAAAGCCCCAGTACAACGGCTGCTTGAAGTCGAACTGATCGTACAGGTTGCCTTGCTCGATGAACGGCAAGATCAAAACGGTCCACGAGGCCATCCCGTCCTGGCATTGATTTCCATCCGGAGTGCAGTCCGTCGTCGAACCACTGCGGCTCATGTTGCCGGAAGGGAACACATTGAACGTATCGTGGTAGTTGTGCAGAGCCAGTCCTAACTGCTTCATTTTGTTACGGCAACTCGTCCGTCGTGCCGCTTCGCGGGCCTGTTGCACGGCCGGCAAGAGGAGTGCAATCAGCACCCCGATGATGGCGATCACCACCAACAATTCCACGAGCGTAAACCCAACTTGCTTGCTTCGTTGTCTCATATACAGACTCCAACCTAAAAGAATAAATAAAATAGAATCTTCGCATGCATTTGTACTTGCGCTAGAACGGACAAACTAATTCAGCCGCCATGGTCAACTCAATGTTGCAAAATAGGCTCTGGCCGATTTGTTTGAAAAACACAATTCGGCCAAGACAAAATGCAAATCAGTATCGCAACAGACCTCAAAATCACCTCATGATTTCCCGAGCAACTCTTACAGACTCCCCAAGACAAAGTCAGACCATGGAAAGCCAGATTGATGCACAACGCTCGCCAGGCGTTGTCCCGCGAAAGTAGTGGCGAGGCACGTACTCGGATTACGGTTGAGACGATCGCAAGGGAGAACGCTAAGGACTACAAGATCTGCTGCATGAAGTGCGGTGCACCTTCTACTTGAATTCGCTTCCAGGAATACCCTTTTGAGTGTGGGAACTCTCGGCGATAGCAGGCACGGGCCTCCGATGTAGAGAAGTGCTTGAAGTCGAAGAAGGGGGCAGCCTTCCTTGCAACTTCTTGTCTTTGCTGGTCATCAGAAGTTAGTCGGATCGATCGCCAACCGCTGCAGATTTGATATCGAATCGCGTAGACGCAGAGGGAGTAGTCTTCAATGTTCTGCGGTAGACCATTGACCTGCAGAAAGAAACTCTCCGAGATCCGGCACTCGGCCCATTCGACAAGTTCCGCTCCGTAGTTCTCGGTAGGCCATCCCTCAAGTCGATGATTGAAGAATTCGGGCTCAATCCAACCCAGTCTCTGGGCCAATTGCTGGACATAGAGGCGATTCATTTAGTCGCAACTCGCCAAAGAACATTGAGACGCGCTCTTGAACAACAGAAATCTACCAAAATTTGACCTGAGTCGTCGCGTCATTGATAATCAGATCGACGCCTGCCGATAGATTCCTTTCTCACTCCCCTTCGCGAGACCACATGATGCGACTCCTAGTCGGATTTCTCCTGGCTTGTTTTCTCGTTTCCCAAGCCCAACTTGCCCTCGGTGAAGAAGCGCAGCGGTCACCAAACATCGTCCTCATCTTCATTGACGACATGGGGTATGGGGATGTCGAGTTCAACGGAGCCAAAGGCCCACGCACGCCGAATTTGAATCAGATGGCCGCGGAAGGGATGAAGTTTACCGACTTCTATGTTGGTTGCGCGGTCTGCTCTGGCTCGCGGACGGCGTTGTTAACCGGCACTCACTATCAGCGGCTGAGCATGAACCCGGTGCTCTTTCCTAATAGCAATCAGGGGCTACATCCTGAGGAACAGACAATTGCGGATATGCTCCATGATGTTGGCTATCGAACGGCCTGCGTGGGCAAGTGGCACCTCGGCCATCTTCCCCCTTGCCTGCCGACCTATCAAGGATTCGACAGCTATTACGGCATCCCCTATAGCAATGATATGTGGATCGATCCAGCCAACAAGCTAGCCGCCGACATCGTCCTCCGCGAAGGGGTCACTATGCAGGAGTTGAAAGACGGAGTCACGAAAAAGAACGTCGTCCCACTCATGAGAGACGAAGAAATCATCGAGTATCCCTGTGATCAAAATACGATCACCAAACGCTACACCGAGGAAGCGATTCGCTTTATCACATCCGACAGTGACAAACCATTCTTTCTGTATCTGCCTCACACGATGGTTCACCTCCCGCTGCACGTCAGTAAGGAATTCCAGGGGCGTACCGAGAAGTTGATTTGGGACGCCATTGAAGAAGTCGACTGGTCAGTTGGCGAAATTCTCAAGACTCTTCGGGATGAAGGCATCGCCGAAAACACACTGGTTATCTTTACGAGCGACAACGGTGCTGCCGTGGGGTCGTCTCTTCCTTTAAGAGCCAAGAAGGCGAGTGTTTATGACGGCGGTATTCGGGAACCCACGTTGATGTGGTGGCCTGGGACCATTCCAGCCGGGTCCGTATGCGATGAAATCACCGCATCCATTGATGTGTTGCCGACACTGGCCAAACTGTGTGATGGCAAGCTTTCAGGACGCAGGATCGACGGCGTCGACATCCGTTCGGTGATGCTCACTGAAAATACCGAGGGCCCGCGAGAGTCGTTCGTTCTTATGCACGGAGAAGGTACCGTCCGGCATGGGAAATGGAAGTATTATCCCTGGCAAGAAAAGAAGCAGGGACGTGATGCTCCACAAGGTCGAACGCCCTCGAGCGAACCGGTTCAACTTTATGACATCGTCGCTGATATCGGTGAAACTACCAACGTCGCCGCCCAGCACCCCGACGTCTGCGAACAATTGCAGGAAATGTACAATCAGCATGTGGCTGACATCAAGGCGACAAAACGCCCAACGGCACCGCTGATTCGCTCGCAAGATGCCAAGCCGCCCACGCATCCCAAACAAAAGAAGTCCAAGTAAGCCATTGTGGCCAAGCAATCCTCATGAACAGACTCATCGCACTTACGGTGCTGCTGGTGCTCGCAATGCTTCCTTGTTCGCAGGCGTTCTCTCAGGATGGCCCAGCACTGCCAGACAAACATACGGTGCGAGACGTCGAAGGATGGACTGTCCGCGTGGACGACCGACTTCTCGCCGGCAAACACAAGGACCAAGGGGAGCGTGCGCTCAAACTTCTCTCTGCTCGTCTCGTCGCCATCGACGTCGTGATGCCTCCAGAATCTTTGGAGAAGCTTCGCAAGGTCGTGATTCAACTCGATCTCGACTATGGCGAGCTTACCGCGATGCAGTACCACCCCGACAAAGGTTGGCTGAAACGCAACCGCTACGACGAAGAGCTTGCCAAGTGCGTACATATTCCAAGTGTGGACGCTTTTCTTTCTCCATACGAAAACCACAGAATGCCATGGGTCGTGCTGCATGAACTTGCTCATGCCTATCACGATCAATTTTTAGGCTTTGACAACGCGCGTATCCGAGCCGTATGGGAAAAGTTCAAAGAGAATCAGAGTTACCAGTCGGTCCTTACGAGCCCAGGTCATCTACGCGAGCACTACGCGTTAACCAACCCGAAGGAGTTCTTCGCCGAGATGACCGAATCTTATTTTGGATCGAACGACTTCTATCCATTTGTTACCGGCGAGCTTAAGAAAGATGAGCCGGAGGTGTTTGCCTTGATGCAGGAAATGTGGGGCAATTTGCCGAGCCGAAAGTAGCAATTCGTGGCATTTTTCGCACAAAACCGGCGATTTCTACGACATCCCGATAGTCGCGGTTACGATCGTCTCACGTTAAAATAGGGAACGGACCTGCTCTACTACGACTAAAATGAGTATGACTCATCACTGCCTCAGTTTACCTACCCCACATTTCCAAGGCATTCGCTCTTAATCACCCCTAGGAAGATCAACCATGTCTCAATTCCCGCAAAGCACACGTCGTCAATTCCTTAAGGGAGTTGCCGCTGCAGGTGCAGCCACCGTCATCATCCCCTCGGCCAACCGCGCCTTTGGTTTTCAAAACGCCAATGATCGCCCCACATTCGCGACGATCGGTCTGCGCAACCAAGGCTGGGGGATCACTAACAAGACGACTCCTTATGCTGACTTCGCCGCATTGGCGGATGTCGATGCCAACGTTCTGGCAGAAAACGTATCGAAGCTCGAAAAGAAGCAAGGCAAAAAACCCGACGCCTACACCGATTATCGCAAGGTGCTCGATCGCAAAGACATCGACGCGGTGATGATTGCCACGCCAGATCACTGGCATACCAAAATTGCCGTCGAAGCAATGTATGCCGGCAAAGACGTCTACTGCGAAAAGCCCCTCACCCTGACGATCGCCGAAGGCAAGTTGATCGAAAAGGTCGTCAAGGAAACGGGCCGCGTCTTCCAGGTCGGTACCATGCAGCGAAGTGAATCAGGCCAGCGTTTCCTGCAAGCGGTCGCCATGGTCAACGAAGGCCGCATCGGTAAGGTTCAAAAGGTGACGTGCGGCATCAATGGAATGACCGGTTCTCCCGAAATTCCCGTGGCGGATATTCCTGGCGGACTCGACTGGGATATGTGGCTTGGCCCAGCCCAGAAGGTCGACTATCGAGCCCTGCCGGAAATGCGAACGGGTTACGGCGGTGGCGTTCCCCTTTACAGCAATTGCCATTATTCGTTCCGCAACTGGCATGAGTACTCTGGCGGCAAGCTGACCGACTGGGGTGCCCATCATGTCGATATCGCTTGCTGGGCATTGGGTGCCACCGACACCGGTCCGAGCAAGGTGAAACCGCTTGAGTACGAACTGGCTTGCGAATACCAAGACGGTAACCCGGTCGTTCATGATCGGTACAACGTAGCGACCAAGTTCAAGATTCAGGCCGACATGCCTAACGACGTCGAAATGATCATCACCAGCGAAGGTGACAACGGGATCCTCTTCGAGGGAACTGATGGCCGTTTCTTCGTCAATCGCGGCAAAATCGTTGGTGCCCCCATCGAAGCCCTCAAAGAGAATCCGCTGCCGGAAGGTTCGATCGAAAAGGTCTACGGCGGGCCTGTTCCGGCGAACCACAGCGTCAACTTCATCGAGTGTATGGAGTCACGCAAACAGCCGATCTCAGACGTCTGGTCCCACAATCGCATGCTGGAGATTTGTCACCTCTCGAATATCGCCATGCGATTGGGTCGCGAACTCAATTGGGATCCAGAAAAGCGAGAGGTCATCGGCGACGACCAGGCCAACACGTTCCTTTCGCGAGAAAACCGCAAAGGTTACGAAATACAGATGGGCTAATCGCCCGACTGAGATCAACCAAGAACGAAGAAAGCCGCCAGAAGTCACTGGCGGCTTTTTTGGGGAAAGAAGAGGTCCTTTATGAGGAACTGACTGGTTAAATGGAGTTTCTTGCAGCGGACAGCCACGTGGGAGCGCCAAGTGTTTCATCGCCTTTATCTGCCGAAACCACCATGCATGCCGTAAAATTTTTCATACCATCGCTGCTACTGATTTGCCTGCCTTCCTTGGCGAGTGCGGAAAATATCTTATTCCCAGACGATTCTGGCGTGATCGACGTTACGAAGGCACCCTACGGCGCAATACCCGATGACGGCAAGGACGATTCTCGTGCTATTCAACAAGCGCTTTGTGATCACGTTTCTGGCAATCACATTTTCTACTTCCCCAATGGTGTGTATGACATCGGTGACACGCTCTTTCACCTGCCCGAGCAGGATCCCTTAAAGAACAAGCATGCGTGCCTGGAACTACGTGACCGAGCCAAGCGAAATATCCTGATCGGCCAGTCCGAGCAAGGCACGATCCTTCGCCTGATGGACAACGTGAATGAAGAATTCGCCGACGCAGTCCTCTGGTTCGGTCCGAGTCCGGCCCAAAGATTTCGCAATGGTCTTCGCCACATGACCGTCTCAGTTGGAAAAGATCACCCCAAAGCGTCAGGCGTTCTGTTCAACGCAAGCAACCAAGGCGGTATACGCCAAGTCACAATTAAGAGCGAAGACCCGCAACATCGTGGCGCAGTTGGACTCGATATGGGGCATACCGACGAAGTAGGGCCTCTATTGGTACAGCATCTTACCGTCGACGGTTTCGATCGCGGGATTAAGTGCGCCTATCAAACGGCATCGCAAACATTTGAACACATCAAGCTTCGAAATCAACGAGAGTACGGCTGGACTAATGGCTTCTCTCAATCCATTTTCGTGCGAGACCTCGAATTTCAAGGAAGCGTCACCGCGATACACAACGGTCCTACAATGAAGGGAGATCCCGGGCAGAGCCGTCTCCTTCTGATTGATTCCCAATTAACCTATACGGGTAATGGTTCTCCACCCGTCGCGATTCGCAATCAAAAGGCTGCTTTTCTCAGAAACATTCGGGCAGATGGCTTTCGTGCAATTGTCTCGAATGAGATTCAACATGGTCGGGGCAACCCTACCGTGGTCGACTCACCCTTGGTTGAATACATTGCCAACGGATCCGAGGCGAGCCGCAAGGGTAAGCCCTTCACGCTATTTCCTTCGCCCGCCCAGTCCTTGGGGCTTCCTATCGAAGAACCAACGCAAGTCGACTGGGAACAAGATCTCAGCCGATGGGCCAGTCCTCATCAATTTCCGATGGGCTATTCTGGAAGACCGGACGACGATATGGACGATACTCCGTCTATTCAAGCAGCGATCGACTCTGGGGCTACAACGGTTTATCTACCCCGTGGGCGTTGGCTCATACAGAGTGGTCTCTATTTGCGAAATAATGTCCGGCATTTCGTTGGATGCGAAGCAATGCTTAGTCCGGTCAAAGACCAAAGGGCAACGGTTGTCCTCGTAGATGGTACCTCGCCTGCGGTGCTCATCGAAGGCCTCGAAGCGGGCGGAATTACTTTCACACAGGATACCCACCGAGAACTCCAATTGCGTCATATTTTGGGTGGACAATACCAGCCAGGCCTTTCGCATGCGGGAAAGTTGTTTCTCACGGACGTCTGCTTGGGACCGCTCAAGATCTCCGACAAACAGAATGTATGGGCAAGACAACTGAACATTGAATCTCAAACCGATCCAGGAGATGCGAAAGTCGTCAACAACGGAGGTACCCTTTGGATTCTTGGCATGAAAACGGAGGATGAAGGAACGGTCATTAAAACTCTTGATGGCGGCAGGACCGAATTACTCGGACACAAGCACGTCGCTCACAGAGGCCAGGAACCAAGCTTCGTCACCATTCAAGCCGCCTTCTCGGCAGCACTCGCCGCCGGGTCAGCTTTAGAGACACGCGGTAATGAGACCAAGACAGCTGATAATTTCAATTCTGCCGATCTTTACGTAGCCTACGAAGAGAGCATGAATTAGAGGTGGCGTGAAGTTCATGCTCACGCAATGCCGGGACTACTTCCCTCTGTCCTTCCACCAAGCTTGCCACTTGGCATCAAGCTCCTCAACTTTTTCGGGATGCTCTTTGGCAAGATCGTTGAGTTCGGTGGGATCTTGACTCAGATCGTAAAGTTCCCAGTCCCCTTTGCCGAGCTTTACCAGTTTCCAGTCGTGATCACGGATCGCCTGGGCTTTGCCGAACTGCCAGTAGATGGGCCAGGCACGTTCGTTTGCCGAACCGCTAAGCGTTTCGACCAGCGAATGCCCTGGTAATTCGTCAGTGATCTTCGCGCCGGCCAGTTCGAGCATCGTGGGCATGAAGTCGATCAGGTGCCCTGGCTGATCGGTGATCGTGCCGGCTTTGATTTCGTTTGGCCACCAGGCAATCATCGGCGTGCGTGTGCCCCCTTCATAATCGGTCGTTTTGTATTTGCGATACGGCGTGTTGGACGCATTCGCCCAGTTGCGTCCCTGGGTTAGATAGCTGGTCACTTCCCATGGCATCGATCCTTTCACGGTCGATCGATCGGACGACTCGTCACAGGCACCATTGTCTGAAAGGAAGAAGATCACCGTGTTGTCCGCTTTGCCAATCGCTTCCAACTTCTGCAGAATGCGACCAATGTTGCGGTCCATACGATCGATCATCGCGGCATAGGTCGCCATGCGCAAATCCCACCCGTCGCGTTCCTGCTCGGCAATCTCATCCCATGCCGGCAAGACGGGATCACGCGGTGACAAGCGGACGTTTTTAGGCAGCACGCCTAACTTATTTTGTCGAGCGAAACGCTCCTCACGCAGCTTGTCCCACCCGATCTCACCATACTTTCCACGATACTTGGCGATATCTTCCTCACTCGCATGCAACGGATAATGAGGTGCCGTGTAGGCGACGTAAAGCAGGAACGGCTGCTCTTCCTCCTTGTACGTTTCCAAATACTCTACGGCATGGTCGGTGAATGCATCGGTGGTGTAGAAATCTTTCGAGTCAGGCGTGAAAGGAAGAAACTCCTCCGCATCAATTGCCCAGCGGCGAACACGCTTCTTAGCCGGCTCAGGCTCGCCTGGTCGGGCGTGGCCAGGGTTCCAGAAATTGCAGCAACCGTCGGTCAGGCCATAGTACCGGTCGAAGCCGCGCTGATACGGCGTTTGACCTGCGTGCCACTTACCAACCATCAACGTACGGTAGCCTGCCTCACGCAATCGCTCGCCGAACGTCGGAGCCTTATACACCACACTTGCTGAAGCCCCTACGTGATGCCACCAACGTCCGGTCAACAGGGACGCTCGTGTGTGCTCGCACTTAGCATTATTATAGAAAGTACGAAACCGCATTCCGCCGGTCGCCAGCTTGTCAAGATTCGGGGTGTCGACTTCACCGCCGTAGCAGCCAATGTCCGAAAATCCCATATCGTCGCACATGATCAGGACAATATTCGGCCGCTTCGCTTCAGCCGCACACGCATCCGAAAACATGACCAGGCAAAAGCATATGACGATGCTCAGAAAAAGAGGAAAACGCATGGCAGGGCACCTTTTTCCAATGAGATGTGTTTGAGGAAGAGAGAGCAACTCAGGAACGGTTGCGATTTGGCTGGATGACTTCTTTCTCAAGATAGTCGGCCACGGCGACCACTGCCACCGGAAAGTGATTATCGCAATAGACCTCTTTCTCAACGTGCCCGGTTACCACGGTGATGGCTACCTGCGTTCCGCCTGTCACATCACCGTGATACTCGTTGGCAAGCGCCATAAATCCCGACTGATTCAGCTTTCCGCAAATCTCTTCCAATTCGGCACGCGACAGTTTGAATGTCAACCTCTTTTGTCGTGCTGACTCCGACTCCTGGTCCCAATAGTTGTACTCCCCAGTACCGTCCGCTCTGATTCGCAGAATGTTGAACCCCTCCGTGCCATCACCAAAGGCGTATTCGATCAGAAATTTAGGACTTGGCTGGACGACAACGTTCCGCGTATCCTCCTTTCCTCGATCGATCACTTTCGCTCGACGCGACGTTACCGTGCGGTCGCCGATGCTGACCTGATCGTCCCCATCAAACGGCCGGATGAGGCCATAAAGAAACATACCGCCGAGTACTACGATCATAATGAAGGCGTTTCGCAAAAATCTCTCGTTCATCGCAGATCTGCCGAAAAGTTGAAACGAGGATAAGATCTTATCATCGCGACAAGATAAGCCATCCCGCGCGTAGTAGCAACGATTTCGTTTGTATTCTTAGCCGTCTCGGCATCAACAAAAAAAGAGGAGGCCACAAGGACCTCCCCTCCCGGTTCACCGTCGGGAAATCGTTGGATCTCCTGCGGTTACTACATATCAAAAATACTCTTGGCTTCGGCCGGGTTGGCTGGGCCTTCTTCTTTTTCTCGACTACGGCTCTTGCGACGAGCTTCGCGGGGATCTTCCGGGGCAGCGAAGGGCTCCGCGGCCTCCACTTCCACCTCTCCCTTCAAGATGCCAACACCTTGGTTGTAGTAATAAACCGTTCCCTTGACCGTGTCGCCAATGCGAATCAATCGTGGGTCTGGAAGCTCGACACTGATCTTGGCATCTTCAGCGACTTCGACCGTGACCTTCGCCTTGCCGGCCGTGACACTCCATTTGCCATCACGTGCGACGCCTGACAGGCGACCTACGACGGTGTACTTCGAGACTTCTTCGCCCGAGCTTTCGGTCGTTTCTTCCGAACCGGCCGACGAGAAATCTGGCAAACCTCCTTGTTCAGTAACGCCCAGTTCCAACTGAGGTGTGGGAGTGAAGACACTTACTTCGCTGACCGCGGATTGACCGACACCCTTTTTATCGAGGGTAGCTTCGAAGTGGACGAACATGCCAGGACGAACCCAACCCTTTTCCGCTTCGCCGCGAACAACGATCTCGTCAGGCTTCGAGTCGACGCGAATCGTCCACTCCTGGTTCCCCTTTTCAGGCTTCAACTTGATTAGCGGCGGCAGGGCCGCGGTGAGCTTGCCAGACAGGCTGGTCCGCTCCTGTTTTTGGCCAGGGCGTCCGTTGAAATTGGGCATTCCCTGTTGAGGCTGATTGGGGTTTTGAGCGTTGACGGGAAACGAGAGAAGCAATACGGCCAGTGAAAACAAAATGGCCGCACAAAGATGAGAAATTTGGCGATGCATGGGAGTCCTGAAATGGTTCCAGAAGGGAAGCGCATGGAAGGCTGCTGTGTCCCTTAGGATAACGGTTGGCCGAAAGAATTTCCAATTTTTTCCGCGATACCTGCTCGCAATGGGCAATGGTCCGCTGCCGCAGGGAAGTGAGTGCGTTACCCAACCTGTCTCCTATACGCGGAAAACTAATTAGCTTGCTAGACGCCCAGCGGTTGCCAGTCACTGGTTGCCGCTTTGGCGGCCAATGGAGAAAATAAGTGCTGACTGGCTCAACACTTGCAATCAAAAAAGGCTTAGGCCCATGTCCACCCCCCCCCGCGGCAAATCTCGACTGACGGTTCCCCAATTTGTAAGCCGCAAAGCGGAGGGCAAGAAGCTGACCGTACTAACGGCATACGACTATCCAATGGCAAGCTTGGTCGATCAAGCTGGGATCGACGCCATCTTGGTCGGGGATACCTTATCGATGGTGGTCCAAGGACATGACTCAACCATTCCGGTCACGCTGGACGAGATGATTTACCATGCCGAGATGGTTACGCGTGCCGTCTCCAGCGCACTGGTTATCGTCGATATGCCTTTTCCATCGAACCTTTTGGGCGTCTACGAAGCCATTCGTAACGCGGGTCGCATTCTCAAAGAAACCGGTGCCCAGGCCGTCAAATTGGAAGGTGGCGCGGATCAGGCCGAGGTAATCTCGGGTTTGGTAAACGCCGGCATCCCGGTTATGGCACATATTGGTCTGCGACCGCAGTTGGTACATCAAATGGGAGGCTATCGTGTGCAGCGCGATCGAGAACGGCTGATCTATGATGCCAAGTCGGCGGCCGATGCCGGGGCGTTCAGTATTGTGCTGGAATGCATCCCCCAAGACGACGCGGCGGAAATCACCAAGATGCTGGACATTCCTACGATCGGCATTGGGGCCGGCAAGTCGTGCGACGGGCAAGTCCTTGTTCTGAATGACATGATCGGCTTGACCGAAGGGCACGTACCAAAGTTCGTTAAGCAGTACGCCAATGTCCGCCAGACCGTTTCCGATGCGGTTCGCCAATTCTGTAAAGACGTCCAGTCCGGTGAATTCCCGGATCAAACACATTCGTTTCGATAAACCAATCGCCCACCTTGCTTAGTGCGGCAGTTCGTCGCGCGAAGGAATACGGATCATGCCGAACCGTCTCGCCCACGAAACGAGTCCCTATCTCCTCCAACATGCCAACAACCCTGTCGACTGGTATCCTTGGGATAAGGAAGCACTGGAGAAGTCAAAGCAGGAAGAGAAGCCCATTTTCTTATCGATTGGGTATTCGGCCTGTCACTGGTGTCATGTGATGGAGCACGAAAGCTTCGAGTCGCAGGCCATCGCCGACTACTTGAACGAGCATTTCGTAAGCATCAAGGTTGACCGCGAAGAACGCCCAGACCTGGATCAGATCTACATGAACGCCGTGCAGTTGCTCACTGGGCACGGCGGCTGGCCGATGTCGGTTTTTCTGACGCCTGAACTGATGCCTTTTTTTGGCGGCACCTATTGGCCTCCGACGGCAGGCCGAGGTATGCCAGGCTTCGATCAAGTTCTCCGGGCAGTGGTCGATGCCTGGGAGAACCGTCGAGAGGTCGCCCTGCAACAATCGCGGCTTCTTACTGAACGTCTGCAGCGAATTGGTCTAGGATCGGCAGAATCAACCGAGATTCCCCCAGGTCGAGTTAGCATGGCCGTCCGGCAAATGGAAGAGTCGTTCGACCCTAAGCACGGCGGCTTTGGTTCGGCTCCAAAATTCCCGCACACGATGAACATCGATTTGCTGATGCGGCACTTCATCGATACCCGCAATGAAAAGCTCCTACCGATGGTAACCACCACGCTCGATAAGATGGCGATGGGGGGCATCTATGATCACCTAGGGGGTGGGTTTGCCCGTTATAGTGTCGACGAATACTGGCTCGTCCCTCACTTCGAAAAGATGCTGTACGACAACGCCTTGTTAATCAGCAATTACGTCGATGCATACCGTCTGACGAAAAACGAGAACTACGCTCGCGTCGTGAAGGAGTCGTGCGATTACGTCCTGCGCGACATGACCGACCAGCAGGGAGGCTTTCACAGTACCGAAGACGCCGATAGCGAAGGGGAAGAAGGCAAGTTTTACGTGTGGACGCCGGCGGAAGTCGATCAGCTGCTAGGCGATCCCCTGGTCGCCCAGCGTTTTCGTCAGGTGTACGACATCACCGAATCCGGCAACTTCGAAGGGCACAATATCCCAAGGCTTAAGAAACCGATTGCCCAGTATGCCCAAGACTTTGGGACCACGGAACAAGAACTGCGCGACGAGATGAATCGGGCACGGGAAGTCCTCTTCAACGTACGCTGTCAACGTATTCGTCCCGGCAAGGACGACAAGATCCTCGCCAGTTGGAACGGACTGATGATCGAAGCGTTTGCGAAAGCTGGTGCGACGTTTAACGAGGCCGCATACATCGCTGCCGCCAAGAGGGCTGCAAGATTTGTTCTAGAGCAAATGACCGACGACACAGACCGGTTGCTGCACGCCTACCGACACGGCCAAGCCAAGCTTCCAGCCTATCTCGATGACTACACGTACGTTGCTTCGGCGATGTTCGCGTTGTATGAAGCGACCTTCGAAACCGAGTGGCTAAAACACTCACAGAAGCTGATCGACATAGCTATCGAGCACTTCTACGACACGGAGTCAGGTGGGTTCTTCTACACGGCCGACGATCATGAACAATTGATTGCCCGCAACAAGGACTTTTACGATCATAGTGTTCCTAGCGGAAATGGCGTTGCCGCGCTGGTCCTGGCGAAGCTTGGCAAACTGTTGGGCAGCGAAAAGTATTTACAGCTTGCCGAAGAAACAATTTCCGCAGCGGCAGAGATCTTGCAGAAACATCCGATCGCCGCGGGGCAGTTACTGGTCGCTTACGACTACCTGCATCAGCCGGGCTCGGAGGTCGTGATTGCTGCTACAGATCGTCCATCGTGCGATGAACTTGTCCACGCTATTCACAAACAATACCAGCCGAACACGCTGTTCGTACTGGCAATCGACGGTGAACACCTGGGCGCGAACTTGCAGCCGATGATATCGGGAAAGTCTCCATTGAATGGTCAGCCAACGGTATATGTGTGCGAGAACTTCCAGTGCAATGCACCAGTAAGTGCCGCCGACTACTTAGCGACCTAAAAGAAGAATGGAATCGTTGCTGGTCGTGTGGTTTAATGTCGTTTGACAAGCGACAGGCGTTGTCCCCATCCACCCTAGATGCTTGCGTTCGCCCTCAACCCCACTCACCCAAGACATCAAGGAGAATACGATGATGCGATTTTTAGGTTTTGTTTTGGTCGCCGCGATCGCTTGTACCGGCTGCAAGCCACCTAGTGGCGATAGCGGTACCGGTACCCCTTCAAAGACGAACGAGACGGCCGCACCGGCAGTCACCAACGAAACCATGCCCCCGCCAGCCGTGACAGCAAAGCCAGCCGAAGAAGTTGCCCCGGCACCGGAAGAAAAGCCGGAGATGAAAGAGGAAAAGGCGGCACCTCCCGTGGAGACGCCCAAGGAAGAGCCAGCCCCAGCGCCGGAAGCCCCCAAAGAGGAGATGAAAAAGGAAGAAGTCAATCCGGAAGCCGCTGCTCAGCCGACTCCGGCCGATGAAGTTGAAGGACTTACCGACAAGCCTGCGGAAGAAGCTGCACCGAAGGAAAAAGCTTCTGAAGAAGAGCCTGCTGAAAAACCGTCCCCCAAAGAAGGGGCCGAGATGAAGAAGCCGGCCGAGGAAACCACAACCGTCGCCGAGGAAGCAAGTGGTCCGGTTGAAGTGAAGCTGACGCCGGAGAACACGTTGATTCAGTTCGTGGGTACACACAAGGGAGACAAGCCGGACCCACGCACCGGGAAATTCGGCAAGTTTAACGGCATGGTCCAAGCGGCTGACGGTAAGCTGACTGAGATCAAAGTCGTTATCGATACCGCTTCGCTAGAAACAGAAATTGAAAAGCTGACCAATCACTTGAAGAGCCCCGACTTCTTCGACGTCCGCGAAAACCCCGAGGCGAAGTTCGTTTCGAAATCGATCGAAGCCGCCGATGACGGCACGGTAAAGATCACTGGCGACTTGACCCTGCTTGGCGAAACCAAGTCGATCAGCTTTCCCGCCAAAGTGAAAGTCGGAAAGGATATCACTTTGGACGCAGAGTTTGTCATCAATCGCGTCGACTTCGGCATGGATTATGGAACGGACAACGTTCATGAAGACGTAACCATGACCATCAAGGTTGGCAAATAAGCGAACATGCCATTCTCCTGGAATGACTTACTTTGGGGCCTCGCCGCGCCGCTCGTCACGGCGGCCGGGCTCCGCTTCGTTCTGGTCTGGATTGCCCATCAACTCTTCCCTGTTGATAAGAGCGAACCAGATTCGGAAGAGATCCCTTCCGCCACCAATGATCCTGTCTCTCCCCTCGAGACTTCACTTCCCTTGGTTGCGGGTGCCGCGGTCGGATACTTCAAGCTGAAGTTAGGACCCTGGATCCCTGACGCTCACTATGAGTGGCTTCCGATCGGGGTTGTCATGGCGATGCTTGCCGCGTCAGCAGTTAGTCTGATGGGACGATCCGCTCTCGTTCGTTTTGGCATTCTCCCCGTTGTGTCTGCGGCTGTCGCAGCAGGGGTTGGTTATCTGCTGATGCCAACATGGGATGCCCTTTCACCACCGTACGTCCCCTATCTCTTGTGCTGGTGCGTGGGAGTGACGGTCGTGTCGGCAACAACGGAGCTTTCTTCGGAGAGTAGTCGCTGGCCATTTACGGTGGTTTGGCTAGGCACCTGTCTGGCTGTTTCGGCGATCGTGGCAATCTCAGATAGCCTACTCTTTACCCAAATTGCCGGACTACCCTTTGGTGCGTCACTCGGGTTGGTCGTCGCAGGGATCTTTCTCGGACGATCGCCGCTTGGTGGTATTGGGCTGACGTCAACAACCTACCTCGCAGGCATTCTGCTGATCGCCCACGTCAATTCGTGGAGTGATGTACCAATCGTCTGCTATTGGCTCCCCATGGCTGGCCCCTTCCTGGCAGCCGTGTTGGGAATGTTTCTTCCCTTTAAATTTCCAGCTGCCCTGCGAGCGACGCTGGTGATCTTAGCCGCTGCCATTCCATCAACCATCGCGGTCGCTATGGGGATTGTCGCCACGCTTTCAGAGTGAATGCTCGCCTGCAAATTTGGTTAGATGATCGGTGTTGCAAGAAATTGGCAAACGTCGCCAAGTGCCTTAAGAAGTTTACTGAACATAGTTTAAGGCGAAACCCTCTCAGGATAGGTCCAATTCACCACCGATTGCTGCGCGACTGGTATAGCGATTGCGAAAAGGTAGGTCGGCACCTTTGCGTGCCATACCTTTAACCCCGGTAACGAGCGATGAACATTCGACACTTAAGTCCAAATACGTCCCGGTTGATGCCGCGCCGCCCTGAAACGCCTAGTGCAGTTCGCAAGGCAGGCAAACATGCCCAGCATTCCCTCTCGAAAGAAGACCGCGACAAGCTGATCAAGCGACTTCGTTCGATAGCCCACTTGTTTGACGATGCCGTTACGGTGCCTGGCACGAAGATCACTCTAGGTTGGGACGCGGTACTCGGCCTAATACCAATTGTGGGCGACGCTTCCACGACGGCAGTCTCCGCCTATTTTTTGTGGGAAGCCTACCGTCTCGGTGCCAGCCGCTGGACGTTGACCAAGATGGTTTGGAATGTCCTGGTCGACTTCATCATCGGTTTCATTCCACTGGTCGGTGACCTGTTTGACGTTACATTCCGGGCCAACCGCCGCAACATGAAGCTGCTTGAGAAAGAGTTGGGCAAACATTCAAACGGTCGTTAATACCACCAGCCGCTTCGCAGCATGATGGTGTCGCTCATATTGAGTTCGACGGGATCGTTTTCGTACTCGAATTTTCGGCCAAACACGTAACCGATTTCCAAGAACGATTTACCACCCCCATCCGTTTTTCGTTCCATCCCGATGAGGAGACGGTAATCACTCAACGTCAATGAGTCGTTTTCACCCAGGGGGTGCTCGACGCTCCAAGTCCCTCCACCGAACTCACCTGAAACATACCACCAGTCTTCATAGCCGTCGCCATATGAAAACAACTGCAAATAGCGAGGACGAGGGAAAGTAAGTTCTAAACGATGGTCATCATCAGGCGTCCAAACCAATCCGACCACAGGCAGGATGGAATAGTCGTCGCGGTTAAGATAGGCCACACCGAAGAGAAACTGAACTGACTCGGTCCACTGGTAGGACATGATGGCCATACCACTGACGCGAAACGCATTGCTATCGGTCCGCTGAAAGTCACTGTACACGCCAGGAGTAACCGACAATACCGTCCCCCACTTCGGTGATAACTGCGACATCCAGCGCGTGGTGAGATAGGCCTGATAAAGCGTCGCCGGGGCCTCGACCGAATCGGGACCGACCAGAAAGTACATTCCGTAACCAGGCGTCAACAGCAAGGGAGATTCGCGGGTCGGAGCTGGAAAACCGAGTGTCGCGCTACCGCTGATTTCTGTCATGCCGATGTTGTCTCCGCTACCGGCGATCCAGGTACTTTGAATGGTTAACGACTGCAAAATGCCATCCTTGGCCGGACTGAGCTTCGGCCGTGTCGAGAAGACTTCTTCTTCACTCAGGTAAAGCGCATCTTGCTTCTCGATATCGTCGGAGAGTGTGCTCAACTCCGGGGGATTTTCAGAGACAAGCGTGGCTGGAACGGCTGGATTACCAGGCGATCCTGTCTTCGGATATTGCGGCAATTGATATCCGCCTGGAAAAACTTCGGTCGGTGGAATGCGCTGAATCGGATGATAAGTTGATTCGCGCGGTAGCGTGCTCAGATCGCGCTGCGCCCACGGCTGCATCTGCGCGTGAGCATGCTCCGTCGCTTCGCTTCCGCAGAGGCATCCGATGACAAACAGACATGCGGCATAGGTCGATGGGTGTTTCAATGCCTCGCCTTAGAAATTAAACCCAACTCGTAACATCAAGGTGTCGTTCACTTTCAGGTTGGGAATAGTAGGCGCCCGATACAGAATGTTCCGGTCCCATACATACCCGATTTCCGCGTAGGCTCGTAAGCGATTGGGGTGCGTTGCTTCTAAGCCGACGAAGACGCGGTAGTCATTGATATCGATCTGATCGGCGACGCTATCCATGGCGACAAAGTCATAACGTTGGATCGTCCAACTACCGTAGCCATATTCACCGCCGACATACCACCACACCTTACGATCACCGATGGTCGTCCAATACTTGGAAAGCCGCGGGTACGGAAAGGTGATATCAAAGCGAGTGAGGCTATCGGGTTCCCATAACAAACCAACGACCGGCAACAGCTTCTTGTCCATGCGATCGATGTAAACGGCACCAGCCTTCAAAGTCATGGTGGGAGTCAAGCGGATGTTGCCCACACCCAATCCTTGAAACCGCAAGCTGTCGGAATTGATTGTCTCGAAGTCAGTATAGACCCCCACGCGAAAACCCAGTTCGGCATACAACCGCGGCGTTAGCTCCGGATTCCAGGCCAGGTCCAAGTAAGCACTGTAAGCCTTCGATGGCAGGTCCTGCACCATCGTGGATGGGCCATCCCAGAGGTGCAGCACGAAACCGGGTGTGACCAACAAGGGGTGATCGCTGAACAGAAAATTGGGGAACAGCGCAGTAACCGAGGTCTCGAAGTCCTGCGTCTGCAGGGTATCCGGGTCGTCGTTCAGCTTAGGCAAAAACGTATACTGAAAAGCCAGGTTCTCCATGAAGCGTTCGTACGGAATCTGGTACTGCTGCTGAGGAGCAAATGGCTGGGCCGGTTGATATAACGGTTGCGGCTGCTGAGGATAAAACGAGTTCGGTCCCGTCGAAAAACTCGCAGGTGGCGACGATGGTGCCGGTGGAAAACTGCTCGGCGGCGGATAGCTGGACGTCGGTGGCGCGGCATAGCTGGGCGCGCTGTAGCCTGGCTGACTATACGATCCGTACTGGGGTGCCGTCGAATAAGGATCCCATCCTTGGATGGAAGCTCCCGCGGAGCCCGTGACAGGTGCAGGCGCGACGGTTCCCTGGGCTGCGGCCTCTTGTCCTGAAGCAAGTGCTCCAAGTGCTAGCAATAGGCAGCGCAAAAGGCTGAAAAACGGCTGATGAGAAATTTTTTTCACGATGACGCTCAAGTCCCCCGTCAGCTTGTGACGATACTAATTAGCTGGACCGAAGCGTGTAACTACCAAAGGGGCAAGTTGCAGGTCAAGGCAAGATTACCCCCAATTCTGATCAATCGCGGCTATTTCTTCGCCGCAGTGGCCAAGCGACCTGTCGATTGCTCTTCCAGAAGACGCATTTTCACTGCCTTCTGACGTTCACCCAAGTTGATGGCAAGTGTGATCTGGTGCACACCTGGCTGCCAATCGGCTTCCAACTCTTGGGCCGTCGGAATGGGTTTGCCATCGAACCACACGGAAAGTCCTTCCGGGCCTTCAAAGGCAAACCTGAAAGTCCCGCCGCTAGCGACTTCGATGTCAGTTTGCAGGTAAGCGAACTGCGGTTGGTTACGATGAGGGTGATAAACGGGAAGTTCCGCGAGAGGAACACCCCCATCAACCTGGCTGAAGATGGGTTTCCACACAAACGATGGATGCCCGGCAGCAACCGTGTTATTACTCGAACGGTTGATCGCTCGCAGGGATTCATTGTTGTACGTCAGCGTCTGCCACGATCGCAAATACTTTTGATTGCCGATCGAGAACTCTTCTGCTTTGCCCAGCTTCGACATAAACGCCGCCAGGTCGACAATTTCCTTTGTGGTCAGAGCATCGATCGATCCATCCGGCATCAGCGAGCGCCCCTCGGCACGATCGTCAATCGATTCCTGAGGAATCTCGATCTCGCGTCCCTCGGCGTCACGCAGGACAAGCAGGTCCTTGTTCTCGCGAACGGGAATCCCTGTGAGTACCTTTCCTTCGTCGGTTAGAATGATCAACGAGTGGAAGTTCTCTTTCACCTTCGCACTGGGGCGTAGAATCGACTCGACGATATAGTCTGGCTGAGCACTCGCTCCCAGGCTGATCAAGTTCGGCCCGACATTGCCGCCAGCCTCGCCAATCGCATGGCACTTGAAACAGTTGAGCGCCTCCTTGCGGAAGATCGCTTCTCCGGCGTGTGGATCGCCTGACTGCGCGACCAACTTGGTAATCTCAGCCAGTTCTTCGTCGGACCACTGCCGAACCCCTTCAGTCAGACCGCCTGCCGATTGAATCGCGGTGACAAGCTCCGGAGATGCCTGGCTGCTGCTGCGCACCGAGCGAAGAGCCAGTTGGGCCTGGTCACGTGGCAACTTCTTATCTTTAAGTGCTTCGGCGAGGCGAACCTGTCCTTGCTTACGGCTGACAAATGGTGCGAGAAGCGCGTCAGCCGGAATGGTATTTCCGTCTTTTGCTAGTAACACGGCGGTTTGATTCGCCGCATTGGGAAGAGCGAAGGTGGCTAGGCTTTCCAGGGCGGCCAAGCGAACTGGTTGACCGGTAGTGTCGGATTGAATCAACTCGACCAGTAGCTTGGAGGTAGGCTGTCCCGGCATTTTCGCGAGGGCCCTAACCGCAGCAACGCGTGCCGTCGGAGGAAGTTCTTTCTCGCCTGATGCATAGGCACGTACCAGGTCCTGGGAAGCAACGTTCCAGGCAATCGCCGTGTCGAAGGCCAATGCGACAACTTCCGGCGAGTCGGACGCGTAAAGCTGTTCAATCGCGGCCAAGTCTCCTTCCGGCTTCGTCTTGCGTACCTGCATGGCGACGAGAAATGACTTGAGAATTGGGATGACCTGCGAGTTATCCTCAGCCCGGCTTCCCTCTGGCAAGATCGAAGTGAGAAGGTTACCCAGCAGTTGCGAGCCACCTCGCTGAGCGGCTAGTTCCACCAATCGGCCTGATGTTTCCGCGTCTGCTTCTGGCAGCAAGAGAATCGCTGCCTCGGCAACTTCGGCGTTGGGGATCGCTTCGAAGGCAAACGTCCAGCTTTTGGGATGCGCTTTGGCATCTTGTAAAATCTTCGAGTTCCTATCGTTGTTGGCAACGGCTTGCTTCAAATCTGGAATCCAGACTGGGGCAAGGTCCTCGACCAATTGCCACACGGCGAAGTCCAAGAATCGGTCCATCGGCTGGCGAGTCGCTTCCAGCCCGACGATCATCGCCTGAGAACTAGGAATCGTGGCCAAAGCGCGAACACCTTCCAGACGTACGCGTGGATGCTCATCACGAACGGCAGCCGCAAACAATGCGAGCGGGTGAGAGACTTCATCGTGCCACTGCGAGGCAACCCGGACGGCTGCCGCACGGATGTTGTGATTAGGCGACGCGAGGAGTTCCAACAGCAGCGGCTCGTTGATCTCATCGAGTGCCTGATATGCCCAGAGCCCTTCCAGGCGTTGGTGCTCCGTAGAAGGATCGTCTTTGGCCAGCTTCTGCATCCACGCGGCAAGCTGCGTAAGAACATCGGTTCGCGGACGTTGCTTCAGCTGAAGCTTGGCATGTGTACGAATCCATTTTTCAGGAGACTTTAAAGCAGTCAACAGTTCATCGATGGAGGCCTCGTGCAGATTCTGCGGCTGGACCAATGGACTTCCCTTCTTGGTCACTCGCCAGATGCGTCCATGCACGTGGTCTCGACGAGGGTCACGGAAGTCGACTTCACCGTGCTGAATGATCGGGTTGTACCAGTCGGCAATGTAAATCGCTCCGTCGGGCCCCATCTTCACGTCGACAGGGCGAAACGCCCCGTGAGCTGCCTTGATGACATCCTCGGCCTGGCGGCTGGCGTAGCCGGAACCGTCTTCTTCCAGCACAAAGCGACACACACGATGGGCTCGAAAGTCATTGGTAATGGCGCTGGTTTGCCAGTCTTCCGGCAAATGCGATCCGCCAACTAGCTCCAAACCACAATGCTTCGGGCTGCCGGGATTCAGCCCTTGCAGCAATCGGCGAGAGTCGGCTGCCGTAACAAAAACCGCCCCGGGAAAAGTGTAGTTGATGCCCTCGCCATAAGCACCATCGGTCGCGAAGTTCGCACCGTAGTCGTTGAAGTGATGCCCCCAGGTGTTCACGAAACCACGGCAGAAAACGTCTAGCTCCATGGTTTCGGAACGGAACTGCCAAATACCGCCGGCATTCAGGCGGCGCACTCCGTGGGGTGTTTCGATATGGCTATGAATGTAAATCGACTGGTTGAAGTACATCATCCCGTCGTAGCCCCAGCGAAGCGTGTGCAGAATATGGTGCGTATCTTCCGTGCCGAAACCTGAAAGCACAACACGCTTCTGATCTGCCTTGCCGTCGCCGTCGGTATCCTTCATATGCAGCAGTTCCGTGCTGTTGGCCACGTACACACCACCATCGCCTGGCAATACACCGGTAGGAATCAAGAGGCCGTCCGCGAAGACCGTTGACTTGTCGGCGGCACCATCCCCGTCGGTATCTTCCAGCATGAGGATCTTGTCGTCAGCGACCTGGCCAGGCTCGATCTGGGGATAGACCGAACTCGACGCGACCCACAAGCGGCCTTGGGCGTCGAAGTTGATTTGAATCGGGCTGGCAATCATCGGTTCGGAAGCGAACAGGTTCACCTCGAATCCTTCGGCCACGGTGAATGACCGTTGTTCAGCGGCTGGATCGGTATCGGGGATAACTTTCAGATCACGCTGAGCAAATAAGGCCGCCGGAGCGATCAACAGCAGCAGCAAGGCAAGGGTAGGGCGGTTCATGGGGAAGAATATCTCAATAGCAAGGAAGGATGATTTCAGAATAAGACGAGGAACTTAGTCGGCCGCTTTTTCAAACTTCACGTCAAATGCGACCGGCTGTTTCAACTCAAAGATCTTCTTGTCCTGCTGCTCGATCAGAGGATCGAACTGGGGGATCTCGACCGCATTGTTTCCCTGCTCATGCTTACGGAACAGGTAAAGGTACGTTTCGTTTTGCGGTCGGAAACGATCAAAGAACAGCTGGTTCTTGCGGAGAATCGCCTGGCGGAGTTGTTCCGTCTTGGCGTAAAGCGAGGTCGCTGGAATATCGACTCCGCGTCCCCACTGTTCGGTTGTGGCCGTTACTGCAGGCGTGTCCCCAGGGCCCTGCAACGTGCAACTGCCCTGCTGGAAGAAATGGATCGCACAGGGAACCGAGTGAGGGAAACCTTTACCTGGTGCCGACGCGTACGGCAGTGACACTAATACTTTGTCATGCGGTTTCAGGGGATTGGCCGCGACGGCTTTCAACGGGGACTCACTCGTCCACGGGGCCAGGCTTTCGACCATCTTCGGAGCCAGATACCAGTACCCGTATTCCGTAAGATGCATGCCATTGTCGGTCAAATGCTCCGGTTGGTTTTTGGAGGTCGGTCTGTACTTGCCGAAAGCATCGTTCATGCCCATCGTTCGGTAACCACGGTCGTAGGCCAACTGCTGAATCGCCTTACCGTACAACTCGATATTCGCGTTGTACTCTTCGGGGTTTGGAAGGGGAGGACCAAGGTTTTCCATCGGCAACGGCTTGATCAAGACGATGCGCTGGGTTCGCTTCTCCAGTTCATCCAGAAGTTTCACATAGTTGGCCTTGAACTCTTCCAAGCCTTCCTTGCCACGGAACGCTTCGTTAGTTCCATAACCGACGTAAATAACCGTGGGATCGACAAGATCCAACGACTTGGTCAGATGCGACCAGGCTTCCTGCTGATTGCCAAAGCGTGCCCGTGAGATGGCCGTGACCGTGTCGCCACTCCAGCCCAGGTTTCGTACGGTAAAGTTGGTTTTCGGCAGAGCCAGATTCAGGGCCAACTCGAAATATCCGTACTGCTGTTCACGTTCGATGAAGGTCCCACCGACAAGGGCAATCCGATCCCCGTCATGGATATCGGCCTTGACTTGGCCATCACCGCCCCCAAATTGAGCGAAGGAGTCAGCACAAATCAGTCCCGAAACAAAAATCCCCACGAAGCAGGGAATAAGCCGAAAAGTCCAGGGGCTACCAGTCACAGGCAATGCTCCAGATTCGAGCGAATGAAGGGTTGTTTGAGGTAGGTCAGGGAGGTCCTTCTAGTTTAGCTCGCAGAAATTCAAACTTCCAGCTAGGCGCAATCCACCCCCGTTTTAGAGAAAACTTGGCGGCGATTGGCACCATTTCACCCAATTTCGTACATTCTTGCTAAAATAATTGGTTGCCTCTGGCCACCGTGGGGAGCCCTTGTCCAATTCCCCTCCCGCGCTTCGGGTCGGTCAGTCGATATTGCCACGTTTCGGAGCCCCACATGCTGTTGAGTTCCTGCCCTCGTTGTCACGACTCCATTCGCATTCCTGCCATGGCGAAGGAGATGTCGGTCATCCGTTGCCCGCGTTGCAGTGAAGAGTTCCCCATGAGCGAAATCCTTTCGAGCTTACCGCCGGAAGCCGAGATCGTTTCCGGACCAGGCTCTGAAGTCACCGTCGCGATCCCTGCAAGCCTTGCCGATACGACCGAATACAACCTCGCCAGCGAATCGATTGAACCGAAGAACGAGTTTCAGATCAAGGATTCGGGCCCGCTGTCTAGCAGCGCGCCAATGGCCAAGATTGATTCCTCGCGTCCAACGCGCAAACCGAAGAAATCAGAGCCCAACGTAATTCTCGAATTCGCCAAGATCGTGGTGGGCGGGGCAGCAGGCTTGTTGATCGCTGTGATGATGATCATGTGGTTCGGCCACCAGGACGTTTTCAAGATCGTCCCAAAGCTTCCGCCTCAGGCCTACTTCCTTGTGCCTGAAGAATTGCGAACGGCCGAGATGCGCGAACTCGCCAACGAAGGCAAAACGCCTGACCAGTTGAACTCCAACGCAGACGTGCCGGTTGAGTCGATCCCGACCGAAGACCCCATGGACGATGAACCCGCCGAACAGTCCTTGAATACGGATAACCAGGTATCGAGAAACAAGCCGGCCGACGATGTCGAGGAAAGCCCCTTGGCGGCAGCATTCCAGCAGCAAGTCAATGCCTCGAAACAAACAACGCCCCAGAAGAAAACAGCTGCCCAACCAAAGTCGAAACCAACCGGGCGGAAGGTGAACGCCGAAATGCCGGTAAACGAACCAATTGTTTCAGAAGAGCCCACCACTAAGCCAATGCAGCCAGCGAACGAATCGAATGCAGCGGAAGCTTCTACCGAAGAGGTTTCAGCAGAGCCAACCCAACCAACACCGATCGATCCGATGCTGGTTGAAATGATTACAGAAGCATCCAAAGAACTCGGGCCGATTGGGGCCGAGATTCCTCCACCCGAGCAACCCGGCGAGGCAGAGCCTATCAGTGAGGGTAATGTTGACCTAGCTCCGGTCGATGATGGCGATAAGTAGACGCAAACTTTGGCGGCTTTACGCTCTGCGGTTGGGACTGGTTGAGTTGGGACAAGATTTGCTCAACCGCGGCGGCTAAGTCGTCTACTATATTCGTGACCAGGGCTGCCCCGGTCGCTTCTGATTCGTGAAGAAGTTCTTCTTCAGTCTTCGTACCATACCCGGTTCGAACCAGGATGCCGCGTGCCCCTGCGTTGACTGCGGCACGCAAATCGGAACGCTTGTCTCCCACGACATAGGCTTGACTTAGGGAAACATTTTCCTGGGCAGCGGCAGCGCTAAGCATGCCGATCCGAGGCTTGCGGCACTCGCAGTCGACCGCGTACTTCTTCACGATCGCGTCCGGGTGATGCGGGCAGTAGTAATACGCACTGACAGACGCCCCGTGGTCGGCAAGCAGCTTGTCCATGTAGTTGTGTACGTCCTGGACGTCGTCCTCGGTGTAGTAACCACGGGCAATGCCTGACTGGTTGGTCACGACAATTACCGGAATGCTCACTTGATTCAGGCGTGCAATCGCCTCGGCGACACCGGGAATGAGCCGTAGCTGATGGGGCGACCCCAGGTATTTCACCTCTTCATTGATGGTGCCGTCCCGGTCCAGGAAGACGGCGGGTCGGCCAGGGCCAGTCCAGATTTTCGTATCTATCGCCATGCCAGCAGGTCCATGTTAGAACTCAAAGAGACCTTTTCGAGGGGTCGTTGTAATATTTTCGTCGACCAATCCCAAGGCCAATCTTCACCGTTAATTCAGGCTGAAACCTATATCTGGGGGCCCCATTCGGGGTGCTGATCAGATAGAATGCCACTTTGCACCCTAGATTTGACACAAGCAAAGCTTTCCGCAGAAAAAGGCTCGAAGGACTGATGACGCAGGAAATTACGGCACGCTTGATCGACCAGAACCTGAAGACTTCCTCGTCCGAAACGGATCTGACCGACACATCTTGGCGAGATGCCTATTCTGACCGTGATCTGGGATGGCTTCAATTCAACAGCCGCGTACTGCACGAGGCACTCGACGACCGCAACCCAGGTCTTGAACGAATCAAGTTTCTGGCCATCTTTACGTCGAACCTGGACGAGTTTTTCATGAAACGGATCGGCTTATTGCGTACGCGCAGTCAGGCCGAACGGCTCAAAAATAAGGTCATTGGCCCAGTGCCGGTGCAGCAGCGTCTGCAAGAGATGCGCCAAGTCATCATCCCCATGCTGAAGAAGCGAGCCCAATGCTTCCGCAAGGAACTCAAGCCACTGCTTGCCGAGCACAGCATTCACCTCTTGGATTGGGATCAGCTTACCGATTCCCAGCGTGAGAAGGCGCATCTCTTTTTCAATCGCAACGTTTACCCGGCACTCACGCCGCTAGCGCTCGATCCGGGGCACCCTTTTCCTTACATGTCGAACCTATCGACTTCTCTAGGCTTCGTTCTGCGTGTACCCGACTCGGAAGAGAACTTGTTTGCCCGAGTCAAGGTTCCCAACATCCTGCCGCAATGGATTCAACTCGATTCCGAGATGGATGACGCGCGATCGTACATTCGCCTGGCCGATCTTATTCATTACAACGCCGAAAAGTTGTTTCCAGGCATGACGATCATCGACTCGACGCTGTTTCGCATCACGCGAAACTCGGAGGTTGAAATCGAAGATGACGACGAATCGGAAAGCATCCGCACGATTGTCGCCGAAGAACTGCGTCAACGAAAGTTCGAGCCGGTCGTGAGGCTCGAACTTTCGGAAGATCCCAACCCGTGGGTTCGCTCGTTATTGATGCACCAGTTCGATCTCTCGGAAGACGACGTCTACGAGGTGCCCGGCGAATTGGACTATGCGGGGATGTGGCCGCTGGCATCACTCGATATCAAAGAACTTCGCGACGAACCTTGGAATCCGATCGTTCCAGCCGACCTCGCTGGCGAAGAAGCGGATATCTTTTCGGTTATTAAGTCAGGTGACTTCCTGGTGCATCACCCGTATGAAAGTTTCGATGCGAGCGTCGAGCAGTTCATTCGTGCCGCGGCAAATGATCCCAAGGTGATCGCAATCAAGATGACCGTATATCGGGTAGGTGACGACACGCCGTTTGTTCGCAGCTTGATCCGTGCGGCCGAGACGGGCAAGCAAGTTGCCTGCTTGATCGAACTCAAAGCTCGCTTCGACGAAGAGCGTAACCTGCACTGGGCCAAGGAACTTGAGAAGATCGGAGCCCACGTTGTGTATGGTGTGCTTGGACTGAAAACCCACACGAAAATCGCCCTGGTCGTGCGTCAAGAGTCAGACGGCATCCGCTGCTACGCCCACATCGGCACCGGCAACTACCACGTCAAAACAGCACGGCTTTATACGGACCTGGGACTGTTCACCTGCGATCCGATGCTGACGACCGACGTGGTGAATCTATTCCATGCCCTGACAGGGCGTTCTCGCGAACCTAGCTTCCAAAAGCTATTGGTTGCGCCGACCAACATGCGCGAGCAGTTCCTGGAAAAAACACGCCGCGAGATCGAAAACAAAAAGGCTGGGAAGCCTGCCATGATGATTATCAAGGTCAACCAACTGGAAGACCCGGAGATGTGCCAGGGGATCATTGCCGCGTCCCAGGCTGGAGTTCAAGTCGAATGCATCGTACGTGGGTTCTCTTGCTTGCGAGCCGGCGTGCCAGGCCTTACCGAGAATGTGACTATCCGTAGCATCATTGGTCGATTCTTAGAGCACTCGCGTATCTTCTACTTCGCCAACGGCTCAGACGACCCACTCGATGGCGAGTTCTATATTGGCTCGGCCGACTGGATGCAGCGTAATCTGAGTAATCGCGTTGAAGCAGTGACACCGCTTGAACTGCGAGCGCACAAGGAGCGTCTATGGGAGATCCTGGACGTGCTGTTGAAAGATCGCCGCCAGGCCTGGGTCATGAATCCCGATGGCGATTACCAGCAGCTTGCTCCTACCGATGATGATAGTGATATCTCACGGCTTGGTTCGCATCGCACGATGATGCTTCTGACTCAACAGCGTCTCAAAGAACGGATTAAATAGGCCTAGTTTCGGCCGCTGAACCAATTTCTATCTTGGTCGTACATCGACATGTGCGAATGATTTCGAAAGTTCGTTTTACCCCAGGAGAGCCCCCCACGCCTTAGGAGTACGATCGATGACTACACTTCGCGTATTTCTCCCCTTCTCTTTCGTCACCCTCACCCTGTTTTCCGCTTCGGTCTGCGCCCAAGACCGCATTGTCACCGTTCCCCAGGAATTCACTCCTCAGTGGAGTGCCAAGCAACTAGAACTCACTCCTGACGAACAGCGGAATATCTACGTTTACGAACAAGGCAACCGTGCCGTGGTCCACATCACCACGCGAAGTGTCCAAATCGATAACTTCTTTTTGATGGAGCGTCCCGCGGAAGGATCAGGGAGTGGGAGCGTACTCGACAAGCAGGGACTCATCCTGACGAACTACCACGTGATCGAAGGTGCTCGTGAGATTCGTGTCACTCTCTTCGATGGCGAAAGCTACGCGGCGGCACTCGTCGGGCAGGACCCAGTCAACGACATCGCCGTGTTAAAGATCGATGCCCCAGAAGAAGTCCTGCATCCGGTTCAGTTCGGGGATTCGTCTCGATTGAAAGTCGGCCAGAAAGTTTACGCGATCGGCAATCCATTTGGCCTGGAGAGAACGATGACCATTGGCATCATCTCGAGCCTGAACCGCGTGCTCCCATCGCGGAGCGGCCGCACGATGAAGTCGATCATTCAAATTGACGCGGCGTTGAATCGCGGAAACTCCGGCGGTCCGTTGTTCGACAGCAGTGGCCGCCTGATCGGCATGAATACGGCGATCGCATCGAGCACCGGCGAAAACACGGGCGTTGGTTTCGCCATCCCTGTCTCAGCAATTCAAAGGGTGGTGCCTCAACTGGTCAAGAATGGTCGCGTCATTCGACCCGATATCGGGATCACTCGCGTTTATCAGACGGAACAGGGACTGACGGTCGCTACCGTTGCCCCCGGCGGCCCCGCCGACCAGGCAGGAATTCGTGGCTTTCGACTGGTTCGCGAACAAATCCAGCGTGGTCCGTTCGTCTACGAGCAAACACGGCTCGATCGAAGTGAAGCGGATACGATCTCTGGAATTGACGGGCACCAAGTCCAGTCCGCCGATGATCTGCTTTCGGCTATTGAAAACAAGAAGCCAGGGGAACAGGTTGTTCTGAGTGTCCTGCGGCAGGGTGAAAGGGTATCGGTGCCGGTCAAACTTGGCCTGGGGGACTAGTCCGAATCAGCTACCCTCACCGGACTGACCACGACATCACCTTTTGTTGAGTTGTCTTTGATGAACTCGCGAGGCTTACCTTCGGATTGAAGCCAAACGTCTAAGCGGCCGGTCCCAGGCGCCAACTGTAGTACCGTGACTGGCTGCTTAGGCTGCTCGATGTCGTAGGCGGTGACGTTGCCTAACCACTGCACCATCAGCTTTTCGCCAGGTTTTGCCTCCTGATTCAAACGCAGTTGGACCAAGAGAGGTTCTCGCACTTCGACCTTCCAGCCAAGGTGACGCTCCCCTTCGTAGTGCCCGTCCTGGTAGCGGCATAGCAGAGTCGAGTCAGTCGCTCTCGACCCTAACAAGATAGCTGGAGGAGAGAAGCCCCGTGAGGCCTTCACGTCGGCGAACCAGCCGTCGTAGGCTTTGGTCAACTGCTGTACCTTATCAGGCATCTGCTCGGCCAAATCGTTTTGCTCGCTGGGATCTTCGCTCAGATCAAAAAGCTGAATTCCTGTTCGCTGCTTCTCAGGCACATCCGTCAGCCTCGCTTTACCAAAACTGCCAACATTCATCACCAGTTTATATCGCTCGCCTACAACAGCCGCATTATGGTAGGGCTCTGGCTCTAGACCGCGATGCACTTGAAAGAACAGGTTTCTTGGCTGTATCTCCCTTTGCTTCCCAGTGAGCTGCGGCCAGAAACTAACGCCATCGATCTTGTTCGGCAGATCGGCCTGGATACCAGTCGCTTCGATTAGCGTCGGCAGCCAATCGATGTGAGCATGGCGCGTATTGACTTTGCTTCCCCCCTTCAATCTGGCAGGCCACTGTACGAAGCAGGGAACATGAATTCCTCCTTCTAGCACCATCGACTTTCGTCCGTTGAGGTCTCCGTTGAAACGCTTCTGCTGCGGGCCATTGTCGGTCAGAAAGATGACGATGGTATTTTCTCTCCGCTTCAGGGCATCGAGTGTCTCTAAGAGACGCGCGAAGTTTTCGTCGATGTTTTCGACCATGGCATAGACCTTGGCGGTCGTTTCGTCCTGACCTTGATCGGCGTAACGTTTCCAGGCGGCCTCTTCCACGATTAACGGTGTGTGGGGGGCGTTCGTCGCGATGTAGGCAAAGAAAGGAACGTCCCGGCTCTGTTTGATGAAGTCGATGGCAGCGGTAAAGAAGACATCTGTGCAGTACCCCTGAGCTTGAACCGGATGGCCATTGTTCCACAGCAGCGGGTCGAAATAGTCGTTGGGCTGATCAGGTGGCTGCGTGATTCCGCCAGACTTGTGGACCAGACTTTCTTGGAAACCTTGATCTTGTGGCCGCAGCGGATAGTTATCACCCAAGTGCCATTTGCCAAAGATTCCGGTAACATATCCGGCATCCTGAAACACTTCGGCCAATGTCTTCTCATCGCTGGCCATTCTGGCCGCACCACGCGAGGTATGAATGACACCGGTCCGATAGAAGTAACGTCCCGTCATTAATGCGGCTCGCGTAGGCGCACACACAGGGCTGCAGTAGAACTGCGTTAGCTGTGTGCCTTCCCGTGCGAATCGATCGAGATTGGGTGTTCGCAATACCTGATTACCGTGGATGCCGACATCGCCGTAACCTTGATCATCGGTCATGATCAGAACGACATTAGGACGCTCCGCGGCCGCATTAACACCGCCAAACGCTACGAAAACGAAGCACCCCGAAATGATCAGGCGAATGGTCGATAATGACATTGGAAACGTGAATAATGTGAGGAACGAAAGTTGATTAAACGTCTCCCTATTGTCACCAGGAGGAGAATACATTTCCATGAAATTCAGTCGACAATCGGACCGATGATGCGACTTCATCCTTATTTGCCGTGATGTCCATGGAAGTCACCTACGAAAACAAGCCGGAAGACATCGCAGCCATTCTTCATGGCTTACCTTGGGCAGACCGCTTGAAGGACTACTGGCGTACGCTCAGGGTTTTAACGGCCATTTGGCCTCTGGCGATCCTGTTTATCATCTTGGGAGAGTGGTTCTTCCTGATTTGCTTGCTGGGAGTCGTCGCCCTGTGCGCCCTACTTCTCACCATTCTCTATTGGCGTGCTTGGGCTAGCATTGGCAAGAATGCCAAAGTCATTCCTGGACCGCAACGGCTACGGCTTCTTGACGACTACCTGGAAACAACGACTGAACGTGGCGCCTCACGGCGACGCTGGAGCATGGTCCCCCGCGTACAGAATCTGCCGGATTATGTTGCTATCTACGTCCAGAAAATGCGAGCCTACGTGATCCCTAAACGATATTTCGCGTCCGCAGAAGAGGCGGAATCGTTCGTCGCTAGAGCTCAATCATTGAGAAGTGAGGGCCAAGCACAACCATCCCCGCTGCTTGACTGGGAATCGTTTCGTCAAGACAACTATCTCGATGAGTTTCAGTTAATTGAGCACTTGAAATGGGAGGCCAACCCCGCACTTTACGCTCGTCTGGCTACCATGGGAATTGATGCAGATGGCAAGAATGCGGTTCCTACGAACATGGGCCTGATCAAGCAACTGATCTTGCCGATCATTTTGACTGTACTTCTCATCGTGCTGCGCTACCAAGTGGGACTAAATACAGATTTGTTCTACTACCTGCTGCTCACGATGACGTCTATCCTGCTTCTGGTTTTCGGACTTCAGTGGCATAGTCGCACACAATTCCTAAGAGAACTATCGTCCCAGCGAGAAGTGAATCGGCCGGATGAAGCCTGGTTCTACGACGCGGGAGTCGCAACCGTTACGGAAGAAGGAATTGGGTTTAGCCGCTGGAGTGTATTGGATCAGGTATCGGACGACCAGGAAGCCATCGTGATCTACGACACGCTGCCCTTCATCTACCTGGCTATTCCCAAAGCAGTGCTGCCTGACGCAGAGAAACAATCGGCATTGTTCGAGCGACTAAAACAATGCGTCGATATCGCGCACGATCGTTATGAAGAAATTGTATTGGCCGAAGTCACCGACAACCCGTATCAATCGCCAAGCACATAGGCTGCCTAGGTTGGAAACGATATTCGCGAAGGTTCCCTTCCCTGCTGCTCGACGATTGGCGTTTCTGGAGAAAGCAGCTGCTCGATTAACTGCTGTGTATCGTCGGCCAGATGAATGATTCGCGATTCCCACATTGGGTTGATTACGGTGTTCTGGCTAAACAGTTCATCACCGAAACTGGCCATGACCGAGGTGGCAATATCCCGATTCAAATCCGCATTGGCAGGCTCGCCTATCAATTGACTGCCAAACGCCTCGAGCGCGGTTTCCAGTAGCATCGTCCAAGAGGCGCTTTTGTTAGTCGCTCCTCGTTCGCTGCGAATGTCGTTGCCAAACTCGCGAACACGTGCCTGGTCGTAGCCGAAACTGTTCACGTCAGTATCCGCGGCGATGTATCCCAACAACATGTCGGTCCAGCGTTCCGTCCGCCGCCGAAGTCGATTCAAGGGGACCATCATGGTCGCCTCCAATCCGCGTCCATGTAAAAGCAGGTTCAGTGCCCGATTCCTGGCTTCCATGTGCCCTAGAAAAACACTCCTAGCCACAGGCTCAGCGATGCTTTCTCGCTGAATTCTGTCGTGTGCGACGCACACTGAGATCCAGACGCGTGTAAGAATATCGCTTACCAAAATCTCCTCGATTACCGGTCGTGCCGCATTCCAGAAACGCGGGAAATCCATCGCCGATCCCGACTCCAGCAACTGAGCATGGGTCTTCAGTCGAATGCCCCAACGATCAAGACGGCATTTGGAGGATATCCAGTAGTGCTCCAACGCCGTTGGACTGTGAGTCACGTTTCCCCGTAGATAGGTAGGGGCATGGACGGCGAGGTAGGCGGCAAGCTGGACATGTTCGCGGGCGTGCATGGAGGAGACGTTCTCGACGAGACAATGATTGGCGGTTTCCAAAAGCTCGCCAGTGTGCGAGTCTGGTTCGAATAGTCGAACGGAACAAGGATTTGCAAAGGGGATGCCATTCATTGCCAAAGAGCACGCCAACAACCCACAAACCATTAACTCAAAATGGCTTACGGCAAACCAAGCACTCGTCAAAGAAGTTCGCAAGTACATAGAAGATGTTGCGATACGGCAACATGATGCCGTATCGCAACAATGGAACGTGCTCGAATTACGCGAAATCGGCAACGATCTGATCAACCGCTCGGCGGAAATCATCATCTCTTCGCCGGGTATCTTCTTCGCGACGACGATCATCGTCACCGCGTCGGGGCCCATCGTTACGTCGTGGCCCATTGGGTCGATCGGGGCGTGGGTCTCGGCGATCCAGCACATCGAGCAGTTCGCGATTGGTCGTGGGGGCTTCCTCGGTCAGCACATCAACGCGGACGTCGATCTCTGCTTCAACCTCCACAGAGTCGCTCGATTCGTTGGAGAAAATCACGATTCGCTCGATGCCGCTATAGGCGATCACCTGGTTGTTCCACTCAATGGTATTCTCGCCAATCACGATCGAATCGGCGCCATCGCCTGTAGCCAGGACGAGGACATCGCCACGTCCCTCTTGCCCTTGGACGACGAAACCACCATCCAAAGTGGAAACAAGCTGGCTTAACTCGAGCACGAATACATCACGCTGCAGATCCTCGCCGACCACCTGTACCTGGCCGACGTCAGTCGCAACCTTCGCCTCGTTGGTAGTACCACTTCGATCCGTCTCCTGAATAGTGACCTCATCTCCTGTACCAGTAATCCAAGTCACTTCCGATCGGCTATCGGAAGCATCATGAATCCAAACCGAGGCATCAAAAAAGACATTCTCCTGCAAAGAAGTAATGCTGGTGTTTCGGGTAATGATATCGCTGAGCGAAGTCTGTTCGATCTCTTGCAACTGGCGTCCCGTAAACAGGTTTTGATACCAGAAACGGTCTCCGTCGCGCAGACGAGTGAACTGATCCGCTATGATCGTGCGGAAAAGCTCTCCAATGCTTGAACCAGCGACATGATCCTCTGCCAGACCACCTACCCACAAGTCGATGTCATCAACGGAGTCATACGTTGCCTGAAGTGCCGCCACGACATCAGGGTTCGAGGAGATCTCGTCGAATGAGCTGACAGGATCTAAACCATAGGCCACGCGCGTGGTATTGTAGTCCGCCAAGCCATGATCACGGCCTCGCTGAATATTGAGCGAAGCCAAATCGAATCCGCCTGCTCCAGGAGGACCAAACAGGAAATTTCTGACGTCGTCGATCAGCAAGTTATCGATTTCTTGAGCTTGCTGCGAAGCAAGTCCCAGGAGTAGCGAATCAATGCCGTTATCGGTGATCTCTTGCGGATTGAAGAACATCTCCCGTAGCGAAAGCGATCCTTCCTCGGCTACCGTTCCATCGTTGTTGAGCCGCAGAACTTCACTGGACAACATGCTATGCCCAAACCGATAGGCAGCCGTGGCAAATTCGTTCGCTATGCTCGGATCGACCGTAGGGTCGTAGCCTCGATAAGGAGCAATCGCGTCGGGGCCAAGAAGTGCCGGCAGGAATTCGTTGAAGGTAATTGACTGGATCTCGGCAATAACAATCGCGCGGGCCTGTTGATAGATCTCTTCGTCCGCAAGATCGGGATTCGCGGCTGAGATTTCATCGGCCACACGATTGTGCTCGCGCAGGAAAAGCGTATGCATTGCCGTCAAACCGACCTGCTCGTTAGCCCTGACATCGCCTGCAACGAAGAAGATGGAACCCTCGGCATCTTCGTAAATATCCCCTTCGTATGGCAGTAGGTTTCCTTCGCTTGTCTTCAGATGCCCTCCTTCAAAAGTTCGCAGCGCCGCCGCTAGCGAATCGTCGGAACCGTAAATCATCGATCCGTCGATGAATGCGGTGATCGAGTTAACCTGCTCCCGCGGATTATCTATCGAGGTGCCGGTAGTCGGATCATACTCGCTGCGACTTAGCGATATGGTTGCCGTACCGGTCCCCGTCGGATCGAAGAAGATATCTCCGGTGGGCACTTCGATAGGCAACAATTCTTGTGGATCAGATTCTCTTGTCAGGTCGATATCGTGATCCAAAAACTGCCCCCATTGCCACACGAAATCAGTCAGAAATCGATCGTTCGTTACCGATGTTGACTGTGCCGCAATGTTATTACTGACCTCGCGGGCACTGGGGCGATCTTCGCCGGAAGCCTCAGAAATTCCATCGGCGTAGTCTGCATCCACAAAACGAATGAATGCTGTCTCTGTGCTTCCCCATGTGGGATCAATGAGATTGTTCCCAGTCCCGTCGATCGTTCTTACTTCCTCTAACACGGAATCGATGACGACCGTCAGGTCGCTTGCCAACAACTGACGTTGTTCGAGTTGCTCGCCGCTGATTCTCTGTTGTCGGGCGAATCGTTTTCGCCTCTTGAAGTTGCTCATTGTGCTCTCTCTGTTCTTGGTTGCCCCTGCCGTGATAAGTCAGGTCATGCAGAAAAGTGGCTGGCAAGTACGAGACCAAGCGAACGGAAACTTTCACGATTTCCTACTCGCAATCAAGTACTGATTAAACAGTAGAAAGGAATTTCAGAGAAAACAAGCAATTTGCGAAAGAAGATCACAGCCATCGAGAATCTGCTGTGATTCGATAAGCAATTGAAACTTTACAGGCCCCTTTAGGAAGCCACCATGAAGTCAGCCCGAACCAGTCGTCTACCTTCGACCTTCCAGTAGTAACAATAGAGATCCGGTGACGGCTCGTCCACGCGAAATACCAGCTCTAATCGGTTGGGTGTCACCGATTGCAGGAGAGCCGTATTGAGCAGTTTGTGTTCGGAATTGATGTTAAAGCGATGCAACTCCTTGTGTTTGTCGTCCTCCAGAAGGATCTGCACGCCAGGACTGAATCCCTGATGGACTGGTGTCGTTTCAAAGACATAGACGAAGTAGGTTTCGCCATTTTCGTAATGCCAGCAGTGCTCGGAATGAAGACGATAACCGGGCTCGCAAAAATCGTTTGTATGTCGCCTGAGCCATTCTATTCCGCCGTCGGTAATTCTGCGAAGCGACGACTCGTAAATCACCCCGAAGGCAATGAGAACTGCAAAGATAAGCGCAATTGACTTGATACTTTTGGCCATAAAGCCCCCCTATCAGCCAAATTCTTTGTCCCAAATTTATGGTGCTTTGTTACCGTAAGCTAATTCTGTAGTTGCGGCCATATATTTTGCAAAAAAGATATTTTCTCTCACATATTTTCGCGAAAGACCGCTGGAAACAGGGCAACCGAGATCGAAGTTATTGCCAAATTTCCGATTCCCGGGCAATTGATTCGACCTTGAATCGATAACGCTTCCCCGGTATTAATCTCCAGCCCTCGCCTGAGCCAGGTGTGGTCACCAACAGGACGATCATGAGTGCCCGAAGGTTCTCAAGTTTCTGAACCTGACAGACTGTAGAAATCGGAAATCAATGCTACGCGAAGACTTACAACCGCTAATTTTGCCGGAACTTGGCCTGACCGATATCCTGGTTCGTACCAGTTTGTGGCTAGTACCGCGCGGTTCGTTTGTCCGTGAAGGGGATCGCGTCCTAGAGGTTCTTGCCGGAGAAGTGACCTTCGACGTCGTTTCCCCCGCATCAGGCGTGCTCTGCGATCTAAATACCGAAGAGGACGATATCGTACGCGAAGGTCAGATACTGGGTCATATTCGCGTTGGCGCTTGATTGCCTCAAATCACTAGCAGAACACTAGTTCTGTGAAAGTGTGTCAATCTTCTCGATCCGACGCTGATGACGCCCACCTTCAAATTCGGTTGCCAGCCAAGCGTCGACGATCTTAAGAACATCCCCTTCGGCTGTCATTCGCTCGCCGATGGAAATCATATTCGCTTTGTTGTGCTGACGCCCTAGCTTTGCCGTTTCGACATTCCAGGTCAGAGCGCAACGAATGCCGTGGATTCGATTTGCGGCGATGGCTTCTCCATTTCCCGATCCTCCCAGAACGATACCGCGCTCGCACTGCCCCGCCGCAACGGCCTTCGCCGCAGGAATGATAAAGTCGGGATAGTCACATGCCTCGGCCGAATCGGTCCCAAAATCTACCACCTCGTGCCCCAGAGCCTCGAGATGCTTGATGATGATGGTCTTATAATGATACCCAGCATGGTCCGAAGCGATGGCGATCTTCATGGAAACAGCAGACGATGATCTACGATTCGAGTGGAAAACTTAGGAGGTCCAAGCAAGAGAGGCGGACCGACCAAAAACCAAGCGCTTTATGATACTCAATCCGGATAAGTTTGCCATGTACCCGCTGGATGGGGATTTCTTTCGATCCCTACTGATATCACGGCGATCAACGCATCAGCAAGACGTCGATTGCGGGGAACCAGGGAGGATCGTAGTCGAATAGTTTCGAAGCCACATTCGCCGCAACTTGGGTGGACGCGACTATTTGACCTTGCTGAAGTAGCTGCTGAATCGGCAAATCACCAAGCACTAAGCGCACGACTTGGGCATGCGTTAATTCCAGATAGCTGCGTCCCAACTTACCATCGGTCAGGGATCCTTTTCGCTTGCCCAAGTGAATGCAGTACTTCTCGCCATCGATTAGCAGCCCTAAGTCCAGCGGTAGTTCAAGACCACGCGTCTTGGCCCGCTGATGGAGCGTCGCGGCCAACTCCGCCATCTGCTGGATTGGGTTGGGCATGCGAACAAGGAGTTCTTCCCCGGGCGGCGCACTCTTAGCGACAGGAATGTCCGTTAGCAGGTCATGCACCGGATCGGATGCCGGCGATTCGAGATGAAACTCGGAATGGTCGGCCTCATAGAGGTCGCTGCAAATCCGATTGATCAACGGAAGCTTTACCCCTTTTTCGCTCGGTTGGGTAACTACTTCCAAGATCTTTTCGTCTTTCACGACCGCGTAGCCAGCGATTCGATCGATGGCATCTTCTAACGCCAGTTTGTTTCCTCCTCGTATCGCGACGTATAGCGCATCGAAAGCTTTTCGTCGCAGCAGCCAATCCCACATCGCCGACGAGCGCGGCGTACCAATCTGGTTGGCTTGAAATGAATTCTCATATAGCGAAACCAACGCTTCCGCTTCGACCTGACGCATCAAGCGAATCCAAAGTCCAGATTCACTCCGCAACGGCAGTAACGGAGCCGGTTCGTTCGATGCGCCGCGAACGGAAGCCAAATAAGGTTCGGTTGCCGCTCTGCTACGAAAGTTGCTAGACAACGAAACCCAACCAAATCGAGCCAACCGCTGTGCCATAGCGGCGCTGGTTCGATGCATCATGAACGCGCCAGGATAACTATCGAACGTTGCATCGAGACATCGAAAGAAAGCGTCGACGTTCTTCAGGTCAACGTGCTCAGGTGCCAAAACGAATTCGCTCGCGCAAAGGTACGGCACCAAGGCTCCTTGCAACCATACCTGCTGCGGCACACAACGAATGTGTCCAATAATCTGATTGCCAAGCCGGAACGTGAGACGTTCACGGGCATCGTAGTCGGGGCGTTCCTGTTGCGAGTGAAACTCGTTTTCGTCGTAAGCGAAAAGACAATGTTTCATCAATTGCAAGATGGCGAATTGCTCGCCTTCCTGGCTGGTCGTGAGACAAAACTGGGCCGCATCCCTGCGAGAGAGGCTCGCATGAGAGGAAGGCTCGGGCGGCTGAATCAGGGGCGAATAGGTCGATGATACGACGCGACGCATTCAATCCGACTCCGTTCAATAAAGACAAATCCCTTTGCAAAGTGAACTCTTCTCTTAGATTAAATCGCTTTTTCAGCAAGGTCCAGTAGCAAATTCCGCAATCCTTCTTCCGGGAAGAGCAAAAGAGAGTATTCTCGCGACGTCAGCAACTGCTTCTGTTGCAGTTGGCGCGCGATCTTGTCGCGCTCAATTCGAAGGCGCGCAACAGGTTCCGCAATTTCATTTCGCAGTTTCGAATTCACTTCTTGTAGCCGTCGATGCCACAAACGTTTTTCTGGAAATTTTGGAACGTTGGCAAGCAATCGCGACTTTTGTTCGAGAAGTGATTGCCACTTTGGGTCATCTTCCATGGCATCGTCGATCGCGCGATCGGGGTTAAACTCGGCATCACGCAAACGGCCATCAAACTCTCGCAGAACATTAGGACTCCAATTAAGTCGCTCGATAGGTAACTGCGCCGTGGCGGTTGACGTAACAAATATAGGTGGCTGCATGCCGAAGTAAAAACGACTAATCTCATCGGTGACCTGGTCATACTTCGCCCCCCCAATACCATGAACGAAGAGATCGGATGCCACCAATCGCAATATGGTCGTCGTCATCAACGCCCGCGGACGAATGTAGATGCCATTCTTAGTCAATGCCTGGAGGGATGCTACCAAGTCATCGTCATGCGGCAGTTCAATTTGCCAACTCTCGCGGTCGCTCAGAACGAGCTTAGACAAGGAAACCGAAACCCATAGCCCGCGCCGACTTGCGATCTCTTTCGTCCATACCCAGAAGGGAACTTCAACGAAACCGTCTTCTTCTCCCAGATCAGGAACCGGATGAGACGTACTATGAATCTTATGAACGTCGCGATACTGGTGAACGCAGTGGTTGTAAGCGTATCGGTAACCCCTTGCATTCGACAGGATGTTTGCCGCGATCCGACAAAACCATTCCATCTGACAAAGTTGGCTGAGAGGGATATCTAATATTCGTAGTCCGAAGGACTTTTCCAGATGGTTTCGAGCCGCCGAAAAAGCCAACCCCAGTGGTTTTCCTGATTCTACCTCCCGGATGACTTGCGGCCAGAAATGAGTGACCAAAGGTTGGGCAACAAAGGGCTGGATCGTTTCCTCGACACGTCTGGCGAACGATCGTAGCGTTTCCAAAGACGCCACGTAAGTCATTTCCCAAGCGACACGTGGTCCTGGCTGGTCATACGCAACACGTGCTGGGCGAGGGTCATCTGGCGTGCCCGATAGTGCGGAAATTGAAGGTGCCGGTGCGACGTCGTTGTCAATAATGACGTTGATCGCGATCCCCTTCACCCGCGACGCGACACGGTCCGCCAAAAAGTTCTTGAACCAGACACCGGGATGATATAGGGCCGGCTGATGCCCGGTCATGATCACCGGGCCATGGGTAACCGGCAAATTAGAAGCATCGCAATAGTTGGAAACATGTTGCTGGACGATTCGCAGAATGTCTTCCCGGGCCTGGCGACGCAGCGTGTCGAGTTTGAGACCACGATGGCCGAGTACGCAGTCACCCGCCGCGGAAAATCGCGAGCCATTCTCGGCGATGAGACCTGCTGCATCGAGCGGACTCGGCTGGACAAGCGATTCACCGTGACTGCGTGGCGCACGGATTCGTTGGTACCGGATTCCGGGTTGCTCGGCAGTCATACGAAAAGCTTCTTAGGCGAATTGTTTCAGCACGAAGCCATGGTGTGGGCACCGGTGCTAGTCAAACCACTTCGGGCAAGGCTGCGATCCAAGACGAAATGATAGTAGTTGAGCCGCGTGCTTCCATCATCCAGCGCACCGCCAAACGAACGGTTCTCGTCCAAGTAGATCAACGGAACAGGCAGTTCTACGACATTTAATCCTGCCTTGGCGGCTTCCACCCAAAGTTCGAGCGGCATCGCGTAGCCTGTCTCGGTCACGTCCAGCTTCTTCAGGGCTTCGACTCGATAGGCCTTGAATCCACAAAACGAATCGGTCAACTGGAAACCAAGCAGGCGGTTTAACTCGGAAGTAACCCGGCGATTGATAAAGAGCCGCTGTGCCGGCGGTTCGCTTTGCCCCTCGAATTGCTTGAGATACCGGCTGCCCGAAACGATATCGACCGAGCGACATGCCCTAATGAACTTGGGAATTAATTGAGGTTCGTGCTGACCATCGCAGTCCATCGTAACCACGATGTCAAAATTGTGATCTTCGGCATATCGAAACGCGGTCATCAAGGCGGCTCCATATCCGGAGTTCTTCTCGTGCGTCACGACGATGATGTCATCACGCTGCAGGAGAAGCTTCAATGTGTCATCCGTGGAACCATCGTTGACCACCAGCACGGGATGCCCGTAGCTGACGACCTGGTCCAAAACCGCATGGATGGTGCTCGCTTCATTGTAGACCGGCAGAGCGATGAGAGACTTATCGCGTTGTTTCATAAAGTTCGCCAATCGTGCGCAAAGTTAATTTAACGAGGTGTTTTGATAACCATTTTGCAAGGAGGTCAACCCAAGTCGAATGCCCCAACGGACCGCTGGCCCTAAGCATAGCCTTGCGCACCAGCCTCCCCTGCGCCCTAACCATTGTTATCTAAAGGCGTTAGATCGACAAACCCTGCCGACTCATTCGACGCAACCTGGCCCGTGAAATGCATTTGAGGACACAACGGTTGTGGAAACATTAGTTTGGATGCCGAGTATCACTCTGCGTTGCACGGCCCAGAATAGATTTTTCAGGCGAAGTGAATCGGGTCCGCTTCTTGTCGGCTGCTCCAAACATTGACCGTAGGAAATGCCTCAGCCAGAATCGAAGCGAGTTTCTCGACGGCAAATCGCTCGCTGGCATAATGCCCCACGAGCACCAACGCGACATTTTGAGCTTTGGCTTCAAGGCATGTGTGAAAACTGGTTTCCCCCAGAATCAGACACTCGATTTTATTCTCGATCGTGGCGGTTAGAAGTTCGCCAGCCGACCCACAGCCAACGGCTACAGATTCAATTTCAGCCGTTCCCCGGCCCAAGACTTTAACCATCGAGGCCCCGGTCACTTGCTTGGCCATCTCGGCAATGCGAGCCAGCGGCATACTGCCTTCAGCAATTCTCCCCCAACGCCCTGTGCCAACCTGGGAAGCTGACTCTGAGGCATCCAGTTGGTCGGATGGTATCAATGGCCGTATTTCGGTCAGCCCGATGCCGCTAGCCAATTGATAGTTAATGCCCTCCGCACAGGAGTCGAACGCCGTATGTGGACTGTAGACGGCAATCTTGTTCTGAATCAACTTCAAGAGCATTTGCCCGACCGTGGTGTTGGTAGTGATCTGCTTGAGCGGCCTGAAGGGCATCGGATGATGTGTCACGATCAAGTCGGCGTCCGCTTCGATCGCTTCGTCAACGACTTCAGGCGTTACCGTCAGGCAGGTCACAATGCCTTGGATCGCCTGAGCCGGGTCCCCTACAAGCAGTCCCACATTGTCCCACGATTCAGCCAATTGCCTGGGGGCAAATCGTTCTAGAAACTCGCAGACGCTTCTCAGATTCAATGGTTCAACCACGGGATAATCTCGCCAAAAGGATTCAAGGCACGATTCGATCGCTCCTCTAATCCTTGACTTCTACGCGGTGATTGAAAACCCGGGTACCGCCGATTTCCCGTAATCGGAGAAGAATTGTGCCTCCCTTCAAATCGTCCGCATCGGGAATTCGGTAGACAATCGTCGTGCGCCCTAATCCAAAATTCATAATCCGTTGACGCATTTGCCGGCGCCCAGTGGCGTACAACAAACAGTCGAACGAAATCAGTTGCTCTTGCAGATTGTGGATGGTCGCTTCGATGACGAGTTCACCGGTGTCTTTGTCGAAAGACGCCGTCGACTCGACCTGCATCATTCCACTACCCACAAGGACGTCACGATAAACGCTAAATTCGTATTCTTTGTCGGCACTAATCTGGAAGTCAATTCTCACCGGCTGCAAACCGCTGTCGGCATCCGCTCGTAGCAAGATTTTATACGGTGACTTCAGTTCACCCCCTCGAGTCAGTTTGAATCGCAGAATACCGGGATTCACATTCCAGACGTCGGGAGCAACCAATCGTGCCACCCCACTAATCGCCGTGGGGAAAGTATTCAGTACGGTCGCGTCCATCCGTTGGGTCCGTCCGAAATCACTCTCCAACTCAGACGGTGAGAACTGAAATGCCAGTCGCATCTCGGCAACGCTGTCGTTCAACCCAATCAGAAACTGCGGGATCGGACCGACCGGAATAATCTGTTTGTTACCTTCTTGCAGAGGCGTCACTTCACGTCCCCATAGGTCGATGATTTTGACGTCATCTCCCAGGTACAATACTTCATTGGTCTCCCGCGAGTTCCACACGAGCATTACCGTACGATTGCCGCGGGCAAACACATGGTTCTGACTCTTATTCGGCAACTGAATCGCTCCCAGATATTCTGTTCCCGATATCAACCGTGCGGTCGTTCGCCACGGCAAGAGCAACTCCGACGGCGAACCATTCTCGTTCATCAATCCATATTCGCTATCGAACGGCTTGGAAATGAAAGCCGCATCCGCTCGGTGAATCTTCGCGGCAACCATCTTTTCAACGAGGTCTCGTGCACGTTCTTCCGTCGTATACTTGGAACGAGGCAAGGGATAGATCGTAGCAAAGCGGGTTGTCTTACCTTGCGACTTGTCCAAATAGATGCCAAGTTCGTCCTTGGTCATCGGCAACAAACCGTCCAAGCTTCCACTAGGAGGCAAAATTGAATAGGCCAGAAAGTCATACGGAACCCCTTTGCCCTCAGGCGTTTCTGCCATCCATCGCCAAGGGATCCCCAATTCAATGTCTTGTCCGCTGGTACGAAGTTCTTGGCGAATTTGCCGTAGCTTATCCTGCAAGTTCGTATAACCGACGAAGCTCACATCACTATCGGCGCCCAATTGCCAGTAGTGCACGGTGAGTGAAAGACGCGTGAGAATGGGCTCGACGTAGGGTCGCCACAGCAGAGGCTCAGCGAAAACATTCGCGACCAACATCGTTTCCTGTTCGCCAAACAGGTTCCGAATGTCCGCCGGTGGTTTATCAATCACGGCCACCACATTGATGTTGTGTTTATTCAAACGCTCGGCGAAGCGGGCAATATTATTGGCTCGCTCAAGGTCGTCGTCGTTGTACCACACCGGGAACTTCACCCAGTTCACTCCGGCAGTGACCAGGAGGTCGAACATTCGCTGAAAGTCGAGGGGCTCTTCGCCGCTGGGCAGCGACCAACCGAACTCACCTTTCTCGGGAACCGTGTCGCGAGAAACAACTGCTACCGTCATCACGCGACGATGCATCAGTCCGGAACTGCCCATCATTGTAGCGCGAATTTCGTAGTAACCATTTTGTTCGATAGGTGGTTGCCATTGAATGTCCCCGGCGTAACCAACATCCCAATTCTCGTCCTGGTACGCCTTCTTGCCGAACAGTTCCGAGATCTTCTCGGTCTTTCGTGCAACGACCTTTCCTGCCAGTTTGCTTTCTTGCCGCGCGAGGGACTGACGACCGACGTCGACCAGTTCAAATATCACGGTCGGATCGCGTTCCAAGATCCCTGAAACCTTGCAGCGCACCTTGATCGGTTGATCATTCAGGTAAACACTGCCGCCATCAGCCGTCTCCAGAGTCATTTTCGGAAGACGAGCAAACCATAGATCGTCGAAACACACACTCCCGGTCAGGTCTTCGTCAACATCACCTTCCGGTCCTATATGCAATCCGATCACCGCCAAATCGAGGTTCGTGTTCTTGGGGGCAATTGGTCCAATTCGGATCTTTACCCATCCACCCGTCTCTTTGAACTTTTCCGAGTAATATGTCTCGACCGGTTGTTGCTTGTCATTGAAAAAGGTGAGCGAGATGTACGCTTTATCAAGCTCGAGCCCCTCGGTTTTGATTTGCCCTTCAAGGACGTAACTAAAGATATCCCGTACTGCGATTGGCGGGCTATAGGCCGTGGCCGCTCCTCCGTCGAGCCGGATATTCAGCGAACGATTCTTGCTGGCCGCAGCCTGATCCGTGATTTCCACATCGACGTACCGGGGAAAGCCGGGGCCAGATCGCCGCGTCCACTGATCGGGCCACAGATCGTAGTTGAGATCGGTGTCATCCTCGAAATCGCATTGAAACAGTTCGATTGCCTCGGGATGACGCTCCTCGATCGGCGCATCCTTCCAGCCTGCGGCCAGGACCATCAGAGGTATTAAAGCGAACGACATCATCGGCGAGTTGCCAGGCAATTGGTTTCAGCGAATATTATCCCGCGCAGAAACGAGCGCAGTCCGCTAAACTCTTGCTCATCAAACCGTGACCGCAGGCATACCTTGCGAAAACTCCGATTCGCCATCACGATAAAAAGCGATATAACCGCTACGTTCGTCACGTTGAATCGTTCCGATACCCTTCAACCCACCAAATAGTCGTCCATGATTCCACTGAGCGTCCAACTTCGCAGTCTTCGACAACCTTTCCGCAAGGCCCTACAAACGGCTGGCGAGTTGAAAGCCGACGCCGTCGAAATCGACCTCCGCAACGAAATCCGCCCGGATGAACTTACCAAGACGGGGATTCGGCATCTCAAAAAAATGCTGTCGGACTATAACCTGAAAATCGCCTCGGTCAGCTTTCCGACCCGCCGTGGTTATAACGTGTTGGACGATCTTGATCGTCGCGTAGCCGCCACCAAAGCTGCCATGACCTCTGCGTATGACCTTGGCGCCAAGGTGCTGGTCAATCATATCGGCGGCATCGATCAAGAGATCTCCGCCGAGAGCAATACCCGCTTGCTCGAAGTCCTGCATGACCTGGCCCGCCATGCGGATACCTGCGGTGTGACCTTTGCTGCTAAAACCGGACAGGTTGACGGTCCGGTGATGAAACAATTCCTGGATCAACTCCCGGAAGGATCAATCGGCGTCGACTTCGACCCCGGAGCGCTGATCATCAACGGCTTCTCGGCCGACGAGTCGTACCAGGCACTTGCCAACTACGTGGTGAGCGTCCGCGGCAAGGACGGCGTAAAAGATCTGGCTCGCGGGCGAGGTGTCGAGGTTCCGCTTGGCCGTGGGACGGTTGATTTCCCGCTGCTGATCGCCTCGCTCGAAGAGGCTCGGTACCGCGGTTTTATCTGCGTCGAACGCGAACACCCCGAGAACCCGGTACAAGAGGTCTCCGACGCGCTTGAATACCTGCGAAATGTTCAGATCCCGTGATCTTGTTTGGCGGAAGTTTCGGATCACGCTACGATGAACAGCATCGAATTTTAGTTCGCCCCGCTTCGGAGAAGTCCCATGTTGCGTCGTGCTTGCCTTTCGCTTGTAGTTGCCCTGCTTCTTAGTCCATCGCTTTTCGCCCAAGACGATAAAGCGAGTGACGTCCAAGCAAAACGCTACGCGCTGTTCGAGAAACGACTCGACAACGTCGCACTTGTCGGTTCGTTTACTATCTCTGGTAAAGAAGATCAGGCTCCCAAGCCAGAACGCTACGAGATCAAAAACGTCCGCAAGTTAGAAGAAGGGGACATCTGGCTGATCAATGCTCGGATCAAATATGGCGATAAAGACGTGCAACTTCCATTGCCGCTGGAAGTGAAGTGGGCCGGGATGACGCCGGTAATTTCGCTCGACAAGACAACCATCCCCGGCATGGGCACTTTCAGTGCGCACGTGGTCATCGACGAAGACAAGTACGCTGGAACGTGGACACACGGCGAAGTCGGCGGGGCACTGTTTGGTCGAATTGAAAAGCTCGGCGATGAAGTCGAGGCCCCTAAGGACCAGGCACAGTCGTCACCAGAGTAGCCATCGCGAGCGCTGCCGTTTCGACACGTAGAATCCGCGGTCCGAGACTAACAATCTGACAACCATGCTCGGCCGCTTCGGCAACTTCCTCATCCGTGAAGCCCCCTTCCGGACCAACGAGCGCCAAAACATCACTCGCCGGCACGACGGCATCATGATGAATTGCTTCCCCACTTGGATGAAGCAAGAAGGAAGCCGCCGGTCGCGAGGCCAAGACTTTTTCCAGCGTTTGCCCTTCATCGACCGCCATCAAGTGATTTCGTTCGCACTGTTTACTGGCCTCGACCACCGTGCGGCGAAGGCGTTCGATGGCCTTTTCGACCGGCTGAGCGACGCCTCGCTTGGTAAGCAGGGGAATCAAGCGTGCTACGCCCAATTCGACGCACTTCTCTACCAGCCAGCGTTGTCGATCTCCCTTCGGAAGCGCAACGGCCAAGGTCAGCCGGCGTGATGCTTCTCGGGAAACTTCGGCTTGGCTACGAACCGATCCAACAACCTTTTTCTTCCCGACCGACGTAAGTTCAATCTGGTATTCCATTCCCTTGCCGTCAAAACCAACCACCATGTCACCCACATTGGCCCGCATTACCTTGGCCAGATGCTGCGATTCGGCTTCGTCGAAGGTAACTTCCGCGCCCGTTGGTGGATGCTCGATAAAAAAACGTTCTGACATTGCGGGTTTGCGTATCTGAGGAGCAGGAATGCATGAAGACCGCGGACGGATTCTACCGAAACAATCCCAAGGCAGGAATGCCCTGCGCGGCGGTGCTAGCACCGTCGCGAACAGCTAGCAGCCCTCAATAGATTGTCGCCTGTATGAGTCCGTTTTTCGAGAGCCCAGCTTACCTGGAAGCCGTTGCCCGACTTGAGTACGCTCTTGCGCGTCGCGATCGTGTCGCGGTACTGACCGGGCCTCTGGGAAGCGGTAAATCGACTCTACTCGAAAAGTGGACGACCAAGCTTCGTCGCGGCGGATCGATTGTTCCCTACTTGCAGACCCCTGGCACGTTCGAGCAAGACTTTCTGTGGGAACTCGCCATCCAACTGAAAGCCGACGTTGGACTTGCCACGACGCCAACGGAGCTATGGTTTCAGATTCGCGAGCAGTTGACGACCTATGCCTTGGAAGAGCGCCAGGTCGTTGTCGTTGTGGATCACGTCGAAGAAATGGCCCAGGAAACGGCAGATATCTTGCTGACATTGGCCCGTTTACATTGCGGAGCAACGACCGGAGGATCGCTGATCCTATCGGTCGATAGTACGAAACTCCGTTCGTTCGATCTGCGGCTCTTGAAGATGGCCGACTTAAAGATCGAACTCGAAGCCTGGACGTGCGAAGACGTCGCTCACTTCACCCGGACGTACCAGGCAGCTTTCCCCGGCTCTCCCCTTACGCTCGACGATGCTGCGATCCAAGCGGTATCGCAGCACTCGGAAGGGCTTCCTCGGGTGATTTCGCAGATTCTCGATCTCTCGCGACTGGCCCTCGAAGCCAGTGAATCTCAGTCGGTAACGCCTGAGACGGTGGAAGCAATTCGCGAAGAACTTCTTTGATTCGTTCGGGCTGCTAACCCACTTCAACCATCCAAAGTCTTTATCTGCGTTCACCTTACGCATTCATGTAGCAGAAATCGCCCCCACAACTGGCCTGGAATCCAGGGCGTATTTGGCTAAGATTGAGAGATTACCTACGTAGAAAATTCTTACCGGTTTAACCCTATGTCGAATGATGCCGGGTCTGCTCCTCCAACCGCAGGCCAAGATCCTTTCGCTCCTGTTCCTGTGGATCTGAAAAACCCCACCACTGCCATCTTCCTCGCATGGCTAATTCCAGGTGCGGGACACCTCTACCAGGGGCGCCGTGGTAAAGGGATCTTGTTCTTGGTTTGCATTCTCTCAATTTACTTCCTCGGCCTGTCGATGGGCGGTGGCCGGGTCGTTTATGCAAAGTGGGACAACGAAGAGAAGCGACTCCCTCTGATTTGCCAGCTAGGCGTTGGCCTGCCTACACTTCCGGCACTGGCCCAGTCGCTATTGGTGCGTCAGAAAATGGAGCCGATTGAGATCGGCGGCGTTCGCATCATGGCACCTCCGATCGATGGCGAAATGGCCGAGCTTCATCGCACGTACGGCTATCTGTTTGAGATGGGTACCTTGTACACGATGATCGCCGGACTGCTGAACGTACTGGTGATTTACGATGCCGGAGCAGGCCCCGTCTGGATGGTCCCTGATTCCGAGAAAAAGAAAAGAGCCAAAGAGGATGACACTGGGGCTGAAGATGCGCCCGAGTCCGACGCGAAAAACTCCGAGGCAAAAGAACGCTCCGCGTCCTCCTAAATCACACACCGCAAGAGAGTATCGCCCATGTTCGATCTCATCCTGTTTGCCATGTTTCCCGGCGCTCGGATGCTGCTTTACGCCTTCCCCTTGATTGTGGTGGTAAGCCTCGTTTACGGGGCCACGCGTCACGAATTGTGGCCAGCCATCCTAAAGCATGCTTGGGATACGGCCGTGTGGATCCTCGGCTTTATGGGGGTGGTATTCGTGGTGATTCTTCTGGCTGGCTGGTCTCTGTAGCTTCCCACTTCGGGGCAAGCTTCTTGTATTCTCCCTCCATCCAAAGGGGCACGTCGCTCTTGTAGTACCACGAGAAGCGGCTTTCGCATGGCCCACCTGGCAAGTTCGTCCAAGCCTGGTCAGTGCTCATATCCGTGACGAAGTGATAACTCGGCGCGAAAGTTGACTCGCGTGTGGCCGTTTGCAGAACGTGCCCTTGGAACACCGTCGCATGACACCCCGGCATGGGATACTTAGGGCTATCAAATCCCAGCAATCTGCCCACTTGGCCACCGCCAAAGAAGCGATCGGTAAAGTGAAAGTTGTTAAACTCACCCCAGGTGATTTCCCGTTCCAACAAGACTTTCTCGCCCGCTGTATGGATCATCTCCCCCTTGTCGCGTGTTTGCCACCAGAGCGAGATGTCCTTCTTTAATACCGCATCACATGCTGCAATGATCATGCTCGAAAAGCCAGCGCGTGATACAAGGTACAAGGTGCGTCGCGGTCCCATGCCCCGTTCGTGCCCGAAAATTTCGAGAAGCGTATTTCGATAGAACCGCTGAAACGCGACCGCCTCGGTACTATCTGGGGCATACCGGTAGTCCCATCCAGCCAGTCTTTGCTTCAGTTCGTCGGGTGCGTACACCAGCAGTATCGGAAGAATCTCGCGTGCCTGAACGCTCAACAAGTCGTATTGCAACTGCTGCATATCTTCAGGCGTGATTTCGATCAATTCTTCCAGCCGCTCGACAATCCGTCGCTTTCGATAGTCGGGCAGCGTTTGGCTGACGAACTTCGGTTTGCCTGGCTCATTAATGTCTTCGTTCGCCGTGGCAATATACCCGCACTGCGGGTTGTAGACCCGCGGCAACTTGTCCGTTGCAATCGTTCCTTGCCAGTGGTTCCTTGCATCCCACGCCGCAACGGGACCAAGGCCAGACACATCGTTCCTGCGGCGAGGGAATCGCCCGTTGCCTTGCAGACCAATATTGCCATCCGCGTCGCCAACTACCCAACAAAGCGTCGGTTGTGGACACTCCTTGGCGACATCCAATGCGTGGGATGTACTTTCGGCTTTGAGCATATCAAGCCATGACGCGATCGCCATGCCGGAGTGGGGAAACAGACCGGTCCACGCCAATGAGAAGTAAAAGCCGTCTCCAAATTGTTCCGGATCCACCTCTAGAATGCCTTGCGGGTTTTCAAACACACGCATCGTTTCTGGCGGCTTGCCCTTGCAGCCAATCGCCTCTTCACGAATTTGATAGTCGATCCAATCGTCTTCGCGGCGATACTGCCAGTTTCCTTCTTGCGACTTACGCACCTCTTCGATGAAGAAGTCCGTCGTGTCCCCTTTCATGTAGGTGACACCCCAGCTGACCTTCTTCGTACGCCCCACGGCAAACAACGGGCAACCAGGCAAGGTGGCCCCGATCGCGTATTCGCCATCCCACTTCAATACGGCTTCGTACCAGATCGCCGGTAACCGGTTGGTTTCCAAGTGTGGATCGGAGCAGAGCAGGGGACTGCCACTTTTCGTTTTGGATGGCCCTACCACCCAAGCATTGCTTCCAGCCAGACGCGGCAGATCCATCAACACTTCCAGCGCTTCGTCGGACATTCGCCGTACGTGATGTACTTGCCGTACCAAGTCGAAGTCGACGTGGTCTAACCGGCCTGGGAAGAGTTCCCGCAATGCCGCCTCATCGCCTCCTGCCTGAATGAGTTCGATGACGATCCTTTCGTTTTCCAACTGACTGACCGCGAGCCCGCCAAAGCTAAGGAGATTACCGATGTACAAGACGGACACCGGTTCCCAGGGGGCTGCTTCGAAGCCAATGGCCCACATAGGCAGGGTATGTCCGACGGCCTTCATCCCGTCGTTGACACCCGAGCAATAATGCTGGACCTCTTTCTGCGTTTCTTCCGGCCAGTAATCTCGCTCGCGAGGTTGATTTCGATGCAGCCCGATACGACGGAAAAAACGATCCGTTTCCAATAACTCGTCGCGAGCTGCAATCGTTTCGGCCGCTTGCCCCGAGGCGATAGCCCGGGCAAAGAGAATCTGGGTCAGTCGATCAGTCGCATGCATGTACCCTAAGCCATACAGTGCGTCATCAAGGGACTTGGCGGTGATGTGGGGCACGCCCGCCTCATCTCGCTCGATCGAAATATCTCTTGCTAAACGGGGAAATTCCATTCGTTATCGATCCGTTTCAACTGGTCAGGCCACCGATCGCGGGAAGTTCATGAAACCAATAGCGGCCTATTGTCATCGTAGCATGGTTCCACCCCCCGTTTGTCGCCGCGGTCGAAATGTGGCATCGTAAGGGGAACATCCCTGGGCATGATCGGCATATTCCGACACAGATTACCAGCAGGATGACAGGGAATCCAGAAATTCATTCCGCTCCGAAAAACAGCACGAGTTAACCCTTGCAACATCACGCGGACAGCCCAGACATTGCTGAAACGGCATCGCTTGAGTCGCGTCGCCGTTGGAGGTCATGGTTTACCGCAGCCAGCTTCGCAAGTCCCTGGCTAGTGGGACTCTTAGCGTTATTCGTTTACCCATTTGTTGTTTCTTTGTACTGGAGCTTTTGCCAGTACGATTTGATCAACCCTCCCCGGTTCGTGGGGATGGATAACTACGAGCAACTGGCCAATGAATTCGCCACCGGTACCGGCATTTCCCATGCCCTATGGAACACCGGTTACTACGCGTTGCTCTCGGTGCCGCTGTCCATCGTTTTGGGGGTAGGCCTGGCAACGCTCCTCTCGTGCGACATCCGGGGGCAGTCGATCTTTCGCACGCTGTTTTACCTGCCGTCGGTCATTCCGGTGGTTGCTGCGAGTATCTTGTGGATGTGGCTCTTGAATCCGGCCGATGGCCTGGTGAATTCGATTCTTGGCTGGCTCGGCCTTTGGCAGCCGCAATGGTTTGCCTCGCCGGCAGAGTTTGTTTCGCCCAATTCCCTCACCGAAGCGGCCTGGGCAAACAACTCGGCTCCGATCGGATCGAAGGATGCCCTCGTTCTGATGAGTTTGTGGGGCATGGGCAATTTCATGGTGATTTACCTGGCGGCGATTGGTGACATCCCGAAATCGCTTTACGAAGCTGCCCGGATCGACGGAGCAGGGCCCATTCGTCGATTCGTGAACGTCACGCTACCGCTGCTCACGCCAATTATCTTTTTCAATCTCGTCATGGGGCTTATTCAATCAGTTCAAGCCTTCACGCAGATCTACATCGTCAGCGAAGGGCGCGGTGCCCCGGCTGATTCGACCCTCGTGATCAGCTTGCATCTGTTTCTCAGTGCGTTCCAACATCTGAACATGGGGTACGCGTCGGCCGTGGCATGGCTGTTGTTTGCCTTGCTGGGCGTAGCAACCTGGTTCTTGTTCTCCACTTCCCGGCGGTGGGTATACGAGGGGGTACGCTGATGAACGTTATCTCCTCGCTTCGTGGAATGCTGGCCACCGCCGCTATTATCGTGCTCGGGGGCGGTCTGCTGGTCTCGCAACAACTGTTGACCGCGAGCGACACACACACACCCAGCAATCGCGAAGAGGTCGTGTTCTGGCACTTCTGGGGTGGAGCCGATCGGGCGATCGTCGAGGATGTTGCCAAGCGATTTAACGAGTCGCAGGATGACTATTACGTACGCGCGATTGCAATGCCTGGCAACAACCTCGACCTGAAGTTTTTCCTTAGCGTTACCGGAGGCGATCCACCTGACCTACTGAATATCGATGATCCCGTGATCGCCGATTGGGGGCATCGCGGAGCGATTCTGGCACTGGACGAAGTCGCGTCTCCCGATGAAGTCGATCGACTCGAGAAGTGGCTTTTCCCAGCGGCGCGTCGGCTGGTCACTTACCAGGATCGCCTCTACGGCGTCCCCAATGGACTTGATATTCGAGCCTTGTACGTCAACAAAACGATGCTCGCGCGCTATGGGCTATCCCCACCAAAAACGATCGCCGATCTGGATCATATCGCCGAGACTATCGCTCCGCCGGGCCAAGCCGAAGCTTATCAACATCACGGGTACCTGCCAGATTCGCGACGTATTTGGGCCTGGGGCCCTGTCTTTAGCGGGCAGTTCTACGATTCAAACGATGGACGCGTCACGCTAACGACGCCCCAAATCGAATCCGCTTTGGCTTGGATGGCCAGTTACCGCAAACGCTACGGTCCATCCGAGATCGCCCGCTTCCGTCACGGCGATCAATCGCTTCCTGGCAAGACATTCCCGCTATTTGCTGAGCGATATGCGGTGGTCATGGATGGTCAGTGGCGTGTGCGGGACATTCGGGCATTTCAGAAATCACAGGCTGAGAAGCGAATAGAGGTCACTCAATTCGATGCAATTCCCCTGCCTGTTCCCCCTGGCGGCAAACCCAACGCCGGCTGGGTCAACGGCAATAACTTTGTGATCCCACGAGGAGCGAATGCGTCGCGCGGAGCCTGGGAGTTCATCAAGTTTTGGTGCGGCTTTGATGGAAAGGAAGCCGCAGCCGCCACGACCTGCGTAGCGGGCGGCTGGATCCCCGTTTCACCGCACGTGGTCGATGAGCCGACCTTTCAGCAGTTCCTGCAAGAGGAACCGCTCTTCCGCACATTCATCGAACTCGCCGGCAGCAAGAACCAATACCCAGTTCCCGTCATTCCTGGGGCTCCCTACTTCAACAACGAGGTCAAGAACCTTGCCGAGTTAGCTATGTCTAGCTCGACCGAACCAAATCTTCGCCAAATGCTGCAAGAAACTGAGGCCAGGATTCAGTCGCACATCGACCGCGCAAGGAACGAACCATGACCTGGCTACAGAAGTCGACGATCTATGTGCTGCTGATCTTCTTTGCGACGATTTATAGTTTGCCGCTGCTGGTGATGCTTTCTGGATCACTCAAGTCTCCCACAGAGATCCAGGCAAATCCTAATCAACTGATCCCCCAGTCTTGGCAATGGGAAAACTACGGGGCAGCGATAGAGGCGATGCCGTTCTGGCAGTACCTTTCCAACACGCTGGTGCTTTGCCTGGGCTCAGTCGCGGGAACGCTACTTTCGTGCTCGATGGCTGCTTATGCTTTCGCCAAGCTGAAGTGGTGGGGACGCGATAAGCTGTTTGCCGTGCTGATCGGCACGATGCTGCTTCCGTGGCACGTCACCATGATTCCCCGGTTCCTGCTGTTACGTGAAGTAGGCCTATACAACACGCTCGGGGCGCTAATCGTGCCTACGTTCCTGGGAGATGCGTTTTCGATCTTTCTGCTGCGGCAGTTCTTTCGTACTATCCCTGAAGAAATCAGCGAGGCGGCCCGGATCGACGGACTCTCGGAGTGGGGCATCTATTGGCGGATCATCCTGCCCATGTCGGTGCCGGCCTTAGCGACGGTTGGCCTGTTTCAGTTTGTTGCGGCGTGGAACGACTTCAGCGGTCCACTCCTGTTCCTGAGCAACAAGGACAAGTTCCCGCTGGCATACGGTCTTGAGCAGTTCGTCAGCAGCTACGCCGACCAAACACACCTGCTGTTGGCGGCGGCGACACTCTTCACGTTGCCGATCGTGGTCCTGTTCTTCTTCGCCCAGAAGACGTTCCTGAAAGGAATCGCGACGACTGGCCTCAAGGACTGACGCCGCGAAAGAAGACTTTCGACCGCGGCGGAACTCAACCCAACCCGGGCGCGCAGAAAGAAATGCCGTTGCCTGGAAAACGTAGGCAACGGCGGCATGGACGGGGTGGGGAATTGTAGGAGGAGACACGTCCTAAGACGGCCCACCGCAATTATTTCTTGCGGTGACGGATCTTTGCACGCATACGTCGCTTCTTGCGTCCAATCTTCCGTCGACCCTTACCAGTTTTCTTCGTTCCCACGAAACTCTCCGTTACGTATCCGCTATTAAGCTACGTCAAAAATCCCCAGATGGGGAAAGCTATTTAGGTGCAAACGACGCATTCTACCAGAGAGCCCGCCACATTGGCAAGCAAGCGCCGCTGAATCGAGTTCAAGCGATCCAAGGCATTGCGTTCAAACTTGTGGCTCAGTCCGTCCGATCACCAGAAGCTTGATTAGAAGCGGCAAGATGATCAGGTTTCCGACCAGCGCCCCCAACATGGTCAGTCCCACCAATACGCCGAAGTAAATCGTAGGCACAAAATCACTTACGCACAGAACGCTGAAGCCTGCAATTAAGGCAAACGTGGCAAATATCACCGCTTTTCCGACGCTCTGTTGGACCTCAACCAGGGCCTGACTGGGGGTTAAGCCGCCGGCGATGCTTCGCTGAAAACCATAAATGTAGTGAATCGAAGCATCGACCCCCAGCCCCATGGAAACGGCGGCGATCATTGCTGCCCCCATATTGATACGGTATCCCAGCAGGCCAAATGCTCCGGTGACCATCAAAATGGGTAGTATGTTGGGAATAAGAGCCAACAGGGCCATCTTCAAGCTGCGAAACGCGAGTGTCATGGTTACCCCGATCCCGGCAATCGCCAATGCAAATGACTCCCACTGATCACGAATCAGGCTGTCAATCAGGTGCGTTAGCAGCACGAAGAACCCACTGACGATCGGTTCGCCATCGTGGACCGCCATTTCGCCATCTTCTTCGGCCACTTTGGCTTCGGCCTGCTTCTGAGCGTAGAAGTCGGCGACGACGCGTCGCACGGCCTCAATCGTTTCCTGTTTGGTCTGAGCGTCTTGTCGCTCCTTCGAAAGAAGCATGATTCGGAACCAATACTCATCCGGGTTTTCGGGGTCATTCGAGTACAGCGAATTGAGCGTCTCTGGGAGTTGGTCTCGAAGCAAACCCATGCCAACTCGCATCAAAGAATATTTTGGCAGGCGGAAGGGACTTTTCTTCTCAGCGGCCTCCATCATCGCCGAAACCACATCGGCCAGGCTCAGCACCTTGGAAAGTTCCGGGACTTCGGTTCTCAGGCGATCCTCCAGGGCCTGCACTTCCTGAATGTACTCCCAGGTCAGGTGCTCAGGCGCCGGAATGGCCACGTCCCATACGCCGGCCCCGCCCAATTCATCCTCGACGAACGCATAGGCCTGAACAATTGGCGTGGTCTCGCGGAAGTTCTTCGTGAAATCACTTTCCACGCGAAGCCGGGCAGCTCCCCACAACGACACGGCAAACGCCAGCAGGATCAACACCATGAGAATCACCGGGCGTTTCACGATAGAGTTGATCGTTCGCGATAAACCAGAACTCAGCTTGGCATCCCCCCAGGGGCTGGCAGGGTCCACGATCCAAGGACTGCCGGCCAGGACCAACCCAGGCAGAAACACCAAGACCGCCGGCAACACTAGCATGGCTCCGACGGCCATCATGATGCCGAAGTCGTGCACTGGCCCAACGCTGGTGATTAGCAGCGCCGAGAACCCGACCGCATCGGTCGCACACGCCCAGAATACGGGGGCCAACAGGTACGCAGATGCGGACGCCAAGGCCTCCTTCGGCTCTTGTCCTTCGTCGCGATACTGGCGAAAACGCAGGATGTAATGCACGACCGTGGCGACGCCAATGACGGTCACAATCGCCGTTAGCATCGAACTGACCATACTCAGTTGCAAACCGCTGACGGCCAAGGCTGCATGGGTCCACTGCAACGTGACCTGCACGACAACGATCGCGATTATCATCCAGCGGATGTTGCGAAAGACGAGAAGAATCACCGCCGCCAAGAGAAGGGAAGTCGCCCAACCCAATCGATCTCCATCCTCTTCCACGTATTTGAAACCATCGACGACCATAACCGGCTCGCCTGTGATCATCCCGCCAGGAAGTCCGTCGAAAATAGCCCGAACCTGCCCGATCAACTCAACACGACTTACCGTTGTTTCACTCTTGGGCGTGAGTTGAATCGGCAAGGCAACGATGTTGCCATCTCGATTGTGGGTGTAACCGGCGAATAGCTCTTTCAACTTGATGCCGGCATCTGACTCGGGATCAAGCACGAAGCCTCTGGTCAACTTTCGATCAAGGGAAAGAACTTCTTTGACGCCGTCCAAAGCTTCGATCTGAGTTCGTACCGCCCGAACCTTATCCAGACCAGTACCATCCACGGCGAATAGCTGATCGTCCTTGTAAACGCCTAAAATGACCTCGTTGCCGCCGAAAATCCGATTAAATCGTTCGTGCGATTGAATAAGAGGATCTTCCGCCGCGAACATGTTTTCGATGGAACGGTCAAACGAGAGCCCCTGCCCGAGATAGACGGCCCCTACCGTCAGCGCAATGCCAACCGCCAAGAGCAGCCAGCGAAGGGCGATCCATCTTTCGAATAGTTTCTTCACCACAATTCCTAGTTGGGGGCCCTCATCGTCACCCGGGTGCCGAGTCTGTTATATTCTACGAAGTCCCCCAGGTCGTACGAGTCGGCTTCTATTGATCGGTCACCACGATGGATTCTACGAGCGATGCCTCTCCCACTTCGCCTCGTCGCGAGAGCGTCTGGTTGGATTGGCAATGGTACATCGTCCTGGTAGTCGCGCTGCTGATCCGCGGCGGCGCGGGCTACCTTCAGTACGAGAATTTCTCGCAGGATCCCGATAGCTATCGACTGCTGGCCAACAATATCCTGCGAATTCACTCTTTCACGCTGGATGACCCTGCCGAACCAACCGCATTTCGCCCGCCTCTTTATCCACTACTTTTGGCGGTCACCAGTATTTCGCGACATGTTCTGCCAGAAGAGGTGTTGCTGCTGCATATCGCCCTGGGAGTCGTCACGGCGGTCCTGACGTTCTTTTGGGCGATTCAAATGGGTCTGGAACGATGGCGAAGTGTGGCCGGGCTGCTGGTCGCGATCGACCCTATCCTGCTCAATCAGTCGACTCTCGTGATGACCGAAACCCTGGCAACCTGCCTCGCCATACTGACGCTAGTGGCTGTTTCGTCTTTGGCCAATAAGCATCTATCAAGCGATGATGCTCGTGGCAGCCGCGATGCCACCATTAGCGCCGTCAACATCGCCGGGGCCATTGGGCTGGCTATATTCTGCCGGCCCACCTTTCTGGTCTGGGCCACCCTGCTGCCGATCGCCGTTTGGTTTTGCTGCCGCGGCTGGAAACTGCGAATCTCATCGGTACTGGCCTACGGCCTGATGCTTCTATTCCTGCTTGCACCATGGGTCGTGCGGAATATGCTCGTATTTGAATCGCCTGTGCTCGGAACCACTCATGGCGGCCATACCCTCCTCTGGGGAAATAACGAGTCGTACTACGAGTACCTAAGAAGTGGCAAGACGCCGGTCTGGGATAATACCGAATTCCACCAGCGATTTGCCCGTCGTAATCCTTACCTGGGAACGTCTGCTAGCGAATTGGCTCGGGACAAAGCCGCCTACCGGGAAGCGATCGACACCATGAAGCAGAACCCCGACATGGCGGCCTACAGCGTCTTGGTTCGATTCACCATGTTCTGGCGGCTCTTGCCCAATGCTCTTTCCCAGGACGAAAGTGGCAAGCGAACCATGGTCCGGTATGCCATTGGGGCGTGGTACCTGGCGCAGTTTGCCTTGGTAATCGCAGGACTTTTCGCTATCGGCAAGAACCTACGCAAGCCTGGCTGGATTGCGGCATTGATGCTGCTAGCAAGCTTTACGCTGGTGCATCTCTTCTTTTGGAGCAACATGCGAATGCGTTCGCCGCTGGTTCCAATTCTCGCCGTGCTAGCATGTGCAGGGATCGAGTTGATCTGGAATCGGCTGACGAAGCGCTAATCAGGCGGAAGCTGGCTTGCTCTGGTCTGGGCGCATCCCTATAATCCGCCCCGCTTTAAAGTCTCGGATCGTCAAAGATTACCTCGCACGCGACCTGAGAATTCCCAACAAGTCAGAGTCAATCGGCAAGGAAGCCAGGACCCTGTTTCCCCCTCACAGGACAAGTCCGAAGACGCGCCAGGTGAACGCCTGGTGCGGTTCCGCGTGCATCACGCGTGCGCTAACGATGTGCGCGGCGTGGGTATTGCTTGGCATATTATCGGCAACATCGGTTGCTGAAATTCACCTTCCTCAATCGGATGCCACCCGGCCAATCTACGTTCGGGCGAATGACGCGCGGCACTGGCAAGACGGTGAACAAGAGGTCTGGATCCTCCGCGGCGACTGCGAGATCGTCCAGGACAAAACGGTGTTGAAGGGGAAAGACGCCGTCCTTTGGATTGAATACGCACAACCGTTTCGCCTGGTTCCGCACAAAGTCACCGTCTACCTCGAGAACCAGGTCAACGTTACTTACCGCGATGCCGATGCCGGGCGCGTGCAGCTTCAAGATGCCTCCTGGTTAGGGCAGCTCTTCACGACCTCACGCATTCAGTTGCCTGTCGATCCCACCAAGGCTCCACCTGCGGTTGCTCCGGCTATTTACCATCGCGGCCGCAACGCCCAGCCATCGGACGAAGACTTCGCGCCGAAAGAACCGATCCAAGCGCCGATTCAGCAGATTCAATTCGAAGGAGGTCAGCCGATGCCTCCTGCGTTCTCCGTTTCTCAGCCGCAGATTCGCGTTCGTCTATTGCAGCGTTACTCCAATGGTTATCAGTTAGAAGTCGATACCGATCCTAATACCGGTGAGACGATTGCCAAGTTCGACGCCGGCATGAACCTGATTGTCGAGGGGCTCGGCGAACTCGATACGGTTAGCCTCCTTGCCGATCGAGCGATCGTCTGGTCGAAGAATGGGATTGAAGGACTAACCGGCCCCGAAGGCGTGACGGGGGATGGTGCTTACGAACTCTACCTGGAAGGGAATGTCGTCTTCCGCCAAGGCGAGCAGGTCGTTTATGCGGAGCGGATGTATTACAACGTCGCAGAAGAATACGGCACGATTCTGAACGCGGAACTCCTAACCCCGGTGCCGGAATACCAGGGGCTAGTTCGCCTCAAGGCCGATGTCCTACAGCGTGTGAATCGAGATCGTTACCAGGCGTATGGTGCCGCAATCACCACCAGCCGTATGGGCGTGCCTCGCTATTGGTTTCAGTCGAACCAAATCGAATACACCGACCAACAGTCGACGGTCATGAACCCGATTACCGGCGAGGCCCAGATCGATCCACTGACGGGACAACCGAAAATCGATCATAAACGCCTGGCGACTTCGCGCAACAACACGCTTTACTTTGGTGGTTATCCGGTCTTTTACTGGCCGGTCCTTTCCGCCGACATCAATGATCCGGTCTTCTATCTAAACAAGATCAGCTTCAAGAATGACGATGTTTTCGGATTCCAGGTCCGTACCGAGTTCGACAACTACGAAATCCTCGGCATTGACGAGCCCTGGGAAGGAACCGAGTGGGTTACCGACCTCGATTTCCTGTCGGAACGAGGTGTTGGCGTAGGAACTCGGTTCAATTTCGATCAGACCTACTTCCCATACTTTAACAACCCAGCAACAGGCTTCCTCGATGCCTGGGGCATCTACGATACCGGTAAGGATAACCTCGGTGCCGATCGACGTTCACTTACTCCCGAGACAGATCTTCGCGGCCGAGTGTGGGGGCGTCATCGCCAGATGACCTTCTTCGACTGGCAGTTCACCGGCGAGTTGGGTTTGATTTCCGATCGCAACTTCCTGGAGTCGTTCTACGAGAAGGACTGGGACACGCAGAAGGACTTCGACACATCGTTTGAGCTGAAGAAACTGGTCGATAATCAGAGCTTCAATATCTATGGCTCGTCACGCGTGAACGACTTCTTCATGCAGACCGAATGGATGCCCAAGCTCGACCATTACATGCTTGGACAACCGCTGCTATTCGATCGCTTGACTTACTTCTCGCACTCCTCGGTTGGCTACGCTCGCCTGAGGCCTTCGACCGCCCCCGAAGACCCGGCCGACGCCGCTACTTATGATCCGCTTCCGTACGAAGTCGATGTGGAAGGATTGGTAGGTACGACGCGACATGAAATCGATTTGCCGATGGAACTGTTTGGCTCCAAGGTAACCCCTTATGCTTTAGGGGACGTCACCTATCAAGGACAAGACATCAACGGCGACGATCTGCTGCGGGGTTATGCCCAAGGGGGTATTCGCGGCAGCCTCATGGCCTGGAGCGTGAATCGAGCCGCTCAAAGTCAGTTGCTGAACATCAATGGCATCGCCCATAAGGTCACGCTCTACGGCGACCTTTACTATGCCGATTCGAGCCAGGACCTCTCCCGAATGGCGATCTACAACAACATCAACGACGACTCGCAAGAGGCATTCCAGCGCCGCTTCAAGTTTAATACCTATGGGCTACCGGCCGGCACGCCAGTTCCCACCGCAGTCGATCCTCGCTACTACGCATTCCGCACGAACCAGCAAGGCTGGGTGACTTCGCCGGTGGGTGAAATTGCTGACGATGTCTCGGCCGCCAATCTGCAGTTGCGACAAACCTGGCAAACCAAGCGAGGCGGTCCCGGCAACGAGAAGATCATTGATTGGATTCGATTCGATGTTGGCGGTACCGTATTTCCCGACGCCGATCGAGACAACTTTGGCGAGACCGTTGGCCTGTTGAACTATCAATTCGACTGGCAGATCGGTAATCGCTTGAACGTCTTCTCGAACGGTTTCTGGGATCTGTTTGACGATGGTTTGCAAACCATCACCGTCGGTAGCTATATCAATCGCACTCAGATCGGGAATCTATACGTCAGTTACACCAATACAATTCAACCATTTGAAACGCAGTTGATCATTGCATCACTGCAGTATCGACTAAGCGAAAAATGGTTTGGAGGACTGGGAACGGCCTACGACCTGAAAGAGAATACGAACCTTGGTCAGAATATCTTCCTGACTCGAATCGGCGAATCGAGTTTGTTTACTTTCAACTTCAACGTCGATACGAGTCGGAACAACGTTGGTATCGGTATCAACTTCGAGCCGAGGTTCTTCGCAACCGGACAATACAGCAAAATCAACGGCGAACCTCTTCCACCGCTGGGTGCTTACGGCCTCGAATAACACGTTCGCCAGAGGATCAGATCGCGATGAAGAACGAAATGACACCTCGCGGCTGGATCCGCAAGTTCGGCCTAGCTTTCTCTGGCTTGGCCTGGGCGATTCGCACCGAAGGAAGCTTTGCAGTTCACCTGCCAGCCGCGGCACTTGCTTTCTCAGCAGCGGCACTGCTTCAATTCGATTACGGTCGCTGGTCGGTCTTGATTCTAACGATTGGCCTGGTCATCGTTGCTGAGTTGTTCAACACATCGATTGAATGCCTGGCCAAAGCGGTCGATGACCAACCGAACGAGCATATCCGGGTAGCCTTGGACGTCGGAAGTGCGGCCGTCCTGACTAGCAGCCTTTTCGCCGTTGGTGTGGGCTTCTTCTTGTTTTGGCAGCCGTTCTGGATTTGGTGGAGCCCGCCGTTGGCAAACTAGCCAGATGTCGTGAACAATCTCGTTCAAGAAAAAAACAGTACCCTGCAGTAGGGTGAATACTGCAGGGTACTGTCCAAGTAACAGTCAAGCGATAGATATTTGCTAAGCCGAGTCCATCCCCAAATAGTTGCCTGACTGGTTTTCAACGTCCTGCTGGTTATCGCTTCATTGCGTTTGGGCCGCTGCGAAACGGTCTGCCGATGACCTGTCGAAAAGCTAACTCCGTCGTGTTTTCGATTGCTGACCCAGAGGGTTTTCCCTCTTGCATGGGGAACAACTTATCGATATTGCCTTGGTTTGACTAGTCTTTTTTTGGAAATTCTTAACTCTAGCTGCATAAAGTATTTCGAATCGCCAGAACTTACTCAAAGAGCGCACGAAGAAAGCCGCAAGAACTCTTACTTGCGGCTTTCCAATTTGTGCAGTTTTACTCAGCGAACCTTAAGCAACGATCTCGTTGATCTTCACTTTGGTGTAGAGTTGACGATGGCCCGTCTTACGCTTGCTGTTCTTACGGCGGCGGAACTTCTGAATGGTCAGCTTTTCGCCTTGGACAACACCTACGACTTCGGCTTTGACCGAAGCACCGTCAACGGTTGGCTTGCCGATCTTGACGCCGTCTTCGCCGGAAACCAACAGAACGTTGTCAAACGTCAACGCATCGCCAGCAGAGGCCTCGAAGCGGAAATCAATCCGCAGCTCTTGGCCTTGTTCGACTTTAATTTGCTTACCGTCTTCTTGAATGATCGCGTACATCCGATTGAACCCAATCGAGTTTTATATTTCTGAACGGCCCCTAATGGGGCGAATGTCTTCAGGGGAAACCACACAATTTACCGGGCAAACGGTTAACTGTCGAGGGCGCCAAAGTTGTTTTCTTGGAATTGGCCCCGACGCTTGTCATGTCTGCCACTGCCCGGTCAAACCAGAGCGAGGCACGCGAAACATGATTCGCCCTTAAATCATTGCCGTAAATAGACTTAACGACGCCCATTGCGGGAAGCATCGTGCGGGTCAGTCATGTAAATACGGCGCCCTTCCGCATCCTTACATTCCACTTCGACATGCTCGGGGAAGACCGACTCGCTACCGATGATGTGAACGACCACCCGATTGTCGTCTTCGATGACCGCGATTTCCCGGCGTTTCTTGTTGTTCAGGTAGGCTGCGACTTCCTCGTTCACCCGGCAGTTGATCTGGCTGGCCTTGGGCTGCTGAGCCGCCGCGATCAAGACACGCGTGACTTCGATCGCCATGCTCTCGGACGACTTCACAACGCCGCGACCACTGCAGCAAGGGCAATCCCGGAAGATGCTTCGCTTGAGACTTGGCCGGACACGCTGACGTGTCATTTCGATCAAACCAAAGGGGCTCGTCCGCAGGATCTTGGTGCGGGCACGGTCCCGTTTGACGGCATCCTTGAGGGCACGCTCGACGTTCGCTCGATGCTTTTCTCGACGCATATCAATGAAGTCGTTGACGATCACACCACCCAGATCACGCAGTCGCAACTGGCGAGCGATTTCCTTGGCCGCCAGCAAATTCAGGTGATAAGCGGCTTCTTCCGAACTGCCATCGTAGCGGAAGTTACCACTGTTCACGTCGATGGCCACTAGCGCCTCGGTCTGATCGATCACGATCGAACCGCCGCGCGACAAGGGAACTTCGCGCTGGTGAATCTTGGCGATTTCCTCGTCCAGGTTGTACTTGCGGAAGAGGGCTTCCTTCGTGTCGTGTCGCTGCAGGCGATCCACGAACCGTGGCATCACCAACTGTAGAAACTCCTTGGCGGCCTCGTATTGTTCTTTACGATCGATGTAGATCGCATCAACATCCGCGGCGAAGATATCGCGAATGGTGCGAATGATCATGTCGCTTTCTTCGTAGATCTCGCAGGGGCCCGTCGACTTGCGGATGCGGCGAACGATCAAACGCCACAGGCGAAGCAAATACGCCATGTCGCGCGACAGATCTTTCTTCGTTCGATCTTGCCCGGCAGTGCGGACGATAAAGCCCAATCCCTTTGGTGGATCTAGGTCCAACAGCGTGCCGCGTAAACGACGACGCACCTGGTCGTCTTCAATCTTGCGAGAAACGCCTACGCGGCCCAGGGCTGGCATCAGAACCAAGTAGCGTCCTGGAATGCTGATGTAGGTCGACAGAGTTGGCCCCTTGTTACCGATCCCTTCCTTGATGACCTGCACGAGGACTTCGTCCCCCCGCTTGAAGATCTCTTGGATCGGCGGCTTCACGCGTGGGCGGGCACCGGGTCGTTGACGACGACCGCGTCGCTGCTGCGTTTTCGTTCCGGCGCCGCCTGACGGGCTGTCATCGTCGCCTTCTTCGCCATCGTCATCGTCGCCGAAGTCACTGCCAAACCGCGATGCGGCCAAGTCTTCAGGGCGATCGTACTGAGCTGCCGGATCATATCCACCTTGGCGGAAGTATTGTGGCTCGACGTCGCTAATATGGAGAAAGCCATTCTTACCGACACCGAAGTCGACGAAGGCCGCTTGGATACTGGGCTCGAGATTGACGACAACGCCTTTGTAAATGTTGCCGACAAAGTTTTCCTGGCTGGTCCGTTCCAGATAGAACTCTTCCAGAATTCCATCTTCCACGATCGCAATCCGGCATTCTTCCGGCTGCGATACGTTGATCAGCATCTCTTTTTTCATGAAAAGCTCGCTTTGGTGCATGGGGTCCATGACCGCGAAAGCTTTTTCTCGAAATGACGGGTTTTGACTGAGGTTGTCTCGACGATATCTTGCGACCAACATCGAGCCCGGTCCGGATCTTCTACTGCGGTGGCTTGAGAGCAACCTGAAGTGTTTTCACGCGGCTGGTCGGGTTATCCAACAGTGTATTCCTTGTTGGGGCAACGATCCAGAAACGGCGATCTATCACAAAGTGACTGCAGTGAAAGGGATCTCGCACAATCTATATTCCGCATCTTCGCTGGGGAGCTGTCGTTGTTCTTCGCCCTGTGGTGGCGATGGTTGGCTCAGGCGGTTAGCGGTTTTTTCGGCGTGTCCTCTTCTCACTGACTTTCAGCATCTTGGCTTGGGTCACTCGTTTGTCGCTGGTCTCTTGGAATCGGCTCGCTCCCGTGACAGGCTTTTTAAAAGTCCCTGTGACAGGCGCGGTTGCCCTGGTTTCGATAAAAGCGTTCTTGTCTTGAACCTGTGTCAAGGAATCCGGCGAATTACGATTCACCGGAAAAATATTCTTTTGTGATTTGTCTATCTGGCCCTGATTAACAGAACCTTCTTTTTGAGGCAGCCGGGGGTGCTTTCACCCAACCGACTTAGGCATCGTCGGGAAACAATTGCCGTAAGCTCTCTCGTAGCAACCGTTTAATTTCCCACGCGTTGTCCATGTCTCGCACCCGAGTCGCCAACTCACGACATTTCTGAGCGGAGACGGTGCGACATATTTGTTTGATTTCAGGAATCGCGCTCGGTGTAACACTCAAACTACGCAAACCCATGCCAATTAGCAACATGGTGTAAACGGGATTCCCCCCCATTTGGCCGCACAGAGTGACCTCAATGTTTCCCTTTTTCGCTGAATCGACCGCCATCTGGATGAGCCTCAGAACGGCCGGATCGCAGCTGTTGTAAAGGGTTGCCACGTCTGGATTATTGCGATCCACCGCTAATGTATACTGGACCAAATCATTGGTTCCAATACTAATGAAATCGATTTCCTGAGCGAATCTGTCCAGCATGACGACGCTCGATGGGACCTCAACCATAATGCCGACTTTGAGGTCTCGGTTGAAGGCAATCGACTGTTCCTCGAGATCTTCCATCAAGTCAGACAGTAGCATCTTGGCCTGCCGCAACTCATGAAGCGTGCTCACCAGGGGGAACATCACCGATACATCCCCCAATACGCTCGCCCGCAGGATCGCCCTCAGTTGTCGGCGAAACTGGTCCGTATTCCGCAAGGAAAGCCGAATACTACGCAGACCCAAAAACGGATTCTGCTCGGGCGGATGATCATCGCCGAAAATCTTGTCGGCACCTAAATCCAAAGTGCGAATAACGATAGGGCTTCCCTGCATGTCGCGAATGACCTTGGAGTAGACCTGGTAGTGATCTTCCTCGGTTGGCTCGCTGTCTTGGCCGAGATACAGAAACTCTGTCCGGTACAGCCCCACGCCGCTGGCACCACGCTCGATACATGCGTCGGCTTCATGGGGAAATTCGATGTTGGCCATCAGCGTAATCGTTTCGCCATCGGTCGTAACCGCAGGCAGATCACGCAGACCTCGAAGTTTGATCTTCGTTTGACGCTGCTGCTCAACTTCTTGCTTGTACCGCGCGATCGTTTCTTCGTCCGGCTGGACGATCACACGTCCCTGATGCCCGTCGATGATCAGCGTTGTATCGGTCTGAATCTCGCGTAGATGAGGTCCGACACCAACAACCGCCGGTAGCTCCAGGGCCTCTGCCACAATCGCAGAGTGGCTGCCGGGGCCACCCACCTCGGTGACTATCCCACGAATGTTCACCCGGTCCAAATTAGCCATCTCGCTGGGGGTCAGATCGTGAGCGATCACGATCGATGGCTGCTTGGCAGCGAGCTTCCGCTTGGCGTCCGCACCAAACAGCACATTCAACAAACGCTGTTCAATATCACGGAAATCGCCTGCTCGTTCACGTAAGAATGGGTTGGGGACGCGTTCGAAGAACTGGATATAGCGAGCAAATGACTGCGAGACGGCATATTCGGCCGTGTAATGACGGTAACGAATCGAGTCGATGAGGGATTCGTTTAGCTTTTCATCCCGAACCATCTGCAAGTGGGCCGAGAAGATGGCACCGTATTGGTCCCCCAGTTCCGTGGCAACTTCTTCCTGGCTGGTCTGAATTTGCTCGGCGACCAGATCCATCGCACTAGCCAGTCGCTTCAGTTCCGCGTCGACATTTGCTCGCGAAATAAAGCGACGAGTCACCCTAGGTTGCTGATCGTCTACCACCATGGCCTTGGCTATGGCCACGCCGGATGAGACCGCAATCCCTTGGAAAACTCGCATTAAGATCGACTCGCTTTAGTTGGCAAGAGAACGCCGGGAACGACGCACCGACTCACGTCCCGTTCTCTTCATCATCCTCTTCGATGAAGCGTTTCACAACATCTACCAGAGCATCCGCAGCCGTTTCCGCGTCAGGACCGGTGACGATAATCGTAAGCTCCGTACCTTGTTCAGCGGCCAAAGTCATCACGTCGAGAATGCTCTTGCCACTCACTTTCAAGCCATCACGCGTGATTTCGACTTGAGACTGATACTGCAACGCGACCTTAACGAACATGTTCGCTGGGCGCGCATGAAGTCCCTGCCGGTTTGGTACGACTACTTTTCGAATGATGGATTCATCGCCCATCCGTACATTGCCCCGTATGATGGGATGTCGCTATGAATTCAGCCCGATGACCCCGCTTCAAGCCGACTCGACATCTCCGCCAAGGATTGATGCGACTCTTAGCTGCCGAACTGGTTGTTGTCAGCTTCGTCCAGCAGTGTCTTGATGTCTTCAACAGACTTTGACTGCTTCAAAAACTTGCAGAACATGTCATCGCGTAGCTGACGCGAAATGTTTTCCAGGGCTCGCAGGTGGTCACCAGGACGATCCGGAGGAGAAACCAACAGGAAGAACAGGTGCACGGATTCGCCATCCAGGCTGTTAAAGTCGACACCTTCGCTGCTGACACCAACCGTGCCAACCAGCTTCTCGACGCTAGGGTGTTTCGTGTGAGGGACGGCTATTCCACGGCCAATACCGGTGCTGCCGAGCTCTTCGCGTTTGAGGATGGCCTTGATAATGCTATCGGCGCTGTCTTCCATGATGTCGCCAGACGCCACGAGACTTGCCGCCAATTCACGGATGACGGCCTCTTTGTCCTTCGACTCTAATTCCGGCTTGATTGCCTTAACGCTGATAAAATCGGCAAACTTCATTAGCTAGGTTCCTTTTCATGGTGGACCGGGCCGGTAACAAGTCGCTGCAAAGACTCGGTGCCAGATGTCCAGCGTAGTTTCGCCAGTTTGGTCGCTGTTCTATCCCTCGAAGTTCGTTTCGGCATCAGTGGCGGGCTGTCCCTTACCACGATGCGCCTTCAGCTTTTCTTTGTGCTTACGGAGCTGCTGTTCCATCTTGTGGATGGTGCTATCTAAAGCCGCTAGGAGGCTTTCCGCTTTGTCCGTCGCCACAAAGTCTTCCGTCTTCTCGGCCGTGACTCGTAATTCAACCTCTGGTTTATCGGTATGTTCCAGATCGATCGTAACTTCCACCGCAGTGATACGCTCGAACAACCGATTCAACTTAGAAACTTTCTCGGTGATTGTTTCTTGTGAGGCAGGACTCAATTGACCATGGCGCGTTGAAATGTTGACTTGCACGTATGAAATCTCCTGACGGGACGATCCGGCTTAATGGGGCTAAAGCTCGACATATCGGTTAGCTAACCAGACACGACTACGGAGAGGTAGTCCCCGTTTCATCATGGATGCTATAGCGGAAACCACCCAGTTTACAAGCAAGCGATCAGGCTGACAAATGGAGCCACTACCCGTTTCCGTCCAATTTTTAGACGTTTTTCGTAAACCGAGTAGTGCTAAGTGGCATTCCCCGATCATCCGTTCGCCACGAGCAATCCCCCCGAGAAGGCGATAGTTCGACGCAATTTAAGAGAGTTCGCCGCTAATATGATCACAACGGCGGCTTGTAGCTACCTGCGATGAGGTTCCACGAGGCGGCAGATCAAGCTTGAATGGCATAGCCGTAAGAGCTACCTGCCCGATGATTTTTCCTCATTCGGCTATCGTATTTGCCGCTGCGAAAGCTGAAAACGGGCCCAAGTCTGGACAGCTGGCTCGGGATGCCCGAGCAGTGACTTCAGTTGCAGACGCGTCTCACCGGTTAGCTGATCGTCGGAAAACCCACAGATCAGCCGATAGATCAGGGGGCCATGCTCAGGATTCTGCTGCAAAAGCATACGCTTCGTGTTTCCCACCAACGCGGAATCCTGTGCCCATAAGTTCCGGAGTTCCACCAAGTACGAGCCTGGAATTTGGTGACCCTGAAACTGGCTCCAGATTTCTGACCAGGCATCGGTGAGCCCCAATTGGGTGAGCGTCATTGCTGCGGCGAGACGTTCACGGGAAACTTCCGAAGATAGCGTATCGTGAAGAAAGCGAATGGGTTCGCTTGAGGCTTGAACGGTCTCGGCAAGCGTCGAATCCGAACCTTCATGCTGCATTTCATCGAGAACGCTCGTATCGCCACCCCGAACTCCGTGCTTCACATGGGAGATGACCATTTGCCCATGCTCCAGCGGAATGGGGCCGCGACATCCGGGAATCGTCAAATCGACTTTCCCGGAGATTCCTTCAAAATGCACTTCCTGATTCGCAGTAGTGGCAGCAAAGTCGAGCCCACGAGAAACGACCGCCCTCGTGGATAATGCCAGCCGGACTGGGTCGCTGAGAGTTGCAATCTTCACTTGTTGACCAGCAACATCCATCATGAATTCCCGGTCCGATTCCATATCGATGATCAGGGTGCCATATCGCAACTTCGCGAGTCCGTCCTCGCTTAATGACAACTCGGAAAGCTGTCCCACTTCAAACCGAAGCCCTTCGCTAACCATCCGAAGCTGTCCGCCAGTGCTCACGACAACGCGTCCGGCACCGAGTTGCTTCAAGCCTGCCGTTTGCCAAGTTTCACCCAAGAACTCTTGATAAAAACTCCCCTTGGCTTCCTCGATATCCCACGCAAGAGCCTTTGCCGTATTTCGATCAACAGGAATCGGCATATGGAACGCCGTTGTGGCGACTTCCGGGAGTCGAGCAGGGACCGCTTCACGGGGTGATGCCATTTCGATTGGCGTCATCGAATTGGACTGGGAAACCAGCGTGTCGGGTACGATCTGCTTTTTGGGAGTCGGCGAGGTTTCATCGGACGCGGTAGTGACTCGCGATTTGTCTTGCCAGTGCTGGGCAATCATCGCCTCGACCTTATCGCGATTCATCGCTACGTAGGTCACCAATATCAAGACACTGGCAGCTAACGCGAACAGGCGAAACGCTCCTGCAATCCAGCCTGACTCTTCGGACTTGGTCTGAACGGGAACCTCTCGCTCGACCGACGGCGTGCTTGGTGGCGCAGATTGATAAGCCAACGCGGGAAGATCAATTGCGAGTTCGTCACTCGTCGCGGAGATCGCCCCAATGGAACCTGGCAGGATCGCATACAGGCGCTGACGCAAGGTTGGCTCGATTGGAGTCGGCGTCGAGAGCCATTGGGAAATGATCTCATGGCACGACGCAACTTCCGCCAAGAGGCGATCCGACGCGAAGCACTCGTTTTCCAGCTTGACCACTTCTTCGGCCGGTAACGTATAGTCGAGATACCTCGCGACCTTTTCCAAGCAAACCGCTCCGCGTGCCTCAATCGCCAGCGGAACAATCTCGCGCCGTACCGCTCGGTCTTTCAAATGACGAAGCAGCTGAGCCACAAATGGGCTTTGTTCGATCTTCTGAGAGATGAGTTCCGCTTGCTGCTCATTCAACAATCCGTGTTCATGAGCCAGCAGCGTTCGCAATGTCAGACGCATCCGTTCCCCTGAACTTGGCTGGAAGTGGTCATTGTGTCGTTAACTTACGCGATAGCTAACAACCCGACGCATAGTAACTACATGGTAATCGTTTACCCAATAGCGATTTGCGAAGGCACCTTGCCAGCAAGGTCCTCGAAATCAGACTACTTTTTTTCATCCCATTTTTTTGACAAACATCATTTCGAAGCGTATTTCTTAACATTCAGAGTTCTCTTCCCTATCTTCGGGCAGTTTAGCAGCTCCATCGCTCGGTTGAACATGGCTAGCGGTCTAGTGCTAGCGATTAGTACGGTTCTACAACGACCCACCTGCTGAAAAGTTATTTTGCTCTAGAAAACTTGCTATCAATGCCGCTAGCAGCTGTCGATGAATGCTAATGGTCACACGGTTGTGGCCACGTGCGGCACGGTAGCCGCGCGACGCAGGAAGCCAGAGTGTGGAACGGAATCCAGAAACTCCGCATTGTTTGGCAGCTTTGAGGTTCGTCACCTCGACGGGTCCAAAGCAAAGTCGTGGAGCATTTTGTCATGAAGACGTTTCTTTCAGTACCTGGTGCCTTGGCTGGATTGCTAAGCGCCAGCGCTTTGTTCGCCCAGTCCCCTGGCGACATCAATCAATCATCGGCATATCGCCCTGGGGCGACCTACTATGCCGAGCCGAGTGCGCCCGCCAAGTTGTGGTCGCAACCAACCTCGAATGTGAGCTACAAACCCGAAGCCAGTCTCGAACCTATCCAGGGAGACAAGGCTTACATGGACGCCCTCGAAGGTAAGCAAGAAGACCTGGGGCCACCCGCGATGCCCGGAATCGAGCAATCGGTCCTTTCCTCGGGCAACTGCGACTCGGGCGCGTGCTACGGTAGCGACGTTTACGCCGATTGCTGCATGCCTTGCAGCCGTTGGTTCGCCTACGGCGGCGCTTTGATCATGAACCGTGACCTCGAGAAAGAGGTTTGGTTGAGCTACGACGACGCAGACTACGGTCGTCAGGTCATGGGCACGCACGACGCCGGAATGGATTGGGCAGGCGGTTACGAAGTTCGCCTGGGCAAATACACCGGTTGCGGCACTTGGGCTTGGGAAGGTGTATTCTGGGCAATTCGTGATACTACCGAGTTCCAAGTGAACGACACGCAAGTTACCGGCAACTTGAATACCGTCCTGGAAGACGCGTTCCAAGGTCTTTCTTACGACAGTGGCGGTGGTTTGTCGAATATCGAAAACTACTACAACAACGCCTTGAATCACCGACTTCGCCGTACATCGGATTTCTATAACATTGAATTGAACCTGTTCCAAGATCCAACCATGTTCTCTTGCAACTCGGGCTGCAACAGCTTCTCGGTTGGCGTCCTGGGGGGTGTTCGCTACTTCCGATTCGCTGAATCGTTGTCCTTCTCAGCTGACACGGTCGACTACAGCTACACCGGCCAGGTCGACGAAGTGAACTACGATATCGACGTCTCGAACAACCTGATCGGTCCACAGATCGGCTTTATCACCAACATGACGCACGGTTGCTGGAACGTTCACCTGGCTACCAAGCTCGGTATCTATGGAAACATTGTTACGCAAGATTCCGAACTATACGGTTCCAATGGGTACGCCGTTGTCAACAATGTCCTCAGCCCCAACAACGGCCAGGAGTTCAACCTGAGCAGCTCGCGAGGTCGCGTCACCTTCCTGGGTGAATTTGACCTGGGCGTCGACTACAAAGTGTTCAACTGCCTTACGTTCACCGGTGGTTACCGAGCCCTCGCCGTCAGCGGTGTTGGCCTGGCAGCCGACCAGATCCCGCAAAACTTTGAAGACTTCGCCGTTATCAACGACGTGCAAGCTTCAAGCGACGTGATCCTTCATGGTGCTTACCTCGGCGGCGAGTTCGTCTGGTAAGGCAAAACGTTCACGACCTGTTATGCCAAACAGAAAAAAGCCGTTCCTTTGGGAGCGGCTTTTTTTAGTTCTTGCCCTATCTTCTGAGCTTCCTCGCTAGGGGACCACGAGTGATGCGGCGAAGAATTTGTGCGCTGCTTAGGTGGCCGACTTCTGCAGGCTTTGATTATATAGTTCGACAAGCGTGACCGACGGGTTGGCCAGCTTAAGAACCGGAGCGAACTCTTCGTAATCAGCATCGACCTTTTCCAGGGTCTCCGCGATCGATGGGCCGCCCTTCATGACTTTACCGTAGGCCGACTGGAAGCGTTCCAGTTCTTTCCACGACTCATCGGCAGTCGCCGGCAACAATGCCGAGAGGGCAACAGCAACACGGCCTGGGTCTTTTTCGGGAGCGGCCAGGTAATCTTCCAAGTCCAGGTGCGATTCAATCAGTTCCGCAAATGCTTCCGGCAAGCTCCAACCACGAGCGATCACGCCGCCAGCTTCGGCATGGGTCCATCCGAAGGTTTCACGTTCCAGGTCAGAAATACGTGCTTGACCTTCGCTGCGGCCTTCAATCAGCGTACGGTACTTGTCGCCGAGTTCTTTCGCCAGCAGCGGAACGGCCATGTCTTGTAGCAGTGCGGCAGCAAAAAGATCCTCGGCATCTTTCAATCCCAGATGCTTGCCAACAGCCCGGGCAAACAAACCGCGGCGCAGAGAATCTTGCCACAGGCTCTTGAGGTCAAACGGCCCACTCTTTGGGTTGGGCATTAAGCTGAACACGGCACTCCAGAGTGCGAAATTCTTGATCGTACGAATTCCAACGAGCGTAATGGCGAGTTTGACGTTGGAAATCTCTCGCGAGAAGCCGAAATAGGACGAATTGACGAATCGCAATACCTGTCCGGTCAGCCCGGGATCTGCCTCGATTGGTACCGCAAATTCGGCGGGGCCGTTTTCGGGATCCTGAGCGAGCTCCAACAAGCGAATGGCACTTTGCGGCAAAGCTGGCAATTGAGCTCCGGCCAGCAGGTCTTTCAGAGAAGTATTTTGCGTCATCGTGATTCTCATCCCGTCAATTCTGGAAGCGAAAAGTTCCCCCGGTCGCCCTGTTCTGAATGCAGACCGCACGTGAAATAAATAGGTCACGGCACACCTTGGGGCAACTTTCGATTCGCGAAGATTGAGCTTTCACGGAAATCCGCCAGTCTCGCTCACGCATCGCGTTTCCATAACGCAACATCACATCGAGACTGGATGAGGCCAAAACGCCTCAAGAATGATCCATATCGGCACCTCACCTCATGCCATAACCTCTTTTGTAAAAAGGAATTAGCAACTTCCAAAGACTCTTCAAACGGTGATGGCACATTCCCTGCAAAACAGGCTAAGGACAGCATTCTCCTTCTCATGATTTTGCAGAAACGAACTTCCCGTGATTCGCGTGCTTCTCTGGTCTTTTCTCGTGCTCGGGGCAATTTGGATCGCCACATCCATGGTATTGCCAACGTCTGGCCCAGCGGCCCAGAAGGAAGTTACCATCGTCTGGCGGAAAACCGACGAGGGATGGCTGCGAGCCGAGAGTTGGCTCGTGGCGAAAGACTATCTCTACCAGGAACCCAAACCACCGCTTTACCCCATGACGCTCCTGCCGATCATTATCACATTGAGTGTCGGAGCGTTGGTGCTGGGCCAGCCAAGAGACTGAAGTTGGGCTGCGAATGATTTATTCTTCTTCCGTGTCGTCGCCAGAGTCGCTATTCGATTCAATCTCAGCGCGAAGTTCGTCAATCTTCATCGCCAGCCTGGTCAAGTCGGGAATGTTATCGACGTTCATTTTCTTGAAGACGTTGTGCCGACGAGCCTCGACCGTTCGGAGGCTAACGTCCAGCCGATTGGCAATCACTTTGTTTGCCTTGCCGACCATCATCAGTTTCATGACGTCACGTTCACCGGCATTCAGCTTCTCATAGTTTTCCTTGGCTTCGGTCGACTCTCTCGATTCCTGTCGCCAGCGGGCATCCAAGGCGATCGCTTCGTTTACTGCGTCGATGATTTCCTGCTGCTGGCAAGGCTTTTCCAGAAAGGTGATCGCACCATTCCGCATCGCCTTCACGGCAATCTGCATGTTGGCATGAGCCGAAATCAGAATCACGGGAATCCGTTCTCCCATCTCGACCAATTGTTCCTGTAGCTCTAAGCCACTGAGTCCCAACATTCTCATATCGGTCACGACGCAACCAGGGCGGCTGGCATCAAACGCTTGCAAGTACTGTTCGGCGGACGCGAACGTTTCGACTTGAAGGCCGAGGGAACGAATGAGCATCCCTATCGATTCACGTGCCGCTGGGTCGTCGTCAATGACAAACACGGTCGGATTCGTCGGCATAACCAGTTACCTGTTGGAGGGAAGTTGGAAGCGTGAAGAAAAAGATCGTACCGCGTGCGGAGCCCGATTCAACCCAAATCTTGCCCCCATGCGACTCGACAATTGTGCGGCTAATGGATAAGCCCATCCCCATTCCCTTTTCCTTGGTCGATTGAAAAGCCTCGAACACATCGAAGCCTGGAGGGAGGCCTACACCATAATCGCGCACGGAAACCTGAACCATTGGCTCATTCTTAGTCTCAACAAGGCATGTCTTGATCTCGATGATACGTTCAGCGTTGGTGTCGTCAATCGCATCAATCGCATTAGTAATCAAATTAATCAGAACCTGCTCTATCTGAATTCTATCGACAAATACACTGGGCGTCGAAGGATCTATCTCCAGAGAAATCTCGATTGCCTGTTCTTCCAGAAGCGGCGTCAGGAGTGCAATGGAATCGCCAAGCAAATCATTTATCTCGACAGACTCTGCCTTAGGGGCCGTGCGACTCACGAAATTTCGAAGACGGCGAATGATTTCGGCAGCACGCCGGGCTTGCTGGCCAATTCGAGAAACGCACTGCTGCAGACTCGGCTTATCAATCCCATCCGGCGACTTGAGAAGGTTCTCGCAAGTCCCGGCATAGTTCGATATTGCGTACAGCGGTTGATTCACCTCATGAGCGAGCCCGGCGACTAACTCCCCCATCGCCGTCAGTCGCAGAAAATGAGCTAGTTCCGCATTATGTCGTCGGATTTCTTCCTCGGCATTCACCTTTTCCGTGATGTCATGCACGACGCCAACGACATGCGAGTTCTGGCTGTCTGAGACTTGCACCGGAGAGATCGAGATTTCAACCCAGCGAAACTCGTCGTTTTCAGCATGGATCCGGATCGTATCTCGCGCAGACTGCCGGGAATGAATCCCGGCGACAATCAAGCGCAAGCGGGCATCGTATCGCGAATCGCACCGAATCACTTTCAGCCCGATTTGCCCTACCAGTTCGCGACTGCAGCCGACGATCTCGAGAAATGCCTGGTTGCAGTCGACAACTTTGATCTCACCCTTCGAAAGTTGAACAATGAAAATGCCATCTCCCGCCGAAGCAATGGCGCGATCGCGAATACGCATTTCCGTTTCGGCTGCTTTACGCAGCGTGATGTCTTGGAACACGTACTGCGTGGCATTCTGACCGTAGTAGTCAACTGAGGTCGTCATCAACTCGACATCGAGTAGAGTCCCGTCAACTCGACGCAGGACGTATTCGTTCAATTGAGTTGGCGAACGCGTATCAGCATCTCTTCCATCGGCATAGGCCAGGGCCGCAATATCAGGAATATCGAACGTTTCGATCGGCTTTCCTACCACTTCGCTGGTGGAACTTGCCCGCAAACATTTTTGAGCCATTCCATTGGCGAGGACTATTCTTCCTTCACAGGCAACTACGATGGACGTCGGAGAGTGATCGATCAGCGCTCGATAACGCTGCTCGCTATTGCGCAGCGCTTCTTCGGCTTCCATCTTCTCGCGTTGCAGTCGCCACTCCCGAATCGACCGTTTGGCCAGCCGTGGCAGTTCCGCGAAGCCAGCTTCGGACTTGACGACATAGTCGATCGCCCCCCGTTTTAATACGTCAACGGCCGTCTGCTCGTCTCCCTGACTCGTGATGATCATGACCGGATATCGCGCCGCTTTCCCTTGCGGCTCAATCAGATCGGCTCCTAAACCATCAGGCAACGAGAGGTCCACAATCACAAGATCAGGAACAGATTGCTCAATGGTGTCGCGTGCGTCCTTGAGCGAAAAGTGCGTCGAAAGTTCAAAGTCGTCTATTTCTGAACGAAACCCACGCATGATAAGTCTCGCGTGTGCGGGATCGTCTTCAACAATCAACAAACGCAACTTACCTGCCATGACTGTTCCGTAGAAAAAACGGGGATGAGCAATGCCTGACGATTTCGTCGAAGGGGATGGAAGTTGAAATCACCTTCAAGGAGAAGGTGTCTGATTCAACTTTGTCCAATAGGCCCCAACAGAGCGCATCAAGTTGACAAATTGCACGTATTCAATTGGTTTTACCAGATAGCTGTTAGCAAACCTATCCGAAGCTCCTCGGATGTCAGAATCGGCGTCCGACGTCGTAAGAATGACAACCGGGATCTGCTTGAGCACTGGGTCTTGCTTAATTCGGCCAAGCACCGTCAGGCCATCGAACTTGGGGATTCGCAAATCAAGCAACACTAAGTGCGGCAGCTTATTCTTATGCTGAAATTCATTGATTCGGAAAAGATAGGCAAGAGCGGCTTCGCCATCGGTGACGTGATCGATGTCCAGCGACTCGCCAAACTCCCTGAGAGTCCTCATCATCAGTTTCGCATGGGCCGGATTGTCTTCGACCAAGAGAACGCGACTGATATTGCTGACCATCCTATGCCCCTGATTGAGTAAATCACGATCTGTATCCCCGGCAAGCTTCGATCACGATTGCTCGGGATTCTCCTTGAGTGCTTTTACGTATCGTTCGCCGTCTTGTGGGCTTCTGCAGCGGCGTTCGATCAGTATGGTCCCGAACGTCAACAAAATCAACGAGATAAAGATCCAGGCCAAGTCACATAAAGCAGTGAGCGCCGCGGGAACTGCCAGAAACGGCGTGCAAACCGCACCAATAACGCTTCCGAGTATGAAGCCGACGATTGCCCCAGGCCAAAAATATTCTCGTACCCATCCAATCGAGAAACCAACCACGGCACCAGTCAGCACCATCGCCGCGCTCCAGGTAATCCACTGTTCCGTCGCAACCGCCGAGCCATAAATATCGTGCGTTTGAAACGATTGCACGATCGGCATAGCAATACGAGCCAGAATCGCCGAGAACGCGACCAGCAACATCAAAAAGATCAGGGGAAAGGATTGGCCTTTTAGCATGGCGACGTCCGTCTAATACTCGCTGACTCGCAATTGGCCATCAGACCGATGCCCCATCTGGTGATACGGAACCGGTCCGATCGTTTCCGAAATGAAACGCACGCTTCCATCCCCCATCGCTGTGTTGACGCCGCCGGGATGGTAGCTTCCAATGCCACCGACATAGAGGGTCGGATCATTGGGAATCACTCCGAAAACTCTTGCTTGCAAGAGCGGTACATTTTTCCCTTCGAAGTCCATGAAATCGGCTTCGTTCAGGTTCTCTGCCTCGGCAACCTGCTCGCCTTCTTTCTCTTTCTCATCTTCGCCACCGCTGTCGCCAGCAGATATCGCAGTAATGTTGTCGAAAGCCTCACTCGGTTGCATCTCGAGCGTGTTCAACCACGCTGGGTCGGTATAAACATTGGGCAATCCAATCGCCGGACCACTCCTTGGAGCAGCCCCTGTATTACGCAGTGTTGCTCTTGTACCGCTTAGCCAACCTAAATTGCTGGTCGGTGTAATATCTGCTTCCGCAAGAAAAAGGGTAAAGGCAACACCATCATGGAAGTTCGCCGCCGAAAGGGGCTTGTTCAAAATAAAGGCCCCGGTATTTGATTCGCTGATTGGCAATTCACAATGATTGTGAATCCCTACGTAGTGCGACGAACCGACTCGATTGTTCACACGATTGATTGGGCTCGAAGGGCATTCCAACATCTCCAGGCTCAATGCTCTCGGTCCGTTTTGTGCCTTGTCATAAACTCCTTTGCTGAAGTCGATATGATCGTAGGTCGTGATGTCTCCGAGATAGGGGAGAGTGGCCGAGATCCAGTTGTGATGGTACCCTTTCGGAACATTCCGAATGGGGCTCGTATCGTTGATCGAGCCGGCCGGAAAGTGCTGATTGGCGGACTCGTAGTTGTGCAGAGCCAACACCAACTGAGCAAGATGATTCATGCATTGCATCCGACGCGCGGCCTCGCGTGCCTGTTGCACGGCGGGAAGCAATAGGGCAATCAATACCCCAATGATGGCAATAACAACTAGCAATTCGACCAGCGTAAATCCGCGGAAAGTTCTCGCGTTCATTAACTTTGCTCCGACATAGGGAGTGAAATGGTCCATGTTCTTCGATCGCGAATTGTCGCTGCGGGGTCGTCGCCAAGCTCGACGACGACTTCCACATTGCGAAAGTTCGGATCGGTGTTTGATTCGATCTTGACGATGACCTGGGCCGCCTTACGCAGGCCGCTGTCCTTTTTTTCAATCTGCCACGATTCACCGTCATATTTCGGTTGAGATGCTAAACGCGACTTTGCTAGTTCAATCGCCGCCTCGAACAGCAAGTCGACTTGCTGCTGACTCACGCCATTGGACGCATGCCGTGACTGGGCAGTGACCTGCATCAAGGATGCGGTAGCGATTAACACGGCCCCTACCATGGCCACTAACACGAACACACTGACAAATCCACGTGGCTTGCATGATTGTTGTTGTTTCACGGTCGCCTCCCGATGGTTTGCTCGATGACATATTCTTCCGAAGATGGCATCCCCTGGTTCGCTTCGATCAACATGCGGACTTGACCTGGGTCGTCATGAGAAACAACCACTCGCGACTTAGGCAACCGGTAGCCCTCTCTTGGACTCTGATCCGACTGCTGATTGGTTCGCGTTCGTTCGACAAGTCCGTCCTTGCTCACGTATGAGACCGACGCGTCTGACAGTTGGATGACCAGCGTTTGCTCATCGGGCAGTTCAACATCAGCGGCATCTCGCAGGTCTCGACGAAGTTGTGTTTCCAATCGCGTAACTCCTCTTTGCAGATCAAGCCAATCCTGAGCCTGGCGAGCATTCAACTGACTTTGATGCAAGAGCTTAATCGCCAGAGTGGCGATGATCCCTCCGATAACAATGATCACCAGCGTTTCGATCAGGCTGGTCCCTTTGGGGCGTCGCGATCTCATGACTGCTCCTCCGCGGCTTCCTCGGGCGTCTGCTCGAATCGCCAGGTGACCAGCGAGTACTGAGGCAAGTGCGAAGACTTCGGTTTCCACTTGAGGACAATCTGCTTTCCGGTAGTTGGCTTCGAGATCGCATTGAGTTCGACTTGAATCGTACCTTGAGGCAGTCCTTGCTGCTGCTCCAACCGTCGAGCCCAGCCAACGATCGTCTCTTCGGTGACTTCGTCCTGATCGGCCGCAACGACGCGCTGGGCAAGATTGCTCAACGTTTGCTCGGCTACCAGCTTTTGTTTGGCAAGCCCAATCCGAGCCGACTGAACCACTTGAATGGACAACACCACCGACAACATGGCAGCCAAGACCGAAAGTGCGACGACGCACTCGATCACGGAGATTCCAAGTTTATTGACGTTTCGGGGCATGATTAGTTCACCGGCGAATAAAGTGACAAGTTAGTCACCAGGTTTATAATGGGAAGAAAAATCCCAATCGCAGCGAATAGTACCGGCAGGGCGGCCAACAAGACGAGAATTGGTAACGCTATTTTCATTGCCGGCGCCATGCGTTGCAAATGTCGACGACGCTTACCAATCGAAATCTCTTTGAGGGCCCATGCCAGGTTGCCGGCGTCCTGAGCCGAACTGGCCAAAGCCGCTTCACCTCGATTCAATATCCCCTCTTTGCGGAGCGACTCGATCCAATCGGCGCCGGCTTGTTGCTGTCGACAGACATGCCGAGCAGCTCTACGGATTCTTCCGGCAGGAAACCTGGCTCGTGCAACCTCCAATGCACTTTGCACTGGCAAGTCAGCAGCAACAACTACCGACAGGACGTTTAAGAATCGACACTCGTTCAGCGGTCCGTGAACCCAACGCAACCCCCAAGGCAATTCGCTGAAAACGCCACACTGCACCATCACCATTAGTATGAATAGCAAAAAGGCAATGGGTATGATGAAATATAAACACCACAAAATTATGTCCGCCGACCACTCACTCCAGGCCCACAACGCAGGAAAACCGCTGGCCCCCAAATCGAAATCATCGATGATCATCGCCAACACAGGCTTGATTTTGATCTCGGTGAATGTCAGCAATGCTAACTGAAAAAACCCAACCAGGACGACCGTAATCAGGCCGCCAAGGAATAAGTCGAGATTGCCGTAGTTGGTCGTGTCGTCACGAACAAATTCCTTGGAATGCTTGTTGATTGCGTCGACATTTCCCATCGTGCGTCCCAGTTCGAGCATCATGACCGTCTCGGCTGGCAGAAACACGCGAGCAACCCGAGCCGCATCCACCAGCGACATACCAGCACCGAGAGCCTTGGCAAACCGATCCGCTTTCCGCTCCTGGAGCCCAGTCGCCTCTTGCCGATACGCGACGGCGCTGGCAACCGGTGGTATTCCTTTCTCCATACCGGCAATCACGATCGAAACCAGGCTACGGTTTTCCATAACGCGGTAACGCTGCATGCCGATACCAAAGAGAACGAAGGAAACGACAGGGATGAGAACGACAGCCACAAACCCCGAGACGCCGATCCACCAACCTACTCCCCCAATACAGATGATCATCCACGCCGTCAGACGGAGCGCACGACGCAGCAAAGTGGACTCTTCATGGGTTGTGTTATCCCACTGATTCGCCAGAACGAGCAGCACGATGCCCAATAGGACGGCCATCCAGAGATTCTGCAAGTGGTAGAGAAGATCCATGAACTCAGGTCAACGCTTGAATCAAGTCAATCAAGGGAGAAACCAACACGACCAGACGAACAGCCGCCCAAAACAAAGCCGCCAATACAAGGATAGTGATCACCGGCGGTCCAATCTTGCGAATTAATTCACGCCGAAGCGCAAGTCTCTCTTTTAAGAGCCGCTCCGCGCTCTCGAGTGCCTCGGCAAGAGCATTGTTAGACTCTCCCCAACGCACCAAGGGGAGAATCGAGGAAGGAATATCCGGCGAAACTTGCCAGACTTCCCCCAGTGGCTTGCCTTGCTCCATCTGTTCGGCCCAAATGGGCGCTAATTCCGCGAAACGACGGCTGGCTACCGCATCCTCCAAGAGACGCAGGGAGGTCGGGGTAGGAATGTTCTGAGCCACCAATAACCGCAGTTTGATGATCAAGTCGAGCGATTCGTACCACCAGAAGATCTTTCCGACTAACGGCACGCTACGCCTCAATAAGGCAGTCTGTGCGGGTGTCAGAAAAGCGGGAATCAGGAAGATCCCGACACCCCCCAACAAAAAGAAACTGGTCCACGATATCGTAGGAGCGCGAAAGATCTCTGGATCAAACGACAAATCAAGTTCAAAGTCTTCGTAGATGGAAAGAAATTGCGTCTGAATCATCGGCATGATGAACACGTTCAAAAGGTCGACGACCAGCAGCGTAACCGTGGCTAACAGAAACGGGTACGAAAGCGCGGCCCACAGATCGCGCCAATACTCGTTTCGCCAGTTCTCTTCTTCCAGCAACTCGTAGAGCGTCTCACCGAGTCGATGCGACTGAATACCGGCAACTAAGACGCTTTGGTGGTACTTAGGGAGTCGCACGAAACTGAGATCGTGATCGACCAGCGGATTCCCACCGGCACGAATCTCTTTGGCTAACTGTCGGAATGCCTGTTTGAGCTTTCGCTGAGAGACCTCCTCCGCGAATGCTTCCAAGCCTTCATCCAACGGCATTCCCGAATTGGACAACTCGCCGATGCAGCGGAGAAGTTCGGCCGACTCGGCCGAATTGAGGTAAATAGTGGACGGCTTAACTTCATGCTCCGATTGCGAATCTTCCACGGTCTCCGCACTGCCGAGCAGTGGGTGATCTACTTTGGAATCATGATTCGAAGAACCGAATGTTGGCTGCATGAACGAAACGCGGGAACAACGAGGCTAAGCGGGAAGGGCCAGTACGAAACGCAGAATTCCAATCCAGGGAACGAAGAGCATCATCGCATAAAGAACAACGACCAAACCGCCGATCACCAGTGTGGCATAAATGGGAAGCTGATTCTGAATCCATAGACTCTGTCGCCGAGCCTTGGCGTAGTAGCGTTCGCCTGTCAGGGCCAAGCTATCCGCTAAAGCATCCGGCTCTAATTGCGCTGCCAAAAGCCAACGACTTAGTGGATTCAGTTCGGGAGGTGCTGTTTTCAAGTCTCCCATTTCAATGCGGTCGGCCCATTGGCGACCACTCGCCGTCATTCGACGATTACAGGTCGCCTCCGTCGCAAGTCTCACGGCCTCTGGAAGCGGGCACCGATGACGAATCAACAATCCCATCAAATCGAAAACCATTGCCCATTGACAATTCCGAGCCGCTTTCTTCGCCCCAGGCAGCAGCCAGGTCACGAAGCCATCTCCCAGAAATAAGAATGAGGGCCAGACTTGCAGCAAGGCGATGCAGAACAGCATCAATCCACCCAGGGGAATCAATGCGATGAATAGTGGCTTCAAGGAGGCAAAAAAATCGATCGACCTAAGAATCAAGGATGTTTCCGGGATGAAGGAATCGACACAGATTTCACGCATCATGCGCAGTTGTTCCATCCCGATGGTCATCCCGAAGATGCCTGCGAGGATCAACAAAATCGCCGGATAAACCGACGCCGTGAGGTACGAGATTCTCATCTTCTGGACGCGGCGAGCGGTTGCAGCGATATCCTCCAGGGCTGAAGTCAGTCGTCCGCTGCGAATCCCAGCCGTAACCACGGCCCGATACATGGGCGGAAAACCAGTCCCCAATTCCCCTATCGCGTCTTCAAGCGATTGCCCTGCGGAAAGACGTTCCGAGAGGTCTTCGCCCAATCGGCGAAGACGCCCTGTAAGATCCTTACTCATTCGTCCCAGATGAGGATCCAGCGGCAATTCAACACGCGATAACGATATAATCTCGGCGTTGAGAGCGAGAATATCATCCAAACGGTATGATGGACGTGTCGAAGCCACACACAGTCTTTCCAGAGACATATTAAGAAAAGCAACCGCAACTTCATTCTAACCACGAATCCTACTCGACGGAAGAAAACTGACACCTTGTCCACTCTCAATTTCCCTCTGACCTTGCTGATATTGGGCCTTTTCGTTGGATGCAACCGCTCCCCGCAAGCGACAATTCCACCCAAATCGAACGCCGTCAAATCCGTGTCCATTGCCCCTGAAACAAATAAGGATTCTTCTGATCCTATCGCCCAATCTCTGCCCCCGGCAATCTACCAAGACTCAGATGGTTCGGTCCGCCTGTCGCCACTGACCGCAAAAGTGTTGGGAGAAGGCCTCGATCTCAATGAATGGGACCAAATCGCGGGCTTCAAAAGCCGCGACCAAAGGGTCCTCTGGCAAATTCACCTTTCTGCCCCGGGAACTTACCAGGTCGAAGTGGATGCCATCTGTACAGGCCCCACACAGGAGGCCCGAATGCGCGTGTATTTCGGGAATAATCGCTATTTGGAAGACGATATTCAACTCAGCGATAACGATCAGATGCTGGCGACCACAAGCCTGGGAGAGATCACGCTCGACGCCCCAAAAGAATATCAGGTCGAGATAGAGATGGTTGGACTTCCCTTGATCGGAAAGTTCGCTGTTAGCGAACTCCGCCTCGTTCCACTTGGAGAAAACCCTACATCCTTCCCAAAGTTCAAGACGGATGATGGACTAACTGAGGGAAATTAGCTGATCGGATTGATCGCTATTTCTGCTTCCGCTGCTGCTGCAGAATCGAAACGATAAAAAACATGATTCGCCTCTCGCAAAAAGTTCTGTGCCTACGATTATTCTAGGCAGAACGCATCCACGTTCTCTGTGGTTTGCCGAATATCGACGAAAGTGGGTCTCTAGTTAATCCATCGGCTAAATCCGATGTGGTTAATTGAATAAAACAGAAAGAATTCTGCACTCGACTCCCCGGCCATGCCGCTGCTGAATCACCATGGCTTGAGTAAATGCGATGAATCGCCTTGGCTGCCGATGTCCATCGCAGGATTGCACCTCGAGTCTGAATATCGCAAAATTTCTCAACGCCTATTGCACTTTTCTCATTGCGTTGAGACCCGTACCGGTTAACCTCAACGGTTTCCTCACTCTTCATGCCCCCGCAACTAATCACAGGCAGCCCCATGCTTGAAACGGTTATCGTCCTCGGTTCGTTCGTCTTTTTCACGGCACTGGTGGGTTTCGTTACTTGGTTGCTGACACGAAAGGACGACCACGGATCTTCGGCAGGTTATTTTCTTGCAGGCCGAACGCTAACTGGGGGATACATTGCCGGTTCTCTCATGCTGACCAACCTGTCGACCGAACAATTGGTCGGCCTGAACGGGGCGGCCTTTAAGGACGGTATCTGCGTGATGGCCTGGGAAGTCCTGGCAGGTGCATCCCTGGTGGTGATGGCCCTGTACTTTCTTCCCCGCTATCTGAAAAGCGGAATCGCGACCGTCCCAGAGTTTCTAGAAGAGCGTTTTGGCGACTCAACCCGGGCGATTACGTCCATTATTTTTATCGTCGCCTATGCTGGTATTTTGCTTCCAATCATTCTGTACACCGGAGCGACAGGCCTGACGGGGATTCTCGACGTGAAAGGCATCCTTGGTATCGAACGTGCCGATGTTGCGGCGAATGCTCCCGCCGATGCCATGGGGACGGCAGATTACGCGATCCTGTGGGGTGCCGTGTGGATGATCGGTATCATCGGTTCGCTTTACGCGATTTTTGGTGGGCTGAGAACGGTTGCCGTTTCTGATACGCTCAACGGCTTCGGTCTACTCGTGGGTGGCTTCATGATTCTGTTTTTCGGGCTCAGCGCCATTAACAGCGAGAGCATCTTTGCCGCCGTCGAAGAAATGTACGTGGCCAACCCCGAGAAGTTTAACTCACTCGGCGGCGCCGACTCATCGGTACCCGTATCCACGCTCTTCACCGGCGTCTTGCTTTTGAATCTGTTTTACTGGTGCACGAACCAGCAGATCATTCAGCGAACCTTTGGTGCAAGCAGTCTGAAAGAAGGGCAAAAGGGGGTTCTTCTGGCAGGAGTCTTGAAGATCCTGGCTCCGCTGATTCTCGTGATCCCCGGCTTAATTGCGTTTCACCTTTACGGGGGAACGATCGCCAACGATAAGGCTTACGGTACCCTGGTCAGCGACGTGTTGCCTACGTGGCTGGCCGGCTTCTTCGCTGCGGTGATGGTTGGCGCCATCCTTAGCTCGTTTAACTCGGCTCTCAATAGCACGGCTACCCTCTTCAGCCTGGGCGTATACAAACAAATGCTGCATCCGAACGCGTCCGATGAACGCGTTATTCACGCCGGGAAAATCTTCGGAACGATCCTGGCTATTGTCTCGATGACGATTGCCCCGCTGCTCGCCGGACAAGATAGCATCTTCGGCTACCTCCAAAAAATGAACGGGCTGTACTTTATCCCGATCTTTTCCGTGGTTCTCGTCGGCATGCTCTCGAAGCGAGCCCCGAAGATCGCAGCCGATGCCGCTCTGATCTTCGGGTTTGTTGCAATCGCCATTTTCTACTTTGTCATTCAGCCGATGACAAAAGATGCAGCCATTGACCTGAACCAGCCGTTCTACGACTTTCACTTTCTGGGGCTCATGTTCGCCTTGCTGGTCGGCTTCCAATTGCTGATGGCACAAGTTGCTCCGCGGGAAACACCCTACGAGCAGAAAGATGCCGGTGCCGTCGACATGACCAGTTGGCCTTTGGCGAAGCCGCTGGGGATTGGCCTGATCGTGATCGTGTTCGGCATCTATGCCTTCTTCGCGAGCGTCAACACGATCTTTCCGGTTACTCCAGCGGAGTCTGCCGCAGCAAGCGCCGCTCAAATCGACTAACCGTGGCAATTGCTCCACCCGAGAGGGCTTGGGTCAGGCGATCTGGCAGGACGTCTTGGCTTAAGCCCTCTATTTTTTCTTGGGCTCTTTGACATGGACGAAACCAGTGGGGGCGACGATTGAGCGACACCTAAGGCAAGCCGCGTTCCGACTGCGCAATCATCACTTCGAGACATTCTTTCAGATGAAACCTTGCGCGGTGTAAGCGGCTTCGCACCGTGCCCACCGGCAGTTCCAGCACATCGGCAATGCGGTCGTAGTCCATCCCTTCGAGTTCACGCAGCACCAGGACGTCTCGATGTTCCTCTGAGAGCTTTTCGAGTGCCGTGTGAACCTGACGAATGTTCTCCTGCTGCTCCATTCGGTGACCAGGCCCTTCGTTGCGATCGACCGGTTCGTTGCCGATTTCTTCGCGTACCTGATCGATCGAGTGAACCTTCTTTCGTCGACGACGATGGCTGATCGCAATGTTGAACGAAATGCGATACAGCCAAGTGTAAAAAGCACTGTTTCCCTGAAACGTACCCAGCTTGAGATAGGCCTGAACGAACGACTCCTGCACGACATCCTCGGCGTCTTCCTTCGAGCCAAGAATATTTACCATCGTGTTGAACAATCGCTGCTGGTAACAGCGCACAATCTCCTCGTAGGCGGACGTATCGCCTTGGAGAATGCGCTGAATCAGGAGCGAGTCGTCAGACACGAACGATGTAGCCGGGGTGGTATGAGTCGAGGAGCAAAGGATGTCAGAAGATTCCCCGAAGAGCAACTCTTTACCGCGCGTCTGCGCTCGCCGGAGAATGGGAAAGAACAGTTCTATCGTAGCTGAAACAGCACGTCATTTCGAGGATAAGGTAGCCCGTAATCTTACTCGGGATCGCGATGAACGGTTTCGGGAGAAAAAGCCGGTAGACATGCGGCGATATATTCCGCACCATCGGGATGAGGGCTACTGTAGCGGACCCATTCCCCTTTTTTCACAATTATTGCCTGACCCGCCGAAACCACCTGGACACCTTCTTTCGACTCGACGGTTAGCTCTCCATGGAGGACGACGGTGTATTCATCGAACTGTGGCGTCTGCCCAGGCTCAACCCAGCCGCTCGGGCTGACCATCCGAGCAATGCTTACCTCGTCGGTCTTCGAGTTGACGCGGCCGACGAACTCCTGGATCACTTTGGGCTTGTTCCCAGCGGCTTCGATCACGGCTGGGGCAGAAATGTGGATGGGCATGGTTGGGGCACCCTTTTAGCATGTTCTTGGATGTCGATCTTCAGCGCCCCGGAAAAAACCGAAGGAGCTTAAGATCCTGCATTAGGCGCCGCTTCGCGTGGCCAGGCAAGTGGTTGCTTTCGCATACGAGCGAAAATAAACAGGCCGATCGCCAGCACCAGGATAACCACACTCACGTTCTGGGAAATGGTCAGTCCTGTCCCGCCAATGGCGTACTCGTCGGTTCGGATGACTTCCAATAAAAAGCGGGCAATCGAGTAGAGTCCCAGGGTCAACGCAATCACTTCCCCATCCGCCTTGCGGAAAGGATAGTAAGCCAATACCAATAAGCAAAGGATGAGCCCATTCAGGCTGCTGTAGATTTGCGTGGGATGAATCGGCAGCGAGGCCTTGGGCATCTCGTCGACGTGGAGCGCCACGTCCCCTTTACCAGCCAGCGTGATCTCAAGCGTTCCCTTACGCGGCCCCTCTTTCATCCACGAAGCCAGGAAACGATTCTTCAAAAGATCTAGCGGCTTGTACTCTTCACTCTGCAGCGGATAGCCGTCGATCTTTTCCACGACGTCGCCCACATCAAACTTGCCGGTCTTGCTGGCCGCTGCGTCTGGCAAGACATTTGCGACAATCACCTGCCCCTCGTCGTTTTGGACAAACAGCAGCCCGTAGAATGCCCCGTTCTCCATATGCCGCACATAGGGTGGCGTGTATTGTGGTGGAATACCTTGGGGAAACTGTACGGCCAAAGGAAGCGTACAAAGTCCACCGTAACAACAGCCGTTCATGAAGCAGCCGAGTCGGCCGAAAAACATACCGATCATTAAGCTCGGTGCGATCAAGTCGGCCAAGGCCAATGCGTTAATTTGCTTTCGATAACAGAACACAGCAAAGGCGACAGCCGCCCCGATGAGTGAACCGTACACCACGATTCCCCCTTCGGTGACTTTGAATATCTCTTGAGCCGTTGCCCGCCAATCACCAGGACGATAGAAGTTCTCCCAGTATTGAATCACGAAAAAGAGACGCGCTCCGACCACGCCGCAAATGATCAACACCATCGCCAGCGACAAAATCACCTCCGGATTCAGCCCCATACGCTGCGCACGATAGGCCGCCAAGCCCACAGCGGAAACAATCGCGAACACCAGGAGCACGCCATATCCCCGCACGGGAAATCCGATCTGATCTCCTTCTGTGACACGTAGCATCGGTAGCACGTAGACGATCGCTGCCGCGACCACTGCGAACAGCGGCAGATGCCCCATCAGTTCCTGCATGAAAGTCGGCTTTCGGGAAAGCAGGAAGATCCATACGGCGACAATCAGCCCCCACAAGATCAACAACCACCCCATGCCCACCACCGGCAGGCCGAACAGGTCGTCCGGAACAGGAATGAGGAACAGGGTACGCTGCACGATGGATTCTGGGGGCTTGAGAAACTACTGGGAGACCGGGAAAGAGACCAGCACATTATCGATTAACCGAGTGGTTCCGACTTTGGCAGCCACCAGGATAACGACATCTCCCTCGATTGTCTCCACCGATTTAAGTGTACGCGGGCACGCAACCGAAACGTAATCAATTTCACCAACTCCCGCACCGCGGAGGGCCTGCTCAATTTCATCCCGTAGCAACCGGGCGTTGACCTCGCCTGATTCGATCTGCCGAACCGCATCGTGTAAACTTCGCGAAATGCTCAGCGCAATTTCACGTTCTTCGGGAGACAGGTAGCGGTTTCGCGAACTCATTGCCAGCCCGTCCGCTTCGCGGACGATCGGACAGCGGACGATCTCAATCGGCACGATCAAATCGCGCACCATCTCTTCTATGACGCGAACCTGCTGATAATCCTTCTGACCGAAGAAGGCCGCGTCGGCAGGCGCCACCTGAAAGAGCTTCAGCACGATCGTCGCGACCCCATCAAAATGGATTGGGCGGAATATCCCTTCCAGTGGCAGGGCGATCTCGGGGGCTTTCACCTCGGTGGTGCTGCCTGGCGGGTACATCGCGTCGACTTCCGGGACCAGCGCCCAAACGGGGGCGAATTCCGATAGCAATTCCAGGTCGGCATCGAGCGTCCGCGGATACTTGGCGAAGTCCTCGCCAGGGGCAAACTGGGTGGGATTCACGAAGATCGTGACGACAGTCAGATCGCACGACTTTTGAGACTCGGCGACGAGGCTTAAGTGCCCTGGATGCAGAGCGCCCATCGTCGGAACCAGGCCGACGCGTTTACCATCCGCCTGGACTCGTCGGATTTCGGCACGAAGTTGAGCGGGTTCATGAAATACGCGGGGTGGAGCAGCCATGGGGTGTCACGCCATTAGATGGAGAAACTTTCGCGCGATTGGCGATCGTAAACACAACAAAAAAGGGCTGCGCGAGATGCACAGCCCTTTTCGTGATTTAGCTTGTCACCTTGGCATTAAACCAAGCTGGCTTCACGCATCTTCGAGGCCTGACCGGCTTGGCCGAACGCAACCATGCGATCGATGCAAACCTGCTTCATGGCTTCGCGAGCCGGGGTCAAGTACTTGCGAGGATCGAATTCAGCTGGGTTCTCGGCGAGCACCTTGCGGATGGCACCAGTGATGGCCATGCGGTTGTCGGTGTCGACGTTGATCTTGCGAACGCCGTGCTTGATACCGCGTTGGATTTCTTCAACCGGCACGCCGTAGGTCTGCTTCATGGCACCGCCGTACTTGTTGATGATGTCTTGCAGTTCCTGCGGAACGCTGGAGCTACCGTGCATCACCAGATGGCAGTTCGGCAGACGCTTGTGGATCTCTTCGATACGATCCATGGCCAGCACGTCGCCGGTTGGGGCCTTTGTGAATTTGTAAGCACCATGGCTGGTACCGATGGCAACCGCCAACGCATCGACGCCCGTTTCGGCAACGAATCGTTCGGCTTCTTCCGGATCGGTCAGCAGCTGATCGTGGCTCAGTTCGCCTTCAGCACCGTGGCCGTCTTCGGCTTCACCGGTACCCGTTTCGAGCGAACCCAAGCAGCCCAGTTCGCCTTCGACGCTTACGTTTTTAGCGTGAGCCATTTCGACCACCTTTTTGGTGACCGAGACGTTGTAATCGTAGTCGGCCGGGGTCTTGCCGTCTTCCTTCAGCGAACCGTCCATCATCACCGAGGTGAAGCCATTTTCGATGGCACTCATGCAGGTTTCAGGGCTGTTGCCGTGGTCCTGGTGCATGACGATCGGGATCTCTGGATAGAGTTCCGAAGCGGCCAGCATCAGGTGGCGGAGGTAGTTGTCTTGCGAATAGCTACGAGCACCACGGGAAGCTTGGACGATCACTGGAGAATCCGTTTCCTTGGCGGCTTCCATGATCGACTGGATCTGTTCCATGTTGTTGACGTTGAAGGCAGCCACGCCATAAGAATTTTCGGCTGCGTGATCCAGTAGCACCCGTAGGGGAATCAAAGCCATGAGGTATCTCCCGAGTTAAAGCATTAACACGGCTGCGTGAGGATTCCAAAAGCCCCCTAGGGCAGCCCGACTATTTCATTCAAAGTCGTTATTATCAGAGAGTTTGCGGCGTGGGGTCAATCCCCTGTAGATGGCTACTCGGCGCTGTCAAAATGGGAGGGAAGCAGACCTTCCGTAGAGTCCTCATTAAGGGGCAAATTTTCCTTGACCGATGATTGAGGCTGAAAAAGATCGTCGAATTGTGAGCCAGCCAAGCGAATTAGCAGCAGTTGTCGACGCGGTGAACCGCCGTTTTCTCGCTCGAAGAACGACTTACCCACCCCTTTCACATCCTTCGTTCCACTGAGGACGAGCGTCTGTCCTGCCTCAAGCATGGCAATGAATTCGACTTGCTCGAACACCTTCGTTTCCTTCCGCGTTTCAAAGCGGAACATGCCTTGTCCGGCTTCAACTCGTTGGCGCGGCTGGCCGTGGTGGATCTCGGGAGTTACGACAATCTGCACGCGGCCGTCGTTCTGGGGAAACGTCTTGAGAATGAATTTGCATTCGGCGTTGTAGTACGTCTCGCCCCGTAGCGAGCCGTTGACCGTTTCCAGAAGCGATATCTCTTCCTGAGCTGGCACCATGACGTACTCGCTTCGTTTGCCACGCGGGAACCGGCGATAATTGATGGCCACCTTTTCGTCACCGGTAACTCGCACCATGTCCCCGCCGCTTGCCCCTTTCTTGCTTTCGTTCTCACTGAGAATCTTCCGCAGGGGTGCCGGCAAGTGGAAGTCTACGATCCCGACGCGGAAACCATTGGCAACTAGCTCCCGGCGTTTGTCCAAAGGGATGGCTTGCTCATCGATCTCTTTCCAGATGTCACCGAGGTCTTGCTGGTCGACGCTGTTGAGCGATAACCGGGCAATTTCCAGCGATACGGTATCCGCGGCGATGGGAGCGGAAGGCAATTCGCTCGGCGGAACGTCTTCTTCTGGATGCCATAGCGCACGACAGCCGCCTGCGAACATCATCGCAAATAGCAGTACAGCGGCGATCCTTCGAGCATCCATGCCAGAAGCGTTTTCATCGTAGGTGGTAAACGGAGAGCCCCCTGCGCGCATCGCGGGGCAGGCAGATACTAGAGAAACCGTCAACTCACGGCAAGCGATGTTTGACGGGTGCTAGCAGTGTCAGGATAGTGGCCCACTCGAGATCGACTAGTTTGCTGCCGGCAGCGGTACTTGAGCAGGGTTTTTCAGGTACGAAATCAGATCGATAAACTGCTCATCGGTCAGCAGCCCGCCTGGCTGATTGGGCCCTGCCCCCAGTTGAAGATCCGGCATCGGCGAGAGGGCCGTTTTCTTCTGAGCTTCAATCCCTTCCTTTTCGACCGTTACACGATCGGTCGGCGTTTGTAGCGTCAGGGTGCGATCGGTTTGCTCGGCGATGATCCCACTTAGCACCCGCCCATCATCCATTTGCAAAACCGTCATCCGGTAGTCGGCACTGACGATCGCGCTAGGGTCGATGATGTTCTGCAGCAGGTAATCGAGGTTGCTGCGGTTGCTACCGGTCAGGTCTGGTCCGATGTTGCTTCCCTCGCCATACAAACGGTGGCACTTGGCACACAATCCTTCAAACACAACGCGGCCTTGGCCCATATTGGCGTGCGAAAGGGTCTCCTCGGTGAGTCGCCCCTTCCAGTACGCCATCGCCTTCTGCTTCTCTTCACTCGACTCACGCACTTCGCCCCACACCTCGTTGACTCGTTTCGAGAGGGCTTCGTCTCCTAAGCTTCGCATCTGGCGAACATGAAAGGCAGTCACGTCCGATTTGCGAATACGATTCTTCTCCATCGCATCCAACAGCACGTTGGCCGATGTCGGTCGTGAAAGCAGAATCGCGAGAACTTCAGGTCGCTGCGGCTCGCGAAAGCGGCGGTAATTGTCAACCAGCAGCTTGGCGGCATCAGGATCGTCGAACAGGGCCAGCCCCCGGGCAGCCACCACATTCAAATTGGAAGTCGACACCAGTTTCTCGCAGATTTCACGCAAATCATCTGGCTTCGCTTCAATCAGCGAAGCGAGCGCCGACTGGCGAATCTGCATGTCGGTGTCGCCACTCATGGCCAGCTTGCGGAGTTCATCAAGGGCCCGACCATCGCCGAACAAGGCGCCCAGTTCCCGCAAGTATTGCTGAATCGATGGGTCCTCAGCACTCTTGAAACTAGTCACCAAGGCATCCCAATCTTTCGGCTTAGGCGCTTTCGACCAACCTCGCAGGGCTTCACTCATTCCAGCAAGCACGTCGCTCGCTTTGGAAGTATCAAAGTCCCTGGTCGCGACAATCAGGTTGTTAATCGGAATGGGGTCCTTATCAATACTTTCCGTCAACCGACGAGCGATCAGTTTCGTCGTTGTAGGCCAAGTGGAAGCGATAGCTACGTCAACCAGCCCGTCCGGTTTCATGCCAGGTTCCCGCACTACGGTTGCCTGCACCGTACCGGCCTGAGTCTGAAAGGGTTTGGAAGGCTGATTTGCGACAGGAATCAGTCCGTACCATGTCATCAAAGGAAGATTGTGGTCATCGGCGTACTGGGCATGTTTCACTAATTCCGTTGCTACTTGGCAGCGGTCATAAACCGGCAAGCGATGAAGCGTTGAGGCCAACGTCAGCAGAACCAGACCGGACTTATCGTTCTTCGCCATCTCGGTCAGCTTTGGCAATCTCTGCTGGGCATTCTCGGCGACAACCTTCTGAGCTGCTTCATCGTAGGGCACTGGGCCGAGGATTCCATCAAGCGGCCACTGCTGGGTCAGCAAGCGAATCGCCCACACACGGATGTACTCGTTCTTATCATCCAACAGTTTCAAAAGCAGCTCTTCGTCCGTGCCACCAATCACATGCAGTGTCCACAAGTACCGCAATCGATTCCGGTCATGCTTTTCCTGCGACGTGAGTGCCTGCTCGGGCGTCGATTCCAGCACCATCGGTTTCAGCAACTCGACCAGTGGCCCCATGTCTTCGCCAGCAAGATACTTCTCTTGCAAAACGAGACGAGCCATTCGTGGCGTCCAGTTGTTATCCAGTTGCTGCACCATGGGATTCAAGAAGTAAGAATCACCCGTTGGCGGCCTGGGTACCTTGTTGGCGCCATCGTACGAAATGCGATAGATGCGTCCGCTCGTACGATGCACGCCGGTGTGATCGTGGCATTCGCCGGTGTCGCTCCAGTCAATCATGTAGACGCTACCGTCTGGCCCGGTACTCAGTTCCATTCCGCGAAAGAAAGGATCACCGCTGATCAGGATGTCCTTGCCATGTTTGCCGACGTAACCGCTCCCTTCGCGCTCCAGGATTTCCTGATTCACCCGCATGCCGTGCATGTTGACCGTAAACAGGTTGCCTCGATACGCCTCCGGCCAATTCGTCCCCTGGTAAATCATCATCCCGACGTGGGCATGGCCACCACCGAACTCATTTGCGGCTCCGGCCCGCGAATCTTGCCATTTTCCGGTCGTGTCGAAATGCCAATGATCGGCGTGGTGATCGATCAGTTCGTAGACGTGCGGGTTCTTATCGAGCGTGAAGGCCTGCTTGAAGTGGGCCCCTGGAATCGTATGCCACAGGTGACCGTTGACCGTGTTGATGAAGAACATCTCGCCATGCTCGTCCCAGTCGTGCCCCCATGGATTGGTTGTGCCGCAGGTCAGTACTTCCACATGCTTGGTTTGAGGATGGTATCGCCAGATGCCGCCGTCCATCGGCTGTCGAAGTTCGTCAGGCGTCCCAGGCACGCCAATCAGCCCCGGACACGAGTGACCACAGCGGCCGTACAGCCAACCGTCAGGACCGAATCGCAAACCGTTGGCGAAGTTGTGATAGTTATCCTTGGCCACCGTGAAACCATCGAGCACTACCTTGGCACGACTATCCGGCTTGCCATCGTGATCGGCATCCGGAATGAACAGCACTTGCGGAGGGCACATCAGCCACACCCCGCCGAGCCCAACCTCGACGCTGGTAAGCATCTGCACGTCATCGACGAAGACGTTTCGCTTGTCCAATTTGCCATCGCGGTCAGTATCTTCGAAAAAGAGAACCCGATCACGCATGCTGCGATCGAACCGCATGCTGGGTTGATCGTAGGTGTAGTTCTCCGCCACCCACAGCCGACCTCGGGCATCCCAGGTCATGGCAATCGGGTTTTGCACGTCCGGCTCGGCGAAAACAACCTCAACGTTAAAACCATCAGGCACTTCAAAGCTGGCCGCCGCTTCTTTCGGCGGCATCGGTTGGGCGTCCTTATCCCGTTCCGAGTTATGAATCTCGGGAAAATCGGCCAGAACCGGAACGGAAAGGAACAGCAGGATGAGCAGGCTTCGCATAAAACAAGCTGGGGGGTACGGTGGATGCGATGAAGAAAAAGGAGGAATTGATCCAGGGAACCGGTCAAGTGAAATTCTACTTTACTCGAAGGAACTTAGGGGCTGCAAACTTGGGGGTAAATTCCCGCATCCGGGATTCCCTGAAAGCCATGAAGCTTCTCGTCAGCAGGACATATATTTGTTACCATCCGAGTTTCCCTGGAAACATCTCCGCCTGACTGAACGGCTGAAGAATACGCAATTGCGAACCATCACGAAAACTCACCAACGGAAGTCGGCATGACTATCGACGCTTACGCCTATCCACCGTGCGGCACCAACAAGAAGATCAAGTTCTATTGCCCGGACATGGTCGCCGATATCGAAAAGATCGAACGTATGCTGCAAGGCGAGCAGCGCGTGGCCTGTCTCGACTTCGTTCGCAAGATGCTGGAAAAGCACCCCGATCACTCGGTGCCGTTATTCTACAACGCCATCCTCAACCTTCAGCTTTCCGACGAACATAAGGCCGAAGAAGCGGTCAATCTATTCCTGGAAAAGCACCCCAACAATCCTGCAGCCCATGCGCTCAAGGCCACGCTGGAAGCCTCGTTGGGCAAAGGGGACGAAGCGATCGACGAGCTTCAAACGGCACTCGAAAAAACGGAAGAACGCCTGCACCCATCGCTCTACGATGCGTTCGGGGCGGTCGGCCAGATGCTGTTGATGACGGGTAAAGTGCTAGGGGCTCGCAGCCACTTCACGCTGCAGTCGAACCTGGCCCCCGACGACGACAACATGCCAATGCAGATGCTGATGCGTCTGAATAACTCGCCAGAGATTCCGATCTTCCTGAAACAAGATCTGACGCTCGCCGAATGCCCGGCCGACTTCCCACGCAATGAAGAGTTCAACAAAGCCTTGCAAGATGCGGCCCAAGGCCTATGGCGCAAGGGGCTCAAGCAATTTGAAGAGCTGCGTGCCGGTGCACCTCGCAACCCGGCCATTCTCGAAAACATCGCGGCCTTGCAGTTCAGTCTCGGACAGGATGACGTCGCCGCAAAGACGCTGCACACCTATGCCGTCGCCGAGCAGCGCAGCGACTTTGAAACCGCCACTGAAGCGGAAGCACTTGCCAAAGCACTCACCGACCAGGACGAAGAACAGATCGACGTCGTCAACGCATCGATGTCCATTCACGAAATGGAACCGCTGCTGGAAAAGCTACGCGTCGACGAACGGTGCGAGCACCTGCCCATCGATCTTTCGCAGCTTGGTACCGAAGAATCCCCGCCACCACGAGCCGCTTACCTGCTATTGGACAAACCTCGTAAGGAGTCTGGCGTCGATCTCACCCTGGAAAACGTTTCGAGCGTTCTGGGCGAACTGCTGGTATTCGGCAAGGAAACCGACCGACCGGCACGGATCGAGTTCACGTCAGCCAAGGGGCCAAGCTTCGACGAAGCGATCAGCACGCTCAAAGAAATCTGTGGCGACACAATCGATCCAACGGTTAGCGAAGACGTGCAAGGCCGTATCTTCGCTCTGCAGGACCTGATGAACTGGCAGTGGCGTCTGCCCGATGACACGCCCAACGAAGTCCGCAACCGGCTCATGACCGAAAAGCGTCGGGAGGTCATTCTCGAAAAGTGGGTTAACTTCCCCCTGCAAACCCTCAGCGGCAAGACTCCGCTGGAAGCCTCGAAGGATACTGAACTTCGTTTGCCATTGGCAGCGGAAGTACTGACCCTGGAAATGGTCGGCCAGCAGGAAAAATGGAAGTTTGATTTCGCCGAACTGCGAGAAAAACTGAGCCTGCCAGCCGCCGGGACGCTATCGACCGAGAACCTCGATGTGCTCAACCTACCCATCACACGGCTGCATCGCTTGCCGGCTGCTCAGCTTTCCGATCAGGACTTGATTCAAGGCTACGGCCGCAGCGTGATCCGCGGGCTCAATAAGGCCGTCGAAGTCCTGGCCAATGAGTTGTTGGTTCGAGAGTCGCTCAAGGATCAGATCGACCGATCGCAACTTTACGGCGAACTGGCACGTACCGCGACCGATAGCGATCAGGCTCTCGCGAACCTCAAGAAGGCTCAGGAAGAAGCCGTCCAACAGGGCCGATCCCCCGGCCTCTGGATGGTCGCCGAGCTTTCGATGCGGTTCGAACGTCGCGAAATGCAGGAAGCTCAAATGCTGATGCAAACGCTGATGTCAAAGTACGCCCAGGAACCGCAAACCGCCCAGGCACTATTTGGGGTACTGCAACGTTTCGGCCTGATTACGCCAGACGGTCGCATGGCTGGCGGCATGCCAGCGGGGCCTCCTCCCGCGCAAAGCGGACCGCAAGCAGAGGGCGGCCTCTGGACACCCGGTGCCCCTGCCGGACCTCCGCCTCAGTCCGCACCACCGGCCGCTGGTGGTGGCGAAGAGAAGAAGTCGGGACTCTGGTTGCCAGGAATGGACTAAACCATGGCAATCGCCGACGACGACCAGCGATTCATGCGGCGAGCGTTAGATCTCGCCGAGCAGGGTCGCGGCTTGGTTGAACCCAACCCCATGGTTGGATGTGTGATCGTTAAAGACGGTCGGATCGTTGGCGAGGGATTCCATGAATGCTTCGGCGAACCACACGCCGAAGTCAACGCGATTGCCAACGCAGGCAGTGCTTCGCTTGAAGGGTGTACCGTCTACGTAACGCTTGAGCCTTGTTGCCATCACGGCAAAACGCCTCCGTGCACCGATGCTCTGCTGAAAGTGAAACCGGCCAGAGTCGTGATCGCCATGCAAGACCCTTTCCCGAAAGTACAGGGAGGTGGCATCCAGGTTCTCGCCAGCAGTGGTATTCAAGTGAGCGTCGGAGCCTGCGGTGAAGAGGCGGCTCGACTGAATGCCCCGTTTGCCAAAGTTCATCAACAGGGGAAGCCCTGGGTGATCGCCAAGTGGGCCATGACGCTCGACGGCAAGCTGGCCACCGCCAGTGGAAGCAGCAAGTGGATCAGTGGCGAAGCGGCACGAGCGGAAGTGCATCGCATCCGAGGACTTTGCGATGGAGTGATGGTCGGCAGCGGAACGGTAAAGCTGGACGATCCCTTACTGACGACCCGCCCTCCTGGACCGCGGACGGCGGCAAGGATTGTTTTCGATAGCCAGGCGACACTCTCAACATCCAGCCGATTGATCGAGACCATCTCAGAGGCACCGGTAATCGTAGCAGTTGCCGAATCGGCTCGTTCAGAACGCCTCGACCGCCTGGCACATGCAGGCTGCCAGTTGATTGTTTGCCAAGGGAGCGGCCACGCCGAGCGAATGGAGTATTTTCTTCGCCAGCTCGCCTTACGAGGCATGACCAATCTGCTCGTTGAAGGAGGCAGCCAACTGCTTGGTATGTTGTGGGATGCCCGGCAAATCGATGAAGTCTACGCGTTCATCTCGCCGAAAATTGCCGGGGGCAGCGATGCAATCAGTCCGATCGGTGGTCACGGCGTTAGGAACATGGAAGAAGCCGCCAGCCTGGTGCGAACCGATCTTAGATCCTACCAGGAAACGATCTGCCTGCACGGGTTTACCGGCTTCTAGAACAGTTCCTGAATGACTTCACCACCCTTAACCAGCGCCAGTGGCTGGTCCTGATCGGTGACGTATTCATCGTGTGGGTTCATGCCCAAGACATGACAGAAGGTCTGGAAAAGATCCTGCACTTCGACGGGACGATCGGTAACGTGGACACCTTCCTTATCGGTCTCGCCGATCACTTGCCCCATCTTAACACCGCCGCCAGACAAGCAGGTAATCCAACCGTCAGAGTAGTGCTCGCGACCGCCGTCCGGTTTGAATTTGGGAGTTCGCCCGAATTCGCCCATCCAGACGACCAACGTATCTTCCAACATGCCGCGCTGCTCAAGGTCGCGCAGAAGCATCGCGTAACCTTGATCGACGCCGTTGGCTAGTTTGGGATTCTCGTCCCAGCCTTTCTTATGCGTATCCCATCCTTGATCGCTCACGTTACCGGTACTGAAGACCTCGATAAAGCTAACACCAGTTTCCACGAGTCGCCGGGCCAGCAAACAGGCCTGACCGAACTCGTTGCGGCCATAGGCGTCGCGAATGCTTTCCGGTTCGTTATCCAGGCGAAACGCCTCAAGCTTAGGGCTTAGCACGAACCGTTGAGTTTGCTCGTAAATCTCTTGCTTCTCAACCACACGCTGGGCGCCGCCGCTCATTGCGAATTGCTCATCCAGGCGGGCCGACAAATCCAAACGACGACGCAACCGCTGCTCAGGCACCGTCGTCAAAACGTCCTCGGGCAGCGTACCGGCTTGATCGATTTTGAATGACTCGTAACGTGGCCCTAACACGCCACTGTTGATGTCGCGCGTGGTTATTCGCGGCTTGCCAATTCGCACGAAAGCTGGCAGGTCGTAGGTTGGATCGAAACGTTCCCGTGCGACCACGCTGCCCCACGTTGGATATTGAATCGAAGGATTGATCGGATATCCGCTGCGAACCAGCTTGATGGCGCGGAAGTGATCGCGTTCGCTGCTCTTCATACTGCGGATCAAAGCGATCTTGTGCATCATCTTGGCCGTTTCCGGCATGTACTCGGCAATGTGTACCCCGGGAAGCGAAGTCGGTATCGATGTCGCAGGTCCCTGGTATTGCGATCCGATCTTGGGATTGAAGGTTTCGAACTGGCTGGGTCCCCCATCCATCCACAGCAGGATCATCTTCTTGCCGGTCTTACGCAATTCGCTTGCACGAGCGATCATCATATCGCGCCATGACAGCGTTAACGTGCCGGCAGCAGCCCCTGTCATCAGTTGTTTGAGAAACGCTCGGCGATGCGAGACACCATCTCGTCCGGCTACCAGATTCCAGAAAGGGCGAATCATCTCGTGTTCCTCAATAACGTATTCTGCCGGGTCTCAAAGGAAGGACAAACGCAGGGGCACTAACGCGGACTTACTTGCGAGTAGTAAATTCCGCGGTGTTCAAGAGCGCCCAGAGTAGATCTTCGAAAGCCTCGCCTCGCGAAGCTCCTTCTTGGACAAACTGGTAGGCAATGTCCAACTCTTTGTCCGCCGGGGCGCGGCCCAGCACGTTGATGTATAGCCGTTGAATTGCCTGGCGATCGTCAGGCGTTTCCTTGAGAAGCTTGGCCAGCTTCGTCTGTTGATCTTTGCCTGCATTGACTTGATCTTGAAGCTGACGGTTGTTCATCAGGAACATGGCCTGCTGCATCGTTTGCGGACGGAACTGCTTGCCGAGGGATGGATCGTAGCCGAACACGTCGTTCACGATATCCTTCGTGCTCTTGGGTGGAGGCGGGAATCGCATCTCAGCGGTCGGCTTCATCTGCTCCCCCTTCACATTGGGAAGCTCGATGGCCGTTTCCAGATTCTTGAAGACGACATCCCCACGCATCTTACGAAGTTCGGCCGATGCCAGTTGCCCGACGACCTCGTCCGATGAATCGAGTTCGCGCTGATACGCTTTGGTATTGAGGATCAACCGGAACAAGGGCTTCGCATCGTACTCGTTGGCGACAAAGTGGCCTGCCACCGCATCATGAACGGATGGCAAGCTGGGGAAGCCAGCCTCGTCCGAGATCTCGTCGACCGGATCACAGAAGGGCTGATCCATCAGTCGCTCCCAGGTGCGGTTCACATAGGCTTTGGCAAACAGTGCGTTATCGGGGCTGACAACCCAGTTGGCCAAGGTAACGCGGCGATTGACGTCGCTGACACCTTTCTCTAGCTGGTCGCCAGCAAAGACGGCGGGCATCATCGTCTTGTTGGTATCTGGCATCTTATGTTCGCCAGCGTCCTTACTGCCAACTTCGATTTCAGCACTGTCATTCCAAGGCAACTTGGCATTGGTGCGAACGAAGAACGCAGCCATCTGGTGAAAGCGTTCTTGAGGGATATCGACGAACGGGTGATCGTGGCATTCGGCACATTGGATCTGCGTTCCGAGGAAAACCCGTGTCGTTTCGCCAGCTAGTCGCGAAGTACTTGCCTGGTGGAAACCTACGAAGAAAGCCGGAGGGTTGTCCCCCACTTTCCCTGTTGCCGTCAAAATGCGATAGGTAATCTCGTCCCAACCAACGCCCTCGTTCATTTGCTGGGCCATCCAATCCTGGAAGATCTGATAATCCAGAAAGGTAAGTTCTGGCTGGGGAATGCGATAACTGAAGACGTCGCTCCAGTAGGTTCCCCAATTGGTGCCGAACTCGGGGCTTTCCAGCAGCCGATCGATCAGCAGCGAACGCTTGGCAGGGTTCGTGTCGGCGAGGAAGTCGGCCCGTTCCTGCTCGGTCGGAATCCGGCCGATCACATCAATCGTGACGCGCCGTAGAAATGTCTCGTCATCGACGATGTCGGTCGTTTCGGTCAGGTGGGCCTCGCGATTAATCAACTGGTCGAGTTCATCCGACGTCAGCAATCGGGCATCGTTATTCTTTACTCGTACGAATGCCGGAGCGACTTCCGGCTTGGGCTTTTCCTTTTTCTCTGGCTTGGCTTCCGGCGTCTTCGCAGTAAGCTTCTTCCCCACGGCGTCGAGTTTGGCAATCTCACTGGCCGGCACGAAAAGGACGGCATCAACAATCACGATTCCCTGGGCGTCTTTGTCCGAGATCGCAACGACCGCCTCTTTGTCGGTGTTGAAATTGAATTCACCCAGCGAGTGGAATAGGGCAGGGCCCTTGGGAGTTTCTCGCTGGTTCACCCTCAGCTTGGCATCCCCATCCGCATGTTGAATCTCAACGGGAGCGGCAGCGGCTCGATTGCCATTGGCGTTGTATGCCAAGTAAACGCCATACTTGCCATCGGTAGGCAGCTTCTGGCGAAAGGTGATCGTCTTGCCGATGGTCGCTTCCTCTTGACCAGGAACGCCACTGTGGACGTAGCCTTCGCCGATGTAAGGCTTGCTGTGTACTGAAGTCTGCCATGGTCCCATCAACTGGGCGGCGGTGTTATCCAGCAAGATGCCCGGTAGCGGCTTGGTATCGAGCGAGTCGGCCGCGCACAGCACGACCGGCGTCAGCAGAAGCAGGGTAATACTCGCGATGCGCATCCGGAAACCGTGAGGTGGCAGCCGCATAGGTTCGCTTTCCCATCAACAGAGGTGTGAAGGCATACGTCCCCGAAGGAGGGAGACAGGAAGGAACCATTGAGTGTAAGAAAAAAACAAAAGTGGGGTCAATCTAAAAGTGATAGAGAATCTTTAGCATTGCCTATAAGGGGGCTTAACAGCCCATTATTTACCAAGGATTCTATCTTCAGGGCAAGTCGCGAGGACTTTAACGACAAAAGCCCAGAACCATGGCCCATGACTCCGGGCTTCCATCGGGGTTGCCCCCAAGGTTCAATCAACAGACAAAGCTACGTAGCGCGTTGATACTCGTCGATCTGACGCTCAGCTTCTTCTTTTGCAATGCCGTAACGTTCTTGGATCTTGCCGCTCAGGCGATCGCGTTTTCCGGCGATTACTTCTAAATCGTCATCCGTTAATTTGCCCCACTTCTCACGCACCTTACCGCTAAACTGTTTCCAGTTTCCTTCAATGGTATCCCAATTCATGACTGGTTCCTTTACCTAAAAAGATGAGCCCACTAAAAAAGCCAAGCCTTGAGGGAAAGCATTCAAAGAACGTCTCCCCCAAGGCGTTGGCCCAACAACCACTTCGCAAATCCATCTCAGGTGTGGTTACTTATTACGTCCATGCGAATCGTTCCTCCGCTGAACGGTTGTCTTCCTGAATTATTCAACACCTACTTCGGCGTCGATAACGCTCCCAGGCACATCATCATTGACGTTGATGTCTACACCTAGTGCTTCAATGTCAGCATCGATAGCCGGACGACTGTCGTCGACCGGGCGGCGGTCATCAACTCGGTTCGCCTGGCCATCGAAGTTTGGGTTGGCCCGTTGTGGCCAATTGTTCTGATCGAAACCTTTGGCTTTCTCAAGCGTCTTTGGGTTGGCGTTGAGCACCAACTGATTCGAGTCTTCCTGGGCATTGTGTTTTAGGCGGAAGTTCTTCCATGCCACGGCATGCAGCGTATCGCCAATCCCAGCAAGACCACCAACGGAAAGAGCGGCATAGCGGATGTCGCCTGAGGACATGTCGACCATGAGATCGTTGATCGAACCCAACTTCTCATTGGCCTTGTTGACCACGGCCATACCGATTAATTCATCAGCGCGGTGGACAACCATCGAGTTTGCCTGGTTCGCATTGGTACGTTGTGGTTCACGATCAACATTGACGTCGACGTCAATAGGACCGACTTTTACGTTCACTCCACCTTCTCGGTCTGCGTAGTGCTTATCGATGGCTAGGGCAAACTCCGGCGATGCCATGTTCGGCCAATTATCGGCGTCAAATCCTGGAGCCTTACGAAGCATCTCTTCACTCAGTTTTAGCAGAAGTACGGCATCTTTATCTTGGGTAGCCGGACGATGGTCGAAGGCTTCAAAGGGCACGGCAAACAGCTTAGATCCCAGACCGAGAAAACCACCATAGGCGACTGCCACATACTTGACGCGACCGCGATCTATATCAATCACGATATCACGGACGTTACCGAGATCCTTACCAGCTTCGTTTTGAATCGTCATGCCCTGAAGTTGGCTGGCTCGCGTGGCGATCGCCACCTTGGAGGCGTTATCCGTCGTTTTCTTTTCCGTATTGATCTCCGCGGAAATAACTGGCTTCTTGGCTTCCACGTCGGTTGCAGGAGCGTCAGCTGCGGCCGTTGGTTCCGCGAACGGATCGGCAACTGAATTGTCGTCAGCATGTGCGAATGAGGTGACGCTTCCAGCGGCCATCAGGGCAGCAGCAACGACTGCGGGAATGGTGCGTAACATAGAACCTCTCCTTGAATTGTCATCGGCAGATGGTTGAAGGAGCATCGCTTCGTTCTGCCATGTTTGAAGCGATGTACATTAGGGAAACGTGCTTGACGAGGGCCTGACGTATCAAGTGTTACCGCCTACTCGTTGAAGCGTTCCAACAGAAACTCTAGTTCTGCACGTCTCGTTCCAACTCGATGCAAAACTTTCGATTTGTTGCATAACTCGTTGCCACTTCGGAAGATCATAGAATGGATTCATCCATGCGGATTACTTGCAATTCATTGCTGGACGTTGGCGGTGGTTCGAACGACAAAAGCCTGGTCGCTCGGCAACCAGGCTCCTGCTTTTTCGTGTGTATTTTATTCGATGGTCTACCAGCGACGGCGAATGACGCAAATCAACTCCTCTTTGTGCATGAGCTTACTACGTCCGCGAATCCCGAGTTGGCTTGCCAGTTCGCGAAGCTCTTTGACGGTACGTTCCTCGAGACGTTTATCGGATGTTGCGAGGGTCCCATGATCGGTATCTACGTTGGCCGTATCAGAACTTTGGGTTGCAGTTGTTGTCATGGCAAAATTCCAGCAAGAGTTCGTTGTGCGGGTTACAGGTCTTATGATCGCGTTATAAGATCATCCAGATTCGAATCGCGATACCGGTCACCATAAGCAAGCCGACGGCAAACCAGAAAACGCGGTCTAACGCCATCGTCTCGCGATGACGATCGACGGCCTCTTCAGGGTGTCGTTCCGAGTGGATCGCATCGACTGGATCATTCACGGCGATCATGAACGATCCGTCCGGCAAGGGGGGTTGGATTCGACTCGCTCTCAAGCAAGCGGACACGGACGTGCGATGGATGTCGAGATTACTCATGATGACGGGCTCTAGCCCTCTTCTATTTTCCATTTGCCTACTGACGGGCGAGGTTCCGGCAGCAGGTAATCCGTTTACCACGGATTTTAGGAACCCATGGAATGCAAGCACTGTGCCAAACCACGGCGAGATGGTAGCGAATCTGCTACAGGGACAAACTGCACCCACGCAGTACGTAGATTAGCCGTACCGACTTCGGAAAAGGGAGCCGAGCGGTTCGCAGTCGCTCAACTTGAGCGTTCGACGAACAAGGTTTGTTAAGAACCTTCTTTGCGAAGACGTCCTACGCTCGATTGAAAATACTTCCGGCGGCGGGTCGACTGACCTTCTTGATCCGCCTTCTGATCTGCTTCTTCCGATGCTTTGATGAGATCGGCCAGGTTTGCCGCACAGATCCGGCAGCCGATTTGTTCCAAGTGAAACGTGACGTAGCTCGCCTCTTCTTCTGAAGCAACGACCCCCAGCAGATACTGCTGAAGCTGAGGACGTGTGGGGCATGTAATGCGGTGCCGCCGCCAAATCTCACCCAGGCTATGTACCCCAGCATCACGCCGCGAGAGGATTTCGAGCAGTCGCTCTTTGAGTTCCGGCTGGTCGCGAATTTGCTCTTCCACGAAGGAAGCTTCCTCGACCGCCAACTCTTCATTCAGGTAGGCTTCCAAATCGGCGTTGGTCAAGGCTCTCATCAACCTACTTTCATTCTAACGTAGAACTTAGATTACGCTTTCAATTCAGATCCAGCTGCCGGCGACTAGCACCGGCAGCCGTGGTTAGTATTCATGCCTAAACGCCGCCGGCTAACCTTCGACGTGATAGACTTCCTCGAATGGTTGCACAACGACGAATCCGTTGCCGACGAATTCCATCTGGAACGATTCGCCGCTGGAACGGCCAATCAACGTGCGGAACGAGATATCGGTCTTGAAATTCGGCTGCAGCGTTCCGCTCCACGCGACCGTTGCATTTGGATCGGTATACACAGGTTGGTCTGGTGTCACGACCAACGTCAGCGGTTCGTAGTGAGTCGTGATAGCGACCATGCCGGTGCCGCTAAGCGTCATCTGAAACAAACCGCCGGCCATCATCGATGAGATTCGCTTCATCATCTTGATGTCCCAGCTGACAGTGTCCTCGAATGCCAGAATATCATTGGCGTTCACCACGATCTCTTGGTTTTCGAGGCGAAGAATCTGGATCTTCTTGCCGTAGTCCGCCAGGTAAACCTTGCCGGTCCCTGTGACCTTGGTCAGACGAGCACCTTCCCCTGTCACGGCTTTCTTGAAGAACCCGCCCAGTCCCTTGTCGAACATCCCTTCGCGCTCGAATTTCATGCTACCAAGATACGAGATCATCGATCCCATCTTGGTCCAGACGAAGTTGCTTTTTAGGTTCACTTCCAGAATACGCGGGCTTTCCATTTCAAAGAAGCCTTCGCCGCGATCCCGTTGCTGGGTCTGCTCGACAAATTCACGAAGCGTGTATCGGTTTTCTACTGCAGACATCGTTGCTATTTCCCCCAGATTCAGGTTTTAGAGAAGATTTGGAGTCACCGTTTGCCTCGCGACTCTGTCACAAGTAGTTTCCTATGGTGAGTATAGCTCCGGAAAGACTTCCTCACTCAGCTGTTGATTCTTAACACTTCCGCGAAGTTTGTTCGTGAAGTCATGTTTATAATTCGCGACGTGCTGCTCGCTGATGTTCAGCTTGGTAGCGACGTCTTTATTCGCCCAACCACGCACGAATAGTAGTTCCATGCACTGGATCTTCACCCAGTCGCCGCGTTCCTTCCATTTGGCAATTTGCTCCTGAATGGCTTCCACCAAGGCATCTTCCTCCATCCGACGCCGCTCGCCACTTCGCACCAGGCTCGACGCTGGCCGGGCAGGGCCTTCCAGTTCCCAGGTATCGGAGCTTGACTTCCCACCACCGGCTGAACTTAGCGGGAGCGTGGGCCGACGGCCTTCGCGACGCAGATGATCGGTGAGTTTATACGCACAGATCGCAAAAAGATAGCTTTCCAAACTTCGACGGCCATCATAGTTGGGCAGACTGTTCAGGAAACCGATAAATGTTTCTTGAACCACGTCTTCGCTATGGGCTCGACGGCGAAGGCGACTTTCGACAAACGCGAGCAAACGCCCTTCGTAACGGTCGATTAAATCCTGCCAGGCATCTTCCTCACCGTCACGGATGCGGCCAATCAGCAGGGCATCGGTTTCTGATACACGTGTAGGTGACAAGGGAGTGCAGTTCCTTACGAAGCCTTGAAAAGTATCCCGATTGGCGCGTCACGCGGCAGATGAAACCTGGACCGCAGCCACGAGCCATAACGTTGAGTCGCACCGGCAAAGCCAATGGCAACCATTGGTTACGTCAAATCCCTCTATCCCAAGTTATAGCATGGGAAATGATCGGACGAAAATCACACCTGCGGCAATCAAACCACACAAGGCGGCCACACTGCCGACAGAGACCAGCGTGGGAGAGACTCGCGAACCCTTACCGGTAAGCGACATGCCAGCGTAAAAGATGGACATAAGACCAAGCAGGAACAGGAAGCCTGTCCCGATATAGACGACGCGGCTGATGCGTTGCTGGGCATACCAGAACTGGCGGATCTGCTCTTGAACGGCCGGATCGAACTTGAGCAGCGAGTGCCACTGATGCATGACCCCAAACGAAGGCGTCAACTCCTCCTGGTACGATTCGGTCGTAACCGTTTCCTTGATGGTCGCGAGTTGGTCGCCAATCAACGCCGGTGCATCTTCGCTTCCAGTCAGTTCGATGGCGAATTGATCGATGGCCTTACTGATCTCCAAATCCAACGCACGGCGGCAATCCATTCCCCTGTCATATGGCCCGGAACTGACCGAAATATAATAGGTTCGGTCATGCCCCCAATGAGGCTCTTGTTCAACCCAACTGGGACGGCCAGGAGGAATGATTCTTGAGGGATCTAAATCGAACTTGCCTGACTTCAGTTGATTACGAAACTCTTGGTAAATGGTTCCAGCGAACTGCCCAATCGTTTTCCCCGTGGAAGCGGTCGCCTCTTCCGTTGTGAAATTGGAGCCAGTCAGAATATCGGTCGAAACAGGCAAGGGAGCTTCAACTTCGACAGGTGCTGGGTTTGCAACCTTTTGGGCATGCGGGGGGACGATCGATTCTTTACGCTCGGACACAGCGTCAACACGTGTTCGTTGTAACGACTCGCCATATTCCGCTCCACCTCCACCATACGAGCGGCCCTCGCCATATTCCACTTCACCTCCACCATACGAGTCGCCATATTCCGCTTCACCATACGAGCGGACCTCGACAGGGGCCTCCATTGCCGGTTCGACGCGCGTAGCGCTAACGGTAAAAGCCATGACACCGCCACAAAACAGTACCATCCCACACAGCACGGCAGCCCCTAACCCGGCAGCAACCTTTCCGCCATGCTTGCCAGCGACAGCGATCACAAGGATCACCACACCAACCAGGCAGGCAAGCAGAAAGCCAAGCAACAAGATTGCCAAAATGCTGATCGTCATGTCAGGTGCTGTTTCTACCATAAGAGTCACTGGGGCGAGGAGCTAAGCGTTATTCGCCATAGCCCGTCGTTTATTGGCGTCCCCGGGAAAAAATTGCGGCGAACACAACAACTAATCCAAGTACGCCAACAACCAAGACGCCAGCCAGGGCCAGCAGCAACATCCAACTCATTGATACGTCCATCATTTGTCATCTCAAGTTTGGTGCAAAAAATGGAGTCTAGTGGCCTCCACTGACAGTTGTCTCCTTCAATTCCTGTTCGTATCGTCGGCGTTCGACGTCGCGGCGATGCTGGTTGAGCCAAGGAGCGGAAAGCTGAACGGTCGCGGCGACCGAGCCAACAAGCATGATTCCCCAAGGCTGCAGGAATGGCCAAAAGGCCGCGAGAATACTGGCCCAAATGACGAAGAGGCCTGTGTTCCAGATGCTCAGCCAATTGCTTCGCAGCGGATCGGCCAGCTTCCACCAGCGCGGAACCAGGAAGACCAGGCCGAAGAACATCATCAGGGCTCCGACCGACGACTGCTCGCCCATCGCGAACCATGGCGTCTGCATGTTCGTTGCGTCGGGGATGCCTGTGAATACGATCATCGACCCGAACCAGGTAGTGACTCCCAGTCCCACGCCAATGATCATCATGATGATGCGGCGGCGGGCTTGATCACCATTATGATCTTCCCACATCTTGGAAGTGATCAGCACGGCCCACGACGCTAGGATGGTTAGCCCGGTGAAAAACACGTAGGCGGGGCCAATCGTCAGGATCGCCGTTCTGGTGAATGCCTCTTCACCGACCGAAATGGCCAACAGGACGAACGATACCAAGATGGCGGAGACACCGCTGGCGATCAGCGAGCCCAGTAGTTCGCGAACTTTTTCTCGAGTTGGCCGCACGGCGATCGCGGCTCGTTCACGATCTTTCCGCTTGGGTTGCCATCCGGCATCCTCGGCGGCTCGATGCTTGCGCCTCATCGCTTCGGGATGATAGCGACCGCTGGAACCCTTCTGTTCAGGGGCCCCGGTCCCGCCAGGATTCTGGTCCTGCGTCGTATTTACCAGCAAGCGAATAAACAGGTAAGCCATGTAAACGGCACCACCAACGAACGCGAGCGGCACGATGAAGTGTAAATTGGTCACGATGCCAAAGGCAATCGCTCCCAGCACGAGGACTTTCACCGGCATACTGGTGTTGTTGTGGTTCCACCAACGGCTGAAGCGTTCGGCCATACTGGTGACGGCCTGGGCAATCGGTTCGTCGTGTAGGGTTCCCTTCGAGGCGGGCGCTTCGACATACCCAATCTTCGCTTTGACTTCCGACTGGGGAGGAGCATCCGCCGGCGACTGACTTTTAGCAGCCGCGGGACGCGAAGTGTTGATCGCTGAAACGTATCCGACGTTTTCTTTCAAGCCCAACTGCTCGAGCATTTCCTCGGCGCTGCTGGTTCGCTTGTCGGGATCCTTTTCAAGCGCCTGGGAGACCACGCTCCGAAACGGCTCGCCCAGGTTACCCAGATCAGGGCTCGCCGTGAGATGCTTCATGATGATCTCTTGGCTGCTTTCCCCCTCGAAAGGAACGCGGCCGGTGAGCATCTCGAACAGGATAATCCCCAGAGCATAGACGTCGATCTCGCGACCGTAGCGTCCCTTGCCAATCTCGGGAGCCATGTAGTGAAACGTGCCGACGCTTTCGGTCTGACCGCTACGACGGCTGACCGAGATGAATTTTGACAGACCATAGTCACCAATCTTGACGGTGCCTTGATCGTTGAAGATGTTTCCCGGCTTCAGGTCGCGGTGAACGATGCCATGGTCATGCAGGTAGTTGACGGCGGAAGCGATCGCTTTGAACCAGGACAATGCTTCTTCCCGCGGCATGCCGTTGGGATGACGCTCGACGATATCTTGCAGACTGTCGCCGTGGACGAACTCCATGACAATCCAGCCTTCGCCGTCTTTGTCGTATCGGATGTCGTACAGAGAAACGAGGTGCGGATGCTTGAGATTCAAACAGTGCTTGGCACCACGCATTTCGATTTCGAGATTACGCTGAATGTGCTTCAGCGCGACTTCTTTGCCAGACTCGGTCGTGGCGTAATAGACTTCACCGAAACCGCCGGCCCCCACGCCCCGCTTGATGGTGTATCCATCCAACGGAGAGGAACCGCTCTTGTAAGTAAACCGCATGGGGCTTTCTTTCGGTTTGGCTAAGTTCGCAGGGCCGACTTCATCGTCCCCCGGTTGGTTCTCCGGAGTAATGGCGGCTGCCGACTGGTTCATGGTCTAGTCCCTGGCCAACGGAAATTGATAAGTTTGCAACATCCTGTCCCCTCTCCCCCGCAGACGGTGGAGAGGGGACAGGACGTTGGTTTTCATGCCCGGCCTAGTGGCTCCAGGCAAAACGATACCTCTTCTCCCTGGACCGTTTCTCCTATTCTGATCGATGTCGCCGGCTGGGTCGAATCGGCTTGGAATAGGGGTGTCTTCGATTTCAAAAGTAACTTACTTCCCTGCCGGTAAACGACCACGTCATGCTGCCACTGGGTGCACATGACATGGTTGTTCGACTTGGGCCCCATCAGCAGCGAATCCGCCAACAAGACCACTCCATCGCACGTCGGTTCGGTTCGGTGCCGACTGACAATCTTCAGCACGGCCGACGTGCTTAAAGGATGCGGCTGCGTGAACTGTAGCTTCACGCCTCGCCCCAAGGTCATCACATCGCGGTGTTTTAGCAGCGAAGGGCCATCGATCGATTGATCGTTGAGTTTGACTTCCGATAGTGGCTCAACGATGTATTCGTCTCCGCTGCGCTTGATGGCAGCATGACGCCGGCTGATATCTCCCATGATAGGGATATCTACCTGGGCGGAAGCCATGGCCTGGCCAATATTGACGCGATCGGCCAGCAGCAGCATAAAGCCGCCGACCCCATCGATCCACATTTGCAGGCGGTCGCTCACATTCCCTCTTCGATACGCGAAATCTGACTCAACTATGGACATTCGCTCTTGCTCGTGTTGGCTAATACTAAGTTTATCACACAAGCCCCCACCCCTAAGCTGTTCGATCTTGCAACCCTAATCTTGTCCCCTCTCCCCGCAGACGGGGGCAAGGGGACCGGATTGCCGCGCGTGCTGAGATGGCTTGCAACTTCGTTAAGCTGAAGCCATCTCAACCTCGCTGGAGATTTCCAAGGGTCAATCCGTGCCCTAGTTCAGCTGAGAAAGCTCAATTCGCTTAGTCAGCTTCTCGGCAGCCTTCGTGTCAACTTCGGCTAGTTCTTCGTCGTCCAGTTCGATCTCCAGACCGAAATACGATGCGACTTCATTGCTGATGTCGGCATCGACCTGCTCGTCCAGCTGGATTTCGCCAGCCAGTTCGCCATCGACGTCAACCATTCGCTCGGCCACGTCAATGCGGGTCCGGATTTCATCAATCAGACGCTTGGTCTTGGACAGGTGGCTATCATCAAACGCGAATTTGCTCGACGTTTGGGCCACTTCCACCATCTTCTGGCGTGCTTCCAGGTTCTCGACGTCGACTTCCAGTTGTCGGCGAGCGGTCAGCATGCCGTCCAGCTTGGCGCGAGCAGCGTCCAATCCTTGTTCGCGGGCACGAAGAATGCTTTCCAACTTCACACGGGTAGCATCCTGCGTCTTGAAACGCTCGAATCGACCAGCAAGGTCGGTCTGCACCGCGTTACGCGAGTACTCGTGACCAGCATAGGTGAAGTAGGTGCTGCCGGAATCGAGATCGTTCTTCAGGCGAATGATGTCCGCCTTGTTGGAAGCCAGCTTCTCTTGCAGGTCGCCGACGCGAGCTTGGAGCTTTTCGACTTCCACTTCTTCTTTCGCAATCATATGCATGTTGCGGCGAATCTCAGGAGTCAGGTCCTGAATCATCTTGCGAGCCCGATCGAGTTCGAACTCGACAGGAACGCTGTTTTTGACGTTGTCGCTCACACGACTGGCGGTCGTGGAGATGTAGCTGTAAGCGTCGGTCCCAAACACGAGCCCTGCCAACAGTGCGGCACCGACTCCGGTGCATGCGAGTTTCTTGATCATCACTCAACCCTCTCTGAAATAAACGGAATGACCCTCGTACTTTTCCTGCCCGGCACGGCTTTACGGATCGTGATTAGCGGCCATGACCGAGCGGTTAACTTGCAGGCATAGATAGGACTTCGCCGCGAATTTGCCGATCTTTGGATTTTTTTCCCGTTTTTTGACATGCTGTCAGAGGTAACTGTGACGAGAGCAGAATTAGGCCAAAGTTGCCCCTTTCTCGATCAACTCTGGCGAGGGGCAGGGTAGTAGGGCTGGGTCAGAATGACTTCCCTTAACGCGAGCCGTAAGTTGCAGTTCTCGACTGCAATATGCAATTGCTCCCGGGACAGTTAGGATGGCAGGCCGTGTGAAAGATGTTGATGAAAATGGCAGCCGTTGCCTGAAGACCACACAATAAGCACTTCGGCTGTCCGCAAAGTGAATTGGCCCTCAAAAGCCCCAACTAGTTGATAAATTTCACCTTAGGAAAGAATTGCGACGCCCCATTAAGAAATTGTGCGAACTTGGCACCACGGTTGCGGTGTCATGTTGTGACCAGAAGCCGTCCACTTAAACGAGCACCTCTTCTTTCGAATTGTGGCTCGATCGGATAGGAGAAATTTCAATGGATCACTCGACGCCATTCAAGCTGGTTCACGAGCCACCGAAGACCCCGACAGGGAATTTTGTGGTCTACCAGGCACTCCCCGAAGATTCGCTGACACAGTTGTCTGATTGGATGGATCACGCGTTGGAGATCCTAGAGGAAGAAAACGTACACTTTGTATCGCCCAACTCGAGCCGAAAGCACTTGGTCAGCAGCCGTTAAGGCACAACACCGAAACTCAACACACAACTATCGGCCGTCTCCAACGACGGCCGATTTTATTTCTTGAATCTCTTCTGATGGCTCAGGCAGCGGTCTCTCTCTCAGGCCCATCATCACCACGCCCAGCACTGTCAGCACCACGCCGAAGATCAAGTTGATACTGTAAGCTTCATGAAACAAGATGACCCCAGCCAGCGCCGAAAGAGGGTTCTGAAGCGAATTTGCTGCATTCCCAACAATGACCGGAGCGTATCGAAATGACAACGTTAGAGCGACAAACGCCGCCGCGTTCAAGAGTCCGGCAATCAACAGCACTCCATATTGTGACCAAGTCGTGAGTGCCATTTCTTCCAGGCCTGTTGTATAGAGACTCAAAGGGCCGAGGATCGCTATCCCAACGGCACAGATCAGCGAGGTGGTCATGAACATGCTCACTTCGCCGGAGACACCCCGACGGATGGCCACACTCAAGAAGGCGTAGGAAATCCCTGCCAACATGGGTGCCACGATCCCTGCGCCGATCATCAACCACCCAGACGCATCTTCCACGACCGACTGAACCGCTCCTCTCCCAGCCAGACTAAGCGTAATAAGGGCCAGCACCAGGGAAGCTGTTCCCCAGCGTTGCCAGCGGGTTAGGGATTCCTCCAGCAGCCAATTGCTAACCATCACCCCGACCACAATCATCGTCCCCAGACACAGAGGGACGCTCATGGCCACCCCAACGACGCCAAAGCTCCACTGCAGCATGGCGTTGCCCAATAGCTGGCTGATAATTGCGGCCACGATAAGAATGAAAATAGAAGATGCCTTGGGCATGGGGGATCGCCCCGTGCGAACCTGCCAAACGGCTATCGGAGCAAACAACACAACCGTGGGAATCGCCTTGAAAAAAGAGACCCATATCGGGTCCAGATTCGTGAGCCAGCGCAGGCAGATGTTCGCCAGCGAATAACCCACCGCGGCAAGAACACCACAAATTAACCCTAACCATGGATTCGGAGAGGTTCGTTGCGTCATATACTAGGAGAGTAATCGGTCATGTGCCGTATACGTGTGGTCGACAGCCATTGGTTTGCGATCTATTCTTTCAGGGGTATGGGATAGGGAACGACCAATGAAAGACACAATAACCCATCAACTGATTCGCCAGCTTCACCGCTCGCCATGGAAATTGGCGGCCGTGGTCACTGGCGGTGGGAGCGAAGCGCTCAGCCAACTGCTGAGCGTCCCCGGTGCATCCGACACCGTTCTCGAAGCTGTGGTTCCCTACTCGAGCGCATCCCTGGAAGATTTTCTGCGCTACAAACCCAGTCATTATTGCAGCCGAGCAACGGCACAGGCCATGGCGATGCGAGCCTTTTTTCGTGCTCGCGACTTACAAAGTCGAATTTCTCCCGCAGATCTAGATGACATGCACCTTGTGGGGATTGGATGCAGTGCCAGTTTGCGTAGTCTTCGCCCCAAGAAGGGTCAACATCGAGTTCACATCGCCATACAAACCGCCAGCAGCAGCAGCATAGCGTCCCTCGTTCTGACCAAGGATTCGCGAGATCGTGGGCGAGAAGAAAATGTCGTCGCCGCTTTGCTTTTGAACCGCCTGGCCGATGCGACTGGTTTCTCCGATCGAATTCCGCTCGACCTTCTACCGGGGGAACGCGTTGACGAAATGACGGCCAGCGCCTGGCCCGCCTGGACGGATCTTCTGCTCGGCAAGCGAACGGCCGTGTGCGTCCCCAAGGCCCAGCAGGACGCTTCGCTCGAATCGTTTAGCGGGGTCTTGTTTCCCGGAGCGTTCAATCCGCTGCACGAGGGACACCAGACGATGGCGGAAGTGGCCGAAGAGATCACCGGCCACCCGGTGGATTTCGAGATCTCGATCGAAAACGTCGACAAACCACCGCTCGACTTCTTCCACATCAAGTCTCGCGCCGAACAGTTCGAGGCCCCGCAGCGCTGCTGGCTGACGAAAGCTCCGACCTTTCTCGACAAGTCAAAGATTTTCCCAGAGGCAACCTTCGTCGTGGGTGCCGACACGATCGTACGGATCGCCGAGCCTCGCTATTACCAGAACTCCATCCAACTTCGCGATGCGGCCGTCAGCGAGTTCGCCCAACAGAATTGTAAATTCCTCGTTTTCCCGCGGGTGGTCGACGAGAGCTTCCTGACGTTCGATCAGTTGAACTTGCCCGCGAGCCTGGCGAAACTCTGCCAGCCGGTTTCCGCCTCTCAATTTCGGATGGACATCTCGTCCACAGAAATCCGAACCGGCGCATTCTAGCGAAACATTTCTCAACGCAACCATGCTTCGTAATAGCCAGACGAAGCACTTCTCTCTCCAAAGGACACGCTGTGGAACTCTCGGTGACTGCTATCCATTGGCCATCATCCGACCTGTTGAAACAGAATCACCTTAGGTGCGTATTAAGGGAAACAATGGAGCGGATTGCGACTGTAAGCTCCCTTTCATATGATTAAGGTCGCTCCCTATGCGGTCTTTCGTTCGTCCATCGCTATAGAAAAGACAATTCCATGACGTCAGTACCACACATTGATCCCGGCAAAGAGACGCTGCCACTTTTTTGCGGCGTCGATGTTGGCGGCACCAATATCAAAATTGGCCTGGTAGACGATCATGGTAACACGGTCGAATACAAGAAGATTCCAACCAACGAGCCTGAAGGTCCTCAGCGGTACATGGAACGCACCACGGAAGTCATCAAAGAGATGATGCAGGTCGTCGGCCGTCCGATGGATAACATCGCCGCGATCGGCCTGGCCACGCCTGGCACAATGGATATCGAAAGGGGTATGCTCCTGGAGCCCCACAACCTTCCGAACTCGTACAACTTTCCGATCCGGGATTGCCTCTCGAAGCTCACCGGGCGTCCGGTCGTCTACGCCAACGATGCCAACGCCGCCGCATTCGGTGAATACTGGCTCGGTTCCGGCAAAGAATTCCGCAGCATCATCATGCTGACCCTCGGCACCGGCGTTGGTGGCGGGATCATTGTCGACGATCTGCTGATCGATGGCGAACACAGTCACGGTGGCGAACTGGGTCACATTATCATTGATTTCAGCGAGAATGCCCGCACGATTCCGACCGGCCAGCGCGGCCATCTCGAGGCCTACGCCAGCGGAACGGCTATCGTCAAGCGAACGCAAGAGGCCCTGGCGATGGACCTGAAAAAGGAAAGTTCGCTCCACGCCCGGATCGATGGCGGCGAGAAGCTCACGCCCCTGATGGTCGCCCAAGAAGCGGAAAAAGACGACAGTCTTTCCTTACACATCGTGATGGAAACGGCTCGCTACCTGGGCATCGGGATCGTTTCGCTGATGCACACAATCGACCCCGGGGCGGTGATTTTGGGTGGGGCCATCAATTTTGGGGGGCATGAAACCGAATTGGGATGTAAGTTCCTCGATCGGGTCCGCCAGGAGGTCAAGGCCCGGGCATTTCCGGTTCCAGCCCAGCATACGGTGGTCGATTTCGCCCGCTTGGGTGGTGATGCTGGCTATTTGGGGGCTGCTGGTAAGGCCCGCGTCGTCGCCCACCGCGATTCCCTGACAACCTAGTCCTGATGTATAATGGGGCGTTTACCCGAATCATTCGGACATTCGCCGGGTTCCTCCAAGAGCCAACTCCATCCCAGGGCATCTTCATCACGATGGCAATCATCGACCAGAAGTACATTCGCAATTTCTGCATCATCGCACACATCGACCACGGCAAAAGCACGTTGGCCGATCGTCTGCTGGAGAAAACGGCCACCGTCAGTTCGCGGGAAATGAAAGAGCAACTGCTCGACGATATGGAAGTCGAGCGGGAACGCGGTATCACGATTAAAGCTCGTGCCGTGGTGATGAAGTACAAGCACGAAGGCAGAGATTACGAGATCAACCTGATCGATACCCCTGGCCACGTCGACTTCCAGTATGAAGTCGGCCGCTCTTTGACGTGCTGCGAAGGTGCCGTCCTGCTGGTGGACGCCTTCCAAGGTGTCGAGGCTCAAACGGTTGCTAATGCCTTCATGGCGATGGAACACGATCTGGAAGTCGTTCCTTGCCTCAGCAAGATCGACCTCAATCACGCCCGGCCCGAGGAAGTCGCCGAGGAAATCGAACATACCTTGGCCCTCGACGCGACCGACATCTGCGGTATCAGCGGCAAAACGGGGCAAGGGGTCGATGCGCTTCTGGCCCGCATCATCCAGCGTATCCCGGCTCCTAAAGGAGATCGTCAGGCCACGCTCCAGGCGATGGTCTTCGACTCCCACTATGACAAGTTCCGCGGTGCGATCACTTACGTTCGCGTGATGAATGGTTCGCTCAAAAAAGGAGACAAGATTCGTTTCATCAAAGGGGAAACGAATCACGACGTACTCGAAGTCGGTCAGTTCACGCCACGCCCGGTCGCGCGCGATGAACTCGCCGCCGGCCAGGTTGGTTACGTCATCTGCAACATCAAGTCGCTGGAACTGGTCAACATCGGTGATACGATCACCGTCCAAGGGGACAAGGGTGCCAAGGCACTGCCTGGGTACCAGGAACCGAAGCGGATGGTCTTCTGCGGGCTGTACCCTTCCGACGGCCAAGACTTCGAACAACTGCGCGACGCCCTGAAGAGCCTCCGCATCAACGACCCAAGCTTTACCTTCGAGCCGGAAACGAGCGACGCATTGGGCTTTGGCTTCCGCTGCGGTTTTCTCGGTCTGCTGCACATGGAGATCGTGCAGCAACGGCTCGAACAAGAGGCCGACATCGACCTGGTGCAGACGGCCCCCAACGTGACCTACCAGATCATCAACCGCAACGGCGAAACGATCGACATTCACAAACCACAGGATGTGCCGGATGCCGGCGAGATCGAAACGTTTTTGCAGCCGATCGTTCGTGTGAGTTTGATTCAGCCGTCTGACTACATCGGGGCGGTGATGCAGCTTTGCAACGAACGTCGCGGGATTCACGTTCGCACCGAGTATCTTTCGCCAACTCGATCGATGCTCGTATACGACATTCCGCTGGCCGAAGTGATTTACGACTTGCACGACAAGCTGAAGAGTGCGACCCGCGGTTACGGTACCATGGACTACGAGATCCGCGGCTACGAAGAAGCGGATCTCGTCCGTATGGACATCCTGGTCAACGGCAAGCGGGTAGATGCGTTGAGCATCATCTGCGACCGAGCCGATGCCGATCGTCGCGGACGAGCCGTCGTGAAGAAGCTGAAATCCGAAATCGACCGTCACATGTTCGAGGTGGCCGTCCAAGCCGCCATCGGAAATCGCGTCATCGCTCGCGAAACGGTGAAGGCCCTCCGCAAGAACGTGACCGCCAAGTGTTACGGTGGTGACATTTCTCGCAAACGAAAGCTATGGCAAAAGCAGAAGGAAGGTAAGAAGCGGATGAAATCGATCGGTTCGGTCGATATTCCGCAAAAAGCGTTCATGGCGGTGCTCGAAACCGGCGAAGATCGCTCATAATTTCTCTCCTCACCCCTCAGGCGCAATTAACATAGAAGTATCACTCGGCATGCCCCACCCGCCGAGTGATTGCGTCCGATTTGTTTTCTTTTGAAGCTGGAGGCGCCAATGCGTCTTGGCCCACTCTTGATTCTGCTGATCTTCACGGGATGCGTGGCCGGTTTCGCAGTGGCAACCGCAACGCCAGATCCGATCTATCGGGTTGCCAGCGGATCGATGGCGCCATCACTACTGGGTCCGCACTATCCACTCACCTGCGAGCAATGCAAATATTCGACAGCGCTCGACGCGACAGAGCTTCCCGAATACGCGACCTGTCCTAATTGTGGCTTTCAAGAGAACCCCATCGACACATCGAAAGTGCGACCTGGACATCGCTTGATCTGGGAAACCATCGAGCCAAATCAACTTCGGCGCTGGGATGTCGTCTTGCTAGAAGATCCGGAAACCAACGCCTGGCAAGTGAAGCGAATCGCTTTCCTGCCGGGAGAGACTCCTCAGATTCGCCAAGGCGAGTTGTATCGAGGCGCGCAACTCATCCGCAAATCCCCCCAGGGGCGCGAAGCGCTGAAGCAGCTTGTCTTCGATCAATCGCACGCGGCACCAAACAGTCCACGCTTTCGCAGTGAGCGTTCCGCCGGTAGCGGGTGGAATGTGCGTCAGGGTTCCCTGGGCTTCGCACCGATCGGGGATGATCACACAAACAATAATGACTGGCTGATCTACCATCATCATCGCTGTCTACCACCACCGAGCCCAGTAGAGCATGCCGCTTCGCCGCTGGATAGCTATGGCTACAATCACAGCGTCTCGCGGGAGTTGTTTCCGGTTTCGGATCTCTGGATCGAATTCAAATGCGAGCATTGGCAGGCCCAAGGGCTCACGATTCGGCTGCAGGGAAACGAACATACGGCTACCATCGAAGTCGATCTCAGCCAGGGTATTGTCCAAGGAAGCAATTCCGAGCAGTCGATAACGTTACCTCTCTCGATCGACAGCCTGGCCGGAATGACCATCAGGGCAGGGGAGTACGACGGAGAGTTCTTTCTTGAGCTTCAGCAGGATCGACGACATGGGTACTTCCCTCTGGGCGCCGCCAGCATGCAGTGGAGCAACCAGCCGTTCGCACTCAAGATTGATGAGGGACAAGCCATCCTGCGTCATGTGAAGGTCTATCGCGACATCGTCTGGCTGGGTCGCCAGCGACGACCGACCCAGTGGTCGTTCGACCGGGAATTGTCCCCGGACGAAATCTTTGTTCTGGGAGATAACACTCCCGTCTCCGACGACTCCCGCTTTGAACTTGGTCCTATCGACGTCCGTAAGAACCTACGCGGCAAGGTTTTACGGGTGCTAGCTGAATAGGTCTGAATGCAAGCAGACGCCCCATGACCAGCGCTGCGTCGAATCTCCGGATTGGGTATAGTGAATAGTCCAGGCGTCCCTGATGGTCATCCGTCTACCGCGCGATGTGCCACTGCTTCGACGGCCGCCTTGCCGATTTTCAGCGAGAAGTAGCGGATATATGGCCAAGAAAAAACGCAATTCATCGAATTCAGGCTCGCTCGCGGCGAACGATTCGAAGTCTTCCCAGCAATCAGGCGACACCGATCACTTTGCCGTGACGCGCGAGTTTGTCGAGTCGCTTGTCGTCGCCGTGATCTTGGCGCTGCTGTTTCGAGCATTCGAAGCCGAGGCGTTTGTCATACCAACCGGATCGATGGCAACCACGCTTCTTGGACGCCATAAAGATGTGGTCGATGAGTATTCCGGCTATGAATACACGGTGGGTGCCAGCGGCGAGATGGACCGCACGACCAACCGACAATTCCAGAACGTCGTCGAGGCAATTGATCCGCTGTACCATCGTCTGACCGAAATCGGGGACAACCCATCGTACAGCGGCGATCGAATCCTGGTTAGCAAGTTCGCCTATGACTTTGCGGACCCGGCCCGCTGGGATGTGATCGTTTTCAAATACCCGATCGAACCACAAACGAACTACATCAAGCGTCTGATCGGTCTACCTGGCGAGACGGTTCGTATCTATCACGGCGATATCTACATCAAGAAGCCAGGCGAAACGCAATTCAGCATTGCGCGAAAACCTCCTTCCAAGCAGTTGACATTAAATCGCTTGGTCTACGACACCAACTATCCCTGTCCCATTCTGGAGAAGGCTGGGTTTCCGGACCGACTCGAGGCTCATCCCACCGAAACGCGTGCCGATTGGGTCAAGCAGGAGAATGGAGCCTGGACGTGCACGCCAAGCGGAAAACCAACGTGGCTGCGTTATCGACACGTGCTGGCTGACAACGGACGCACCTTCAGCTATTGGGCCCTGGCGGAACACAATGATCCGATCGATACGCAAAAGGCCCGCGAAGAGTGCAGCCAGTTAATCACCGACTTCAGTGCCTATAACACCGATACCGTTACCCGCTATCGCAACCATCGGACTTCCTCCGGGTTGCATTGGGTGGGTGATTTGATGCTGGAGTGCGAAGCCACCGTGAAGTCGGAGCAAGGCATTCTCTCTCTCGACCTGGTCGAAGGGGGAACGCACTTTCGCTGTGATATCGACGTTGCCACCGGCAAGGCCACCATCGATACGAACAAGCCATCGGTCACGTTTGACCATGCAGGAGAAATCGAAGCCCAAACCTCCGTTCGAGGTGCCGGCACGTATTCGCTTCGTTTCGCCAACACCGATGATGAGCTTCGCTTATGGGTGAACGGTAGCCTTGTGAAATTCAATGCACCGGCGACCTACACACCCAATCAGCCGGTTTCCCCTAAATGGAGCCCGGAAGATCCTGGCGACCTGCTGCCAGTGGGTATCGGGACCGATTCCGTTCAATTGACTCTTGAGCGCGTACGCGTGCTGCGGGATGTCTACTACATCGCCGATGGACGACAATACCGCCACGGGCGAGAAACCAGCACGCTGCTCGATTATGAAGTCGCCGGTCACCCAGGCTGGAACGCTCCTCCAGACGATCGCATCATGGAGACGCTGACCAACCCCGAAACCTGGAACTCGACCGAGCTATTCAACATGCGTCGCGAGGCGATCTTCACCCTGGAAAAGGGGCAATACTTTCCGCTGGGCGACAATAGTGCCGAAAGCCAGGATGGCCGACTCTTCCCGGTGGGCCAACAGTTTGTGCCTGAGCACATGCTGATTGGCAAAGCACTCTTCGTCTATTGGCCTCATTCCAAGAATAAGCCAGTTCCGTTTTTCCCCAACTTCAGCAGGATGAAGTTCATTCAATAACGGTAGGACCTAACGATTCATGGACGAATCAACGATTCTCTCCGCTCAAAACCTTGTCAAAACCTACGGCCGACGACGCGTCGTCGATGGCGTGAGCTACGATGTGAAACGTGGTGAAATCGTTGGCCTTTTGGGTTCCAACGGCGCCGGCAAGACGACCAGCTTCCGCATGACTTGCGGCATGGTTACCCCTAACGAAGGACGTGTCGAACTTAGCGGCAAAGACGTTACGCTTTGGCCGATGTTTAAACGTTGCCGTGACGGCGGCATGGGTTATCTGGCCCAGGATAGCAGTGTCTTCCAAAAGCTGACCGTCGAGCAGAACTTGCTGGGCGTGATGGAACTGCTGCGAATCGACTCATACCATCGCAAGATGCGCTGTGAAGAATTGTTGGAACGATTCGACATCACCCACATTCGCAAGTCGAAAGCCAAGAGTCTGTCCGGGGGCGAACGCCGCCGGCTGGAGATCGCCCGCTGCCTGGTTTCCGACCCTGAAATCATCATGCTCGACGAACCGTTTACCGGCATCGACCCGGTGACCGTCGACAGCATTCAATTGGTGATTCGCGAACTTCGCGACAGTGGAATCTCTATCCTGATCACCGACCACCAGGCAGAAAAGACGTTGGAAATCGTCGATCGATGCTACGTCGTTCACCGTGGCAACATCCTTTGCCACGGCACGCCCGACGAAGTGGTACGACACCCAGAAGCGGTGAAGTATTACTTTGGCAACTTGTCGCGTAATAACTTTGGCGATCGAAGTGACATGGATGCGGCAGCCTAGTCGCTACCGAAAATCAGGAACGGCCCATGACACACCGAGTGTTTCACGCTTGGGATGGATCCAATGGCGAGATCGGAACGCAGATCGACGCCCAGGCTGCCTGCCCGATTTCTGGCCAGCATGCGGCCGTCGTGATTTGCGATAGAGACCGATACGGCTACCCCTTGCGAACGGTCATCTCTCAAGCTACGGGACTCGTCTACACCGATCCTCGCGCCGACAACGACACGATCGACGACTTCTATCGCAGCACGTATCGTCGCTTCTACAAATCGGCCTCCCAGCCCAAATGGAAACATACGGCTCGCAACGCTTTCATCGCGAACCAGCGAGTCGAGATGATCAAGACGCTGGTCACCAAAGGTGCCGCCGTGCTTGATGTCGGCACCGGTTCAGGAGAATTACTGTACGTCGGTCGCCGTCATGGCCTCGAAATGCAAGGGATCGAGGTCGATCAGACCTATGCCCAATTTGGTCGTAAGAGTTACGGCGTGAAGATCATCAACGAATCCTTACGAAGCGCCGTCCTACCGAAAGAGCACTTCGACGTGGTCACGATTTTTCACGTCCTGGAACACTTGCCCGATCCCCAGGCAGCTCTTGCCAAAATCTGGACGACTCTGAAACCAGGCGGCTGTGTTCTAGTCGAGGTCCCCAACGTCGAGTCACTCGATACCCGGTTCCATCAGAAGTGGCACCCGGGGCATTTGTACCACTTCAACTGCGGCACCCTCTCGGCGCTGGCTGCCACCTGTGGCTTTGTAACGGCTACGGTGCATACCTGTGAGCGTCGAAGTGTCGTGGGGGCATTGTTGGGCAAGCCTTGGATCCCAATCGAGGTTGATTGGCAGCCGATCGTGGCCGGCAACTTCGAGAAGACCTGGGACCTGCTGCAATTCCAGGCCCAGCAAAACTGGTATGCGAACTTTTACGGGCGACTCGGACGTGCGCGTCATAAGTTCAAACGCAACCTGCGCGAATGGACTCTTTCGCTTTCTGAGGGGAATCGACGTAGGCTCGTCGACAAGGTCACCCGGAATCGCGCCGCCTAGCCAGCTTTCGATTGATTGCTCGCCACGGGGCCGATATCATCAACTTTCGCGGTCGACACCGCGTTTGAATCCGCCTGGACGTGCCTGTGACCTCGTAGTAGGTATGAAATGCCTGCGACTCAAAATAGCTCGAATCCCTACAGCAGCCCGGCGTCGGACCCCTCTCCACGACCGTTCGCCAAATCACAAGCCGCCCATGGATTGGGTATTGCCTCGATGGTGATTATCACATGTGGCGCCATTTATCTTGTCGTTGCGGTGGCAACTATCCCGATATCTATCTTGATGTATCGTGATGTCACGGCCGAAAGTGAAGCGTACGCACAGCCATCGTTTTATCTCGATAGTGCGCTAAAAGCGCTGGTTTACGAGTTGGCATTTGCTGTCATAGGCAGCTTGCTGATTTTTGCCGGATGGTCGATACGTAAGCGGAAAAACTACTGGGTTAGCGTGATTGGCTCCGTCATTGGATGTTTGCCGTTACCACTGGTTATCCTCTCGTTTTTTCCGTCGGCTTGGGCACTGTGGAACTTGTCGCGATCTGGTATTCGCGAACAATTCCAAGGCTAAGCGATCGGAATCAGCAAGGGATAAACCCAGCTTTGCCATGGATTTTTTCACCCCTGCAGACTGGTTCGCTGGAACTATATCCCGTGCAGTTGTGTCAGAATTTCTGGTATGTTTTGTGTAATGTAATCGTTTCGGGGGCGAAACTTTCTACTACTAGCTACGGGTCGATCCGTACCTCCTGCCAAATAGTCATGAAAGCTTTTCGATTGAATTCCAAGTGACTCTGATTCAAAGTTGATACTTAAATAAAATGGCAAGGCCCAAGCAGGAAACCCCTACGTCCGGTGAACTGGAAGTCCTCAAAGTCCTATGGAAACGAGGCCCCAGCACGGTACGTGAAGTTCTGGAAGAACTGAATACCCAAGAACGGACGCGTGCTTACACGTCTGTAATGAGCCTGATGAACGTCATGGCGGACAAAGACCTGTTAGAACGCGAGCCTCTCGGTCGAGCATTTCAGTACTCGGCCAGGCGACCTCAAGAAAAAACCCTGGGCGGTATCGTGAGTGACATTCTCGGCCGCGTCTTCGAGGGTTCGGCACCTTCTTTAGTTGCCCATTTGCTGGAGGAATCGAAACCCAATGCAGTAGAATTGGAAGAGATTCGTAAGGCTTTAGAACTGTACGAGGAAGAGAATCACGTTTGATGTGGAGTGTGCTGCAAAGCCCTTTGGGGATGAAACTGACCTTTGTATTGCTGCACTTCGTGTGGCAAGCAACGGTTATCTATTGTGCCTGGCGACTGATAAGTAGGCTCGCCTCATTCCGCTCGCCCCAGATGCGGTACTGCGGTGCCCTGGCCACTTTACTGCTGATTCTTCTTTGCCCCGGCATTACCTTCGGACTGCTCGACATCCGTGATATGGCTACCCTGTCGCGGATGGAGTTTCTAGCCGAAGATTCGGCTTCTCCGATCACGCTCGATTCAAACAACGACCGCGTTGCGTCTGTGGCCGCGGACGAAACAAACACCGCGCACGAACTGCTTTTGGCGACACGTGAAGACGCTGCCTATTCACTCTCGAGCCTGGCCTACCTCATGGTGCAAATCCAGCCCTACTTGATGCTGATTTGGACCGCAGGCGTCGTCGTTCTGGGCCTTCGACTTTGCATCGGCTATCTGGGGACGGTCTGGCTTCGTCGCGTGGGACTGTTTTCGATCGATTCTGATCTCCTTGTGCGTTACGCCGATCTGGCCACCAGGCTGAATCTGCTGCATTTATCGCCGGTTGCTTTCTCGTGTCGCGTCAGCCAGGCGATGACCGTCGGCCTGCTGCGCCCGATGGTGCTGCTGCCCGCTGCATGGGCGGCCGAGATCGCGCCAGAGATCCTGGAAGCCGTCCTGTCGCATGAACTGGCACATATTCGCCGACAAGACTTATGGATTAACTTCCTCCAGCGCGTGGCGGAGACGATCTTCTTCTACCATCCCGTGGTTTGGTGGGTCTCGACGGAGATCCGCCGGGAACGAGAAGTCTGCTGCGACGAAATGGCGATCGAAGCACTGGGGCATCGTCTCAATTATGCCAAGTCGTTGGAACATGTCGCATCGTGGCAACTCGATCATGCCAACGAAGTGCTGGCCACCAACTTCCTGGGAGATCGCCAAGGGCAACTCATCGGACGTATTCGTCAGATCCTAGGCATCTCGACTCCCCAAGCTGGCGAGCGTTCATGGCCGGCAGGCTTGGTCTTGATGTTCATTCCGCTGCTGCTTTGGGCAGCCTCGGCGATCTTCTGGCCTGAGTCCGCCTCGCAGGCAAATGCGAAAGAGGTTTCGGATTCAGCCAGTGATATGGTTGAGCAAGAAGGTTTCCTCCCACCTCGGCACCTCCTACCTCCGCATCCTCATCATCCACATCCACACCACGACCGCCCACTCGGACATCGACGGCTACCGGAACATCGCCACCCTTTGGAATTTCTGCTTGACGACATCGAACAGGCCCTCCCCGCAGACGACGAGGCCCAACAACAAGATGCGGCAGGCTCGGACGATCAATCGGTCATCGAAGTCTTACACGAGCTTCGGGAAGAGGTTCGCCAGTTGCGCCTGCAGGTCCGAGAATTGAAAGATCATCAAGATCGCAGGCCGCCGCCACCGCTTCGTCGTCCGCTTCGCGATCGGCCACGCCCGGAAAATAATCTTGGCTGGTAAGTCCGGGTCCTGATTCTTCACTCACTAGCCCACCTCGTGCGTCGTTTCGTCCGCTTGCTGGTGGCCATGAGAGTTCTTATGAGTTCATCTTCCTCCCGACCATCCTGGCAGCTTCCGACTGGTGTTACGAGAGGATCACTCGACTATATCGAGTCGGCCGCGATTGCCGACGGCTATGATGAAGACCTCGCCTTTGGCAGTGATTTTCAGTTCGACGAACATGTGGTGGCCGATTTTATTCCGCCAACCGGCCTCGTGGCCGACCTGGGATGCGGGACGGCCAGGGCGCTAGTTCCATTGGTCCGTCGAGGCAATCAGGGACTGGCAGTCGATCTGTCCGAGGAAATGCTGCGTATCGTTGCCGAGAAGGCCCAGCAGGAAGGGCTCGACATCCAGTGCCTCCAAGCCAACCTGGTGGAACTCGAGGCGATCGAAGATCAGTCCGTTGACCACGCCATTTGCATGTTCAGCACGCTAGGAATGATTAAGGGAGCCGTCTACCGCAAGCAGTTCCTCGACCATGTCCATCGCATTCTCAAGCCTAGCGGTAAGTTCGTCGTGCACGTCCATAACTTCTGGTTCAATTTCTTTGAGCCAGATGGCGCGATCTGGATCACTTCCCATTTGGTCAAAGCGTATTTGACCCGTGGCATGGAACGTGGAGACAAGTACTATCGCTATCGAGGCATCCCGAATTTCTTTTTGCACGTCTTCAGCCGCGGTGAATTCGCCAATGCTCTCAAGTCGAGTGACTTTCATGTGACTCGCCTGGTTCCACTGCGAATGGACCGGCAAGCCGAGCTTTCCCATTCGTGGCTGTTTGGGAACTGGCGGGCCAGCGGCTGGATTGCCTTATGCGAAAAGCAGAAGTGACGGCGATCGTCACTTTTTGCGGCGACGAGAATCGATATCTTCGTATTGATGAGGGCCCGGGAAGTCGACCAGGCCACGACGTTCATTAGGCATCGGCAAGGGGCCAGCAATCTCTGCGGCGGCCCGACGTCCTGCTTCTTCGGGCAGTTCGTCGGCTCCGGCAAATCCCTGGGGCTCTTCCTGATAAAGATGAATCGTCTGCGTGGGAAACGCGAACTGCACGCCGAGTCTCTTTGCCAGGCGGACGATATCAACAAACAAACGATGCCGCTCTCGTAGTTCGATACTCCAGTCGTTGCAATCAAGGTAGAGGTTCACCAAGATATCGAGCGAACTGGCGGCAAACTGGTTGAGATAAACCTGATAATAGTCTTTTCGCGTATAAGGCTGCCGGCGGATTAATTCCCGGATCCCCTCACAAAAAGCGTCGATCTGTTCCGGCGTGGTATCGTACTGCACCGAGACCATCGTCTTGATGCGGCGAAACGTTCGCCGGCCCATGTTATCGACCTTGGCCGTAATCAATAGGCTGTTGGGTAGCGTTACCAAGCTGTTGTCGAACGTGCGGATCTTGGTACTCCGCATGCCCATCGCCTCGACGGTACCTTCTACCCCTTCGGTAATAATCCAATCGCCAATTTCAAAGGGGCGGTCGACCATCACGGTTAGCGAGCCGAAGACGTTGCTGAGTGTTTCCTTGGCTGCCAAGGCAATCGCGATACCACCAATTCCCAGCGACCCCAACAAACCGACGATCGGCAGCGAAAACGATTCCGCAAATACAAGAATGCCAATACAGACTGTAAAGGTCTTAAGCGTCTTACTGACCGCAGGCAACAGAAGATCGTCGTACTTCTTCCCGCGTTTCGCCGCTGCCTGAGTCAAATGCACAATGACCAGGTCAATGATACGGAAGATGAACCATGTGCCGGCGACGATACCGAACAGCTGGACGCCGTAGATAATGATGGCCCGAAACAAGTCTGGCAATCGAAACAGCCAGAGACCGAAATACCAGGTCAATGCCATGGCCGTCAGGCCAATCGGGGTCCAGGCCTTCTCGAATGCTTTTCGCAGCTCTTCATCGTCAGCCGTCTTGGCAAATCGTACGCCACGAATGAATCGCAAAATCCATTGCACGATGACGTCTACCAGGTAGCCTGCAATGATGAGCGTAAGCAGACAAATCCATTGATACGTGGGAAGGACGAAGTGCTCTTCGCGATAGAATGGCGGTACCTGAGACTCAAGCCACAGCGCAAAAGTCGGCTTCGGCTTTGGAGCACCATCTCCTTCGACGGCGTCTCGTTTCTCTTCCGCTTCAATGTCCGGCGTATACTTCTTGGCTAACTCACTAATTGCCGCGACCGTCTTGGCGCTGAAACTCCAAAGCCCCTGAGGCCCTTTCGTCAGTGTCATTTTCGCGGCATCTTCTTGTTGGTCGAGTGGAACACGTCCGTCCCCCTCGCCAAACACCGCGACCTCGAATTGGTCGGCTTCAGTCTGCGCAGGGACCAGCGACGAGTCGATCCCCCATAAGGTTGAAAGCAGTTGATAGAGTTCATATGCGAGATCGAGCTTCGATTGTCTAGGAATGCCCATTCGTTCGCTGAAGTCCATGCACGCCAGTGCGGTGTCGTAATCACCGTCTTGCATCGCTTCGAGAAATGTACGAACGGCGACTTGCGGGTTCCCTTGCTTCACCATCAGCTTGGGATCGACCGCTGGTGGCTCGACTGGTTTTTCGCCAGTGCCTGCTTCGGGAGTCACCCCAGGAATGGCCTGCGCATAGGCCGTTGCTGCCAATGCAAGCTGACAAAACAGAACGCCGCAAAGTGCGAAGCGAAACAAGTTGCTGGCCATGGTTGAAGGGAAATCGAACAGTTGACGTTAGAGCAAGAGCGCGATCCATTGCTAACGTTCGCTCACCGCGAGTCATTGCGGAAGCCATCCAGAGACCAACGATGCTATTCGTTTGGTTCGAAATAAAAAAGGCCCCCGGAAAGTTCGGATCCCAGGGGGGCAAAGGATTCCGTTCTTCTCCGGGAGCGATTGGTCGGTTCTGGGAATCGACATCCTGTCGAAACGAGCCGATTCTTTCGGTTGCATTATCTAAGAGTTATCAAGCCAGTCTGCTCGACATCCGTGTCAAACACCCAGCTCACGATCCGCGAAAAACCAGAAAATTAGCTCTTCTTATGCAGGAAACATCTCTCGGATACGCAAGTCCGGATGACCGCCTCATTGCTCCGCAGCGAGGACATGTCGTCCGTGTGAGGCGGTAAATTATTGGTTTTCAGAAAACGGATCAACCCCGCTTTCTTGAAAAGAATCCGACAGAAAGAAAGAATTATTCGTTTGCTATCACTGCCTCTGGGGTAATCCGCAAGGGGGACTCCCAATCCATTTCGTGACGCAGTAGATAAACCGCATTTCCCTTCTTACCCTGGGCATGCGCCAATGCCAATTCACTTCGCGAGAGCATGTGCTCGGCCTCATCCCCTTCCAACGCTTGAGAGACACCACACGAAATCGAAATGCGAATCACATCGGTTGGTGTCTTCAGCTCCATTCGCGAGATCGCATCACGCGCTCGCTCAGCGACGACTGCGGCATCGTGGCCGTCAGCTGCGGGCAGTAACGCACCGAATTGGTTATCAGTCAACTGACAGTAGTGATCCATGTCACGAAGCACGGCACCGAATACCTGCATCACCGCTTGCTGAATCGCCACGAAGTCTGGGTGATCTTCCACAGCCTTACCATCAATCAAATCAATGCTCGCAATAATCAATGCGAGCGGTTGCCGTTTGCGATGGAAGAGAGCCAGTCTTCGATTGACATCATGATTGAAAGCTTCTCGTCGCGCGATCGTGCTACTCTCTTCATCCACCTCAATCTCTGGATCCGTATTTCTCCGAGTGATCTCATGGCAGGCTTGGCCGTCGTGCCAACAGCCGCGGTTTCGACCTTCGCGTTTGGCAGCATACAGGGCCCGGTCGGCACGTCCAAGCCACTCGCTCGCTTCACTATCACTTCCGATTTCAGCGACGCCCAGGCTGGCCGTTACGTTGAGTTCTTTCTCCTCGAAATCGACAATCAATCGTTCGATATTTCGATTGAGACGCTGTGCGGCGACCTTGGCATCGAATAGCTCGGTTCCCGGTAGCAATACCGCGAACTCCTCGCCGCCATATCGCATGACGATCCCGCCAATGCCACGAACGGTCTGACGAATGACTTCGCCTACCTTCTTCAAGCAAAGATCTCCGGCTTGATGTCCATGCCGATCGTTGAAGTCCTTGAAGTGATCGATGTCCACCATGATCAGCGACGAAACACGTCGCGAATCGCGTTTCTCTTTAAACAAGCGTTCGATCTCTTCGTCGAAGACGCGCCGATTGGGCAAACCTGTCAGTGCGTCGGTCCGTGCTTCCACGCGGTGCGATCGCAGCAATTGCGATTGTTCCTGCAGGCGCGCTTCGGCCATGTTTAACCTCGAATCAAGATGCCGATTGGCATCGATCAAACGCGAGATAACGCGCGATGCGGCTTCAGGATCGGAAACATTTGCCGTCGCCAGCAAATCGTGGTTGATTTGCTCGACCGATTGCGAATGCTCGTGAACTTCAATTCGCACCCCATCGGCCAGACTTCGAACCCGATCCACCACTTCGCTAAGCGCCTCGGCCGCAGCCATTTGTGCTTCTTGCGAACCATCTTCATGGCCTGGAGGAAGATCTTGTTGATCGTCTCTCGCAAGTTCTGAACCGGTATTCGTCTCGTACTGTTCGTGCTTGTCTTCTCGCTTTGAGGGAAACCGCAACCACTGGGCAGCGACAAAGCCTATGGCGAAGAACAACAGGCAAGAAAGTAGGTGGAGCAATGTGAACTGTGACATCTTCGACTTCACGACTACCGACACGGATGTAACGATCGTTCGGATTATGCGAAACATCCGGGGTGATCGCAGAGGTCTTCGAGTGCGCAGCCGCACTAAGGGGCAGCAACCTCTACTAATTACTTATGTCACGCTAAGCACTGGTCAAACAAAACTGCCAAGCTACGCTTCGAAAAGTGATTCTTCCCAGTTTTGCGCTTTTTGGCACGTTTTGCGGAATCACCGCAACTCCCCGAAAAGGGTCCTATACTTGCCTTAGGGATTTTCCCGAGTGGCAGCTGTATTGCGCACCTAGGTAACAAGTTCGCTTGAATGTTAGGCGACCACCAATGAATTTTCAGCTAGTAGATTCAGGGGCAGTCTGATGATGCTTGCAAAGAGCACCTCCAAACCTTCCTACCCTCGCGTTTTGGTCGTCGACGATGACGACGCCATCATGCGGGCCGTTGCACGCGTTCTGGATTCTGATGAATCGATTCAAATCATCGGACACGCAACCCATGCGCAAGCCGCGCTCGCGATGATTGAGTCGACCAAGCCGGATGTGGTCCTTATGGATATTCACATGCACGGCATGGACCCGTTCTTGGCCTGCAAACAAATCACCAAGGCAAGCGGAGGCCTGGCAAAAATCCTCTTCTACACCGGCTTCCCCAAAGACAACTACTTGGACCGATGCTTGGAAGTGGGCGCCGCGGGTATCGTTTCCAAGCATTCCGAATCCCTCCGCAACCTCGCATTTGCCATTCGTCACGTCGCTGCCGGAAACACCTATTTTTCGCCGGAACTCGATAAGAGGCTGGTGGAACGTGAAGATGGCTTACCCTCTTCACGTCTGGCCACACTCAGCGATCGCGAGGTGGGCGTACTCCGAGAATTATCCCTCGGAAGAACACAGTCCGAAATCGCGGAAGCGTTGGATATCAGCGAGCGCACCGTCAATAAAACGGTGGGTGATTTGAAATCGAAGCTAGAAGTCCAGACAATCAACGAGATGCTCATTTTCGCCGTGAATGAAGGGCTCGTCCATCCAGAACTGCAATTCGTTCAACGCCACGACGTCAATGCTGACGGCTAATGTGCTGGTTATGGTATGATGGTCTTCGCTGCCCTGACCACCATCTTCCCCTAGTAAACCACCATGTTATCCCACACGCAGAAAGACCGCGCCCTTAGGCTTGTCCAAGATCTCATGGCAATCCCTGGCGCAAGTGGAGAAGAAGCCGAAGTTGCCGCGAAGGTCCGCCGCGAACTTCAAGCGGTAGGCGTACCTGACGAAGACATCACGCATGACACGGCGCACCAGCGCTGCCCGGTTCTCCAGAGCACAACCGGCAATCTCATCGTTTCGCTGCCGGGAAGCTACGAGGCCCCGCGCCGTTTACTGATGGCTCACATGGATACCGTCCCGATCTGTGTCGGCGCACGTCCCATGCTTCAAGACGACATGCTAATCCCACAGGATGATCACACAGGATTAGGCGCCGACGACCGCGCCGGCGTGGCGACGGTGCTGTTTGCCGCGACGGAAGTCTTGGCTCAAAAGATACCCCACGGACCGTTGACCTTGCTGTTCACGGTTCAGGAAGAGATCGGCCTTCAGGGGACGCGGTACCTGGAAGTCGACAAGCTTGGCAATCCGGAATTGGCATTCAATTGGGACGGGGGAGATCCGGCCAAGCTCACCATCGGTGCCATTGGCGGGTATCGAATGACGATCGATATTCATGGCCTGGCCAGTCATGCCGGCGTTGCTCCTGAGAAAGGGATTAACGCGATCACCGTTGCGGGAGTTGCGATCAATAGCCTGCACGGGCAAGGACTATTAGGGAAGATTTCGCAAGAAGAACTGACAGGAACGAGTAATATTGGAGTCATTCAAGGGGGAAACGCAACCAATGTCGTTGCGGATCATGTGCAACTTCGAGCCGAAGTTCGTAGTCATCAGAAGGAGACCATTGAAATTCTTGTTGACCGTTTTCAGCAAGCATTTCGTCAGGCAGCCGAAGAGGTGCGAAACAGCTCAAGTCACAGGGCAGATGTCAACTTTGATGGCGATTTAAATTACGAACCATTCGTGATGTCGCCTGAATCACCAAGTGTCCAGGCTGCCGGCGACGTCCTCAGCAGATTGGGACTGAGTCCGTTTAACACGATTGCCAACGGTGGCCTCGATGCGAACTGGCTCTATCGGCACGGAATCTCCGCGGTCTCGCTCGGATGCGGTCAACACAATCAACACATGACCAGCGAGATGTTGGACATCGAGCAATTCTATACGGCCTGCGAAGTCGCACTTCACATCGCGTCGGGAAAGGGTTCCGCCAAATGAATCCGGATGACGAATTGTGTCTATGCTTTCACGTGACCAAGCGCAAAGTACAGAACTTTTGTCGCATTGAAAAACCGCGCCGAGCCTCGCAGCTTTCTGAATGCGGAGGAGCGGGAACCGGATGTGGTTGGTGCCGCCCTTTTCTTCAGAGAATCTTTGAGAACCAACAACAATCCAAAGCAGACGAGCTTCCCAGCGCGGAAGAATATCAAGCCAGTCGCGCGGAATACATACGGGAAAAGAACAGTCGCGACGGCGACGACACTTGAACCGTCGTCGTAAGCCCTATTCGGCGCCTTTAAGCGCTTCGGTCGCGGCTTCCCGAGTCGGATAGCGTTGCCAAAGAGATTCGATCTTCGAACGCTTTAAAACGTTCAAGCATTCTTCACTAAGACCAGCGATTACCAACCTTCCACCCCTCTTCTTGATCAGCTTCCAAATGCGGATCAAGAACTGAATGAAGAAGGACCCGATCGCCTCGGTATTTGATAGATCGATGACGACCAACGGGGGAGAAGTATGTTTGGCAACTTCAACGATCTGCTGAACGACGTTACTCAGACTAGCTTCGTCGAGATTGCCATACTCTGGACCAAAGTCGAGAATCGTGATGTCTTTCTGGCGCAGGATATTAACCATTACGTTTAATCGCCTATAGGCGGAAACCGGATCTACTGGTTGTTGGATTATTTCGACTTGAATTGTTAAGAATTCGTCAGTCGGAATGTGGCAGATTTCCGCGGACGCGACTGTCAAACGCAAAACCGGAGAATTCACGAAAAACGCGTATTCGCGTAGTTTATCGGTCGATCTCCGTAACAACAACCCCTTAACTTTTTAAATATTTCCGCACTGATTTCAAAACAATTGTATACTTGGATACGACCCGTAACCATCCGTGCCTTTAGAGGGATATGCTATTATTCGCACGGGTGCCCTTCCCACAGTGGGTTAGTTAGTACGGGTTTCCGCTTACCTTCGGGAAACCGAAGGGGGGAAGCCTCTCTCGAGAAGGAGATCGATCGTTGAGCCGATTTGAAGAAACGGATGCCGAGGATCTTTCGTCAGACAAGGATGAGCGCCGCGAGATTGAGATTAAAAACCTTCTCGATCAGATTCGCCAGACTGCGGATAAACTGCAACGCGACGCCGCAACACGCGGAGACCTCAAGTTACTCTCGCGATCGCTGAAAGAACTACGCTACGCGTTCAAGGTCTTCACCCCATTTCGGGGAAAACGCAAAGTCACGATCTTTGGTTCCGCTCGAACGCGGCCCGATCATCCCACCTATCAGACGGCCGCCGACTTTGCCCAGCAGATGGCCGAAGATGATTGGCTGGTCATTACCGGTGCCGGAAGTGGCATCATGGAGGCTGGCCATCGCGGGGCAGGGCGGGCCAATTCCATGGGCTTGAACATCATGCTCCCCTTCGAGCAGCAAGCCAATCCCGTGATTCACGGCGATGAAAAACTTGTGAACATGAAGTACTTCTTCACACGCAAACTGATGTTTGTGAAGGAGTGCGATGCGGTGGTGTGTTTGCCAGGGGGGTTCGGAACGCTTGACGAAGCCTTCGAAGTCCTGACCCTGGTGCAAACCGGCAAACGCGACCTCTTTCCGATCGTTCTGCTGGACGCCCCAGGCGGCACTTACTGGAAAGCGCTCGACGTTTTCATTCGTGCAGCCCTGTACGAGAGCGGCATGATCTCGCCGGAAGACTTCGCCTTGTACAAGGTCACCGATCGGATCGACGAAGCGGTGGGCGAGATCGAACAGTTCTACAAGGTGTACCACAGCATGCGGTATGTCCGGAAACAGCTGGTCATCCGCACTGTGACACCTATTGCCGAGTCGCTGCTAAGTGCCATTCAAACGGAATTCCGCGATATCCTCAGCGAGGGAACGTTTGAAGTGCGAGACGCACTGCCAGAAGAGGATGAGCCTGAGTTGGAAGAGATGTCGCGACTTGTGTTTACGTTCAACCGCCGCAACTTGGGCCGTTTGCGAATCTTGCTCGACTGCCTCAACGCCGGCTCCATCGAACCGGCGAAAAGAGACTTCACTTAGAGTCATTCCCCTAACGAACCGATGTTCCGCTCGGCTGATTGGCGACCTGTGTTTTCGATGAAGCTTTGTTCGCTTTGAGGTAGGTCATCAGGTCGCCGATTTCTTCGGCGGTCAGCTGATCCAGCAGCCCACTGGGCATGATGCTGGTTTTCGATGGCGACAGTTCATCAACATCGGCCTGCGGTACTTCGGTCTTGTTGCCTTGGCTGTCGATGACGACGTAGTTGCCGCTTGGGCTCGTCGAGATCAAACCAGACAGGATCTTACCGTCGACCGTCAGAATCTGCTTGGTTGTGTATTGATCCGAGATCACGTGCGACGGGAACAGAATCGATTCCAGGATCTGCTTCTTCTGGAAGCGTCGAGCAATATCGGTCAGGTCAGGACCGATCGCCTCGCCGGCTCCTCCCATGCGGTGACAGGCGGCACATTGTGCCTTCTTGAAGATCAATGCCCCTGAGGTCGCGTCTCCTCCGTGGTAGTCGTCCGAACCGAGGAACTCGAGCAGTTCTTTCAGGTCCCAGTTGCTCGACTTGTTGTCGACCAGCTTCGCTTCAGGAAGATCGGGGTAGCTATTGGCAAACCAACTCTGCCACGACTTCATCTGTTTCTCAAATGGATCAGCTGGCGATGCGGCCGATTCGCCGGTCCATTTGACCAGAAGCTGATTGACGGCCTGTCGGCAGGTATCGTCCGAACGCAGTCCCAACAGAATCAATTGACGAATCGTCTCCGGATCGTTTTCGGTTTGCGTCCCTTGGGTCAGCTTCTCAATAACATTGGTCGCGAAGTCACCCTCCAGCACCGGTATGGCTTTGACCAGGTACGCGAAGTTCTTCCCTTCAGGCTGCTGAGCCAGCCCAAAAGCGATCGATGCGCGGCGTTCCGGCTCACGATCGAATGCCTTTCTCAGGTAAGCCATGTTCTCTGGAGTGCCATTACTGGCCAGAATCGCAACAATCCCCTTTCGCATCCGAGTCGCGACGGTCGTCTCGTCGCCGATGAGTTCTTCGTCAATCATGCGAAGCGTTTGGAGAACCTGATCGCTGGGATGTTCCGGCAATTCAAACAGGACGGCAAGCGCGGCGTTGGGCCACATGTGTCCCAAGGTCAGGGCAACGTACTGTTCTTCTGGCGTTAAGCATTTCACGAACTGCTTGGTACTCGTTTCGATGTAGCCGCGAAGTCCCTCGCCGCCGTCGATCTTCAGGCCGCTTTCCAAGTGACCAAGCAGCTTGAGCTTCTGTTCGCTCGTCCACCCTTCTTCGATGAAGGACATGTGCATGGCCAGATTCAAACGCTCTGCCGCCGGCATCTTGCTATCGAGATGGGCGATGTAGCGGTCGGTGATATCGGAAACACGGAAGTGTGCCAGCGTGCGGATCAATTCACGATTCATCTTGTGATCGGCAGCGGGAAACTCGCTGGCCAGTCGCGGCGCCAAACCAGGTACATCGCTTTCGTTCAAGCTTCCTCGATCGATCGCCAACTGAATGACACGCAGCATCGACAGGAACTCTTGGTCGCTCAAGTAGTCGTCCAGTCGTTTCTGGGCCTTCAAAGCGATCTTCAAAGCAATATCGTGCGAAGGCTGAGCCACGAGTGCGGCGATGCAGCCCGAGTTGAACAGCGTTGCCGAATCAGCGATCAGAACGTCTTCGATCCAGCTCTCAACCGGCTGATTCTCGAGCAAGCGACGAGCAGCATACGCTTCGCGTCGATCTTCGGCAGATAGCAGAGGCCGCAATTCTTCGTAGGTTACCGTACCGCGAATCTCGCATAGCGTCTCGCAGGCTTCCCGGCGAACAGCTGGGCTTTCGTGCTTCAGTAGTTCTCGCAGACGCTCGGTTGATTCGCTTCCTGGGTAGTTGATCAAGAGCGAGATTGCCTTTTGGCAAACTTCAGCATTGTCGTCCTCGGTCAGCCCAAGCAGCATGCTCAGGGTTGGTGACGGGCCATAAAGCTGCATCAAGTCCAATGCTCGCGTGCGATAGTACGAGGGGTTCTCTTTAGCGATCGCAACGCCTTGAATCTGTGGATTCCACAAGTCACCCAAGTCGGATTGGATTTCAGCGATTTCTTGTCGACCCCAGGCACTTTGCGGCTGTGGATGACGGATGGCCTGGGCGATTCCTTTGCCCAGGTCGTCGCTTCCTTCGGGGATGTCTCCCTTGTAGACGATTCGATAAAGCCCGCCTTCGGTGCCGCGGCCACCGGTGGTGAAGTAGATCCAACCATCCGGACCCACTTCCAAATCGGTCACGTTCATCGGCTTGCCTTCAAGCAGTGCTTCGCTCTTGGCGACATATCCGGCTCCGTCTCGGGTCAGCGAGACCGTGCTGATACGTCCGTTCGCCCAGTCGGTAACAAACAGGCGGTTCTGATACTTGGCCGGATATTTGAAGTGATCGTAGACCACTAACCCCGTGGGAGAACCAGCCCCCGTTTCCAAGATCGGTGGCACACAGTCGGGATAGTAATTTGGCCACTTCGCCCAGCCGCTACGCCAACCGAAATCGGAACCAGGCGAAACCTGGTAGAGGCGAGTCGGACGATGCCACACCAGGCCTTCGTCCCATTCCATGTCGCTGTCGTGAATGAACAGGTCACCGTTGCGATTGAAGGCCAGGTCGTACGCATTGCGAATACCGCCTGCGACGATCTCGACGTTCTGTCCTTCGATGTCGGTACGCAGTACCATGCCGCCTGGGGCTTTCACGCCCACGGCATGACCGCCTGGATCTTCAAATCGCGGGACAAGGTCCCCTTCGTAGAAGTGGCGATGAGGGCTCTTTTCATCGACGTCTGACTCGAGCTTTGTGTCGTTGCCGGCCACCATGTAAATCAGTCCATCCGGTCCCAAGGCCAGTCCGTGAGGGCCATGTTCGCCGATCGCTCCGTTGAACGTGACGAGCGTTGCGACTTCTTCGACGTCGCCGTCTCCGTCTGTATCGCTCAGCTTATAAAGACCGGTCCCTTCAGAGCCTTCGCCGACGACGAACACCTCACCGTTAAGTGGCAAAATCCCTTGCACGTTTTTGATCGTGTCGTTGTAAACACGCTGCGCGTCGACGACGCCGTCGTCGTTGGAATCGTAAATTAGCATCAGATCGCCACCCTCTTTCGAGGCGATGATGTTGCCGAATTCGTTGAACGTCATCGAAATCAACGCCCCGGTCTTCTCGGCCGAGATCACTTCCTGAATCGCGAAGCCAGGTAAAATGCGGAACCGAGATTCTTCGGACGGTGTATCCTGTACTGGAGTCGATACCACTTCCGGCTGTGTTGTCTGAGGTGTTTTCGCCGTCGAGATTGGCTTGGCTTCAATTGGACGCTGCGAAGGACGTGGCTTTTCAGCAAAAGACGGCTCGGGAGGAACCGGCGGGCCGCTCTTGTTGTTGGCAGCTACCTGCGGCTGACCGTTGTTCCAGGGGGTCGTCCCGTTGGCCGGTCCCAATTCCTGAGCACGTTGCCAGCGTGAATCGCTGTAGAAAGTTGATTGCCAGAGCGGGAAGGGGCGGAGGTCCGTCTTCCACGACGAATTCGAGGGGAAGCTCACCTTCTGGTTGTTCGGGCCGAAGATCGTAATCTCGGCCAACAGCCCGGCGGCGCCCGCCTGGGTATTGCGGACTTGGACGGCGAAGACATTGTCGCCGATCGTCAGGTGGTTCGTAATGTCGAATTGTCGCCGATTTCGCCAGTTTTTGTCTTCTGCGATTTTTTTTCCGTTTATCCAGAGTTCGTACTCGTCATCGGCGGTGATCATGATTTGACCACCGGTCATCTGCGAGATGTTGATGCTCTTACGGAAAAAGCAACTGCTGGAAGGAACCTGGTCCTTATGGTGCTGTGGGGCCCAGATCCATTGGGGTTGCGTGGCCTGGGCATGCGCGAAGCTGGGGGCTCCGGTCACAAGCAGGGTGGCGGCGATCAGCAACAACCAAGCAGTTTTGGGCGTAGTCAACATCTTCAATCTCATACCAGTGACGTAGCGTTTGCTCGCGATAGGCAGTCGATGAGAACCCAGCGCGAGCGCAATCAAGTCTCATCCTTCATTTGGAAAGATCGGGCACCAGGGACGACAAAATCAGCAAAATCGCGCCAAACGGCAAATTTTGCCCCGACTCGTGTGCGCTTGCCGTCGATTCCCCCCAAAAGTGCATTTCGACAGCCATGACAGCAGCAGTGGTCAGTGGCGCCCCCGCGGTGAGCCGTTATTGACCCATTTTTTTGATACGTTTACGATTCCAAGGGGATTGATTAGGAAAATTGCATCAATTGGGTCAGCGCACGGCTTTGCTAGCGGTGGATTCAGCTTGATGCTGTCTCGTTAAGAGGTTGCGTAATGACAAAAGTCCACGGCGCCCTGGGCATCCATCTCTTCTTGTTTCTCGCCACTCTGGCCCCACTGGCCGGTTGTACCGGAGGTTCCTCGGATTACTCGGAAGACGAAATCCAGGCAGCCATCGAAAAGTTCGACTACGAGAAAGGGGTCAAAGGTTTCGATCCTCCAACGCTTGAAGAGCTGAACGCTAATAACAAGTGGACGGACAAACCAGTCATCGATCTGCTGGACAAGCTCAAGCATCAGTTGGCCGACTATCAGCCACCCATGCCGCCGGCGGAAGCAGTCAACCTGAAATCGGAAAACGACCGGCAGATCAAAGAGATCCTCGAGTCGGTCAAGGTCCTCCCCAAGAGCGATGACGAAGTCAACTGGGATGCGACCTGGGTGCATCACGTCGCCGGCGATATCAACAGCTTGAACCCCCTAACGATGAGTTCCACCTCCGACTTCGACGTGGCAGGTCTGACGGGCGTGGGGGCGATCGCCTCCGACATCAACCTGAACCCCGTTGGCAACGGCACGTTCATCAAGACCTGGCAGGTCAACGAAGACAACACGGTTCACAAGTTCGTCATCCGCGACGACCTGACCTGGTCCGACGGCGAGCCGATCACGGCCTATGACTGGGAGTTCACTTTTAAGCTAGTGAAGCATCCCGACATGGTCGCCTACATGCCAGCTATTTCCAGCGGCATGGAGACGGTTCTCTACTTGAAAGCCTACGACGAGCACACGTTCTGCATCTTCCACGAGAAGTCGACCGCAGTGAACGAGTGGAAAGACGAATTCCCCGTCGTGCCGAAACACATCTACTACGAATCGATCGCGATGGACCCGAGCATGGTCGACAGCGACATTCACCTGAAACTGGAAGAAACCCCCGTCGTTGGCGGACCTTACGAGGTCGTAAGTCGTACGCGCGGTAAGAACGTCATGCTGCAGCGCCGCGAAGGCTTTTACATGCACGAAGGCAAGCAGGTTCGCGACAAACCCTACTTCAAGAACATCCGCATGGAAGTGATCACCGACACCAACACCGCGCTGCTGGCGCTCTCGGCGGGCAAGATCGACGAAATGGAGATCCCCGCTCCCAAGTGGAACACGGATGCCAACGAACCAGAGTTCTTTGAGAGGAACGTCAAGGTCAAAGCCACCGAGTGGACTGAGTACCACATCGCTTGGAACTGCGAATCGGAGTTCTTCAAAGACCCGAACGTCCGCAAGGCGATGAGCTACGGTATCGACTACAAAGAACTGTTGGATCGCGTATTGGATGGTTTGTTCGAGCAGGCTAACGGTCCGTTCCATCCCACTTCGTGGATGGCACCGGAACCTCCGCTTCCGATGTTTACGTACGACCTGGATAAGGCCCGCAAGCTGCTGGACGAAGCGGGCTGGGTCGACAGCGATGCTGACGGCATTCGAGACAAGATGATCGGTGGCAAGAAGGTTCCTTTCCGCTTCACCTTGATGCGGGGACAGACGCCGACTTCGGAAAAGGTGGCCCGCGTCGTCGTTACCAGCTTGAACAAGCTTGGCATCAAGGTCGAAGAGCGTGCGACCGAGTTCACCGTCTTGCAGCAAAAAGCCCAAGACCACACGTTCGATGCCATGCTGGGTGGCTGGGGCTCGGGCACCGATCCGTTCTATACCAAGAACATCTTTGGCACCGGCCAAACCCGCAATTACGGTCAGTACTCGAACAAGAAGGTCGATGAACTGTACGAAGAAGGGATGGTCGAACTCGACCGTGAAAAGCGAGCCAAGATCTACCAGGAAATGGCCAAAATCTTCTATGAAGACCAACCCTATACCTGGCTCTTTTACTTGTCGTCGCTGTATGGGTTCAATAAGGACATGCGAGGTTACGAATTCAGTGCTCGCGGCCCGTTCCACTACTCGCCGGGGATGGAATCGGTTTGGAAGGTTAAGCCACTCTAGCTTGCCCCTCCATTCGATCGCGTTCGCACGGTTCCTTCCACCAACCTTTCCAAGTCGTTCTTTCGCATGCTGACCTATATCGCCCGTCGCATCCTGATTGGCATCTTCACATTGCTGGCGGTGACCTTCATTGTGTATGGGCTCATCCGGAACATGCCAGGCACGCCGCTGACCATCATGCAAGAAACCGTCCGCATGGACGCGTTGATGTCGCAAGAGCAGATGGACAAGCTGGAAAAGCAGTACCGCTTGGACAAACCCTGGTACGTCGGCTACTGGTACTGGCTAGGCGACGTCTTGCAAGGCGATTTGGGGCGCGGGATCAACGACCGCCGGAAGGTGACCATCATCATCGGCGAACGTCTCCCCAAGACGCTCATCTTGACCGGCACCTCTCTGATTTTGACTTACTTCCTCTGCATTCCCATGGGGCTTTGGTCGACCGCTAATGCATTGACCTTTCGCGAACGACTGGTCAGCACGATCCTCTACATTCTGTACGCGCTTCCCAACTTCGTGGCGGCCGTCTATTTGAACCTAATCATTGCAGTCCGCCTGGAATGGCTGCCACTGTATGGTTCAACCGGCGAAGGGTACGCCGAGATGAGTTCGCTGGGCAAGCTGTGGGATATCCTATCGCACGCCATTTTGCCAGTGCTCTGTTTGACCTATACCTCGCTGGCCTACTATACCCGCTTCATCAAAGCCAACATGATGGAGACAATCCAGCAAGATTACATCCGCACCGCGAAAGCCAAAGGGGCCAGCCCTACCAGTATTTTGGTGACGCATGCGTTCCGCAATTCGCTGATTCCGTTGGTCACCATCATCGGACTGACGCTTCCTTCGCTTCTGGCTGGCTCGGTGATTCTGGAAACCATTTACCAGTGGAACGGCATTGGCTATCTCTTTTACCAGTCGATCACCATGCGTGAGTACCCGGTGATCATGGGCCTGGTTTTGATGTTCTCGGTCATGACGCTGCTCGGTCAGCTGTTGGCCGACGTTCTGTACGCATTCGTTGACCCCCGGATTACTTATTCGTAACTCATGAGTGCTGCAGCTGAACTCGCTGAACAACCGGTCAAGCCTATCAAGCCAGCGACCTCGCAAGGTTTCTGGGCGACTGCCTGGCGATACTATCGACGTCGCCCGATGGCCATGCTTGGGCTTTACTTCGTCGGCTTCCTGGCACTGGTCGCGATCTTCTCGCCAGCGATCGCCGGAACCAAGCCAATCGTCTGTTACTACAAAGGAAACATCTATTTCCCCTGCATGGGCTACTTTTACGCCCCGTGGGAAAACGCCATCTTCACCACCGGCGATCACTTCGAGAAACGTTACGAACCGAATCTCAAAGCGAAAGACCCCAACAGTTGGGCCATCTGGCCGCTGGTTCGCCAAGACCCGATCGAACGCGTCCGCGACGACTGGTTCGAAGGGCAGCCAGGCAATCCTGATAAAGCTGACGGCAAACCAACCTGGCAAAACCTGATGGGAACCGACTCGAACGGCGTCGACGTCTTCTCGCAGCTAGTGCATGGAACCCGCGTCGCGCTGCTGGTCGGCTTCGTTTCGATGGGCATCGCTGGGGCCGTCGGCATTACGATTGGTGCCTGTGCCGGCTACTTCGGCGGCTGGGTCGACTTTGTTCTTTCCCGGTTCATCGAAATCATTCTCTGCGTTCCCACGTTGATCCTGGTGATCGCCCTGCTGGCCATCGCCGAGCATCCCAGCATCTGGCAGGTCGTGGCCGTAATCGGTCTGACCGGATGGACCGGCATCGCCCGGTTGACGCGGGCCGAGTTCCTCAAGATCAAGCAGATCGAGTACGTCGCCGCGGCGAAAGCCATGGGAGCCGGGTCGCTGCGAATTATGTTCATTCACATCCTGCGAAACGCCCTGGCCCCGATTCTCGTGCCGATCAGCTTCGGCATTGCCGCGGCCATTTTCACCGAGAGCGCGCTGAGCTTCCTGGGCATCGGTGCCGACACGTTGACTCCCACCTGGGGACGCGTGCTGCACGAAGGACAGAACAACATCCGTTCGATGTGGTGGCTGATCTTCTTTCCTGGGCTGGCCATTTTCACCACCGTGCTGGCTTACAACTTAATCGGCGAAGGCATCCAGGAAGCCACCGACCCACGAACCCGCGACGCCTAACTCCTTTGTCCAATCCGACCATGACCCAAACCCTGCTCAAAGTCGACAACCTGCGGACCTACTTCCATGGCGAGGAAATCGTCAAGGCCGTGGACGGCATCTCCTTTCAACTCGAAGAAGGAGAAACGCTGGGTATCGTCGGCGAATCAGGCTCCGGCAAGTCGGTCACGTCGCTGTCGATCATGCAGCTGTTGGCCCGCAGCGCGAAGATCGAGGACGGGTCGATCTCGTTCCTGGGAACCGATCTGGTGCGCCTCCCGGATCCGGCGATGCGGAAGATTCGCGGCAAAGACATCAGCATGATCTTCCAGGAACCGATGACGTCGCTGAACCCTGTATTCACCGTCGGTTCGCAGGTCATGGAAGCAATTCGCCTGCATCAGGACCTCAGCAAGAAGGAAGCCCGCGAGCGAACGATTCAGCTGTTCGAAGAGGTCGGCATTCCCGATCCCCACAAACGCGTCGACTATTACCCGCACCAGATGTCTGGCGGGCAGAAGCAGCGGGTAATGATCGCCATGGCCCTCAGCTGCAATCCCAAGCTGCTGATCGCCGACGAACCGACGACTGCCTTGGACGTCACCATCCAGGCCCAGATCCTCGACATCCTCCGTCAACTGCGCGACAGCCGCGGTATGTCCATTCTGTTCATCACGCACGACCTGGGTGTGATCGCGGAGATCGCCGACCATGTACTGGTCATGTACCGCGGCAACATCGTCGAGAATGGCAACATCCGCCAGATCTTCGAGAACCCTCAGCACCCATACACCAAGGGGCTTTTGGCCTGTCGTCCGCGTCTCGACACGAAGTATCGCCGGCTGCCCACCGTCAGCGACTTCATGGAATCGAAGACGACCGAATCCGGCGTCGAGATCGTCGAGAAGGAGATGTCGCAGGAGAAATTCGATCAGCTTATGGTCGAAGGACGAGGGCGACTGCTGCATCCCAAGCAGGCCCTCATGGAAATGGGACACCCTTGGGAAGAAGGCGCCTACGCGGCCGATACCAACGCCGTCGGCGACAACGAGCGGCCGCTGCTTTCGGTGCGGGGATTGAAGGTTCACTTCCCGATACGCAAAGGTATTTTCTCGCGGGTTAGCGGCCACGTGAAGGCGGTCGACGGCATTGACTTCGATGTCTATCGCGGCCAGACGCTTGGCCTGGTCGGCGAATCAGGCTGCGGCAAAACCACCACCGGCCGGGCCATTCTGCGGCTGATCGAACCAACCGACGGTATCGTTGAGTTTGAAGGGAAGAACGTCCGCAACCTGAGTGGGGGCACTCTGCGCGAGATGCGGAAGAGGATTCAGATCATCTTCCAAGATCCGTACGGCAGCTTGAACCCGCGTATGACCATCGAGGCCGCCATCTGCGAACCAATGGTCATTCAGAAGATTGGCAAGACGAAGAAGGAACAGCGGGATCGCGCGGCGTATCTGATGCAGGAAGTGGGGATGAATCCCGATCACCTCCGCCGCTACCCGCACGAGTTCTCCGGCGGCCAGCGACAGCGCATCTGCATCGCCCGGGCCCTGGCCGTCGAGCCAGACTTTCTCGTCTGCGACGAATCGGTCTCGGCCCTCGACGTCTCGGTCCAAGCCCAGGTACTCAACCTGCTGAAAGACCTGCAAGAGAAACGGGGCCTGACCTACATCTTCATCAGCCACGATCTGAGCGTGGTCAAATTCATGGCCGACATGATGGCCGTGATGAACGAAGGGAAGATCGTCGAGTTCGGCCCCGCCGAAGCAATCTATGCCGACCCGAAAGAGGAATATACCCGCAAACTCATCAACGCCACCCCGCGGGACGATCTCGAGCACATCGACAAGCGACAAGCCGAACGGCAAGAGGCGAAAGCTGCCCGGCTGAAATCGGTGGCTTCGGTCTAGCTACCAGTCTAGTTCTTCCCAGGCTGATGCCGCAGATAGGCCCAAACACCGTAGGCGAACACGGCCATGCCGAGAACCAACGTGCCGACTCCGGCAGACGACATCCACGACGCCGCGTCCAGGTTCAGGTAAGACGTCGACATCATGAAGATCCCCAAAGCCGCGATCCCGCCGCCAACCAGGGTGAACTTCCAATGGTGATACGTGTTGACGTTCATGGTGGACCTCACTTTCCTATGGAGTTCGATCTATCTATATCTTACCTCGTAAAGCGTCCGAAATCAGTCTCTAGCGACCAACAATGCACATAGTTGCAACTTCTCACCCAGCTTGGGATTCACCCTTAGGGCGTGGTCGCGCAGCTGGGCGACGGTTGGCTCCCAAAAGCCTTGCTCGATACTGAAGTCTGCCGGGGGAGGGAACTCGGGATCGAACGAGGTTGCCCCACGTGAACCAGTGTCGGCATCCAGTAACTGGTCTGCTAAGGTTTCTAAGTCACTCTCCGTGATCCCCTGATTACCGCGACGCAGTGCGATGGTCAAAATGCCCAGTCGTGCATAAAACCGATCGTCGGGATTGGTTATCTGGCGAAGCCGATAGGTGAGAAACCGTGCCAACGCATCGTCCGCATCGGGACCGATCCTCGCGGCACTCGCAAGCGAAATCGCAACGTTAGAATCCCAATCTTCTCTTGGCGTTTGCTCTTGTCGCATCAGCACAGTACATACGAACAGTCGCGTGACAAACCCTTTCGGTCCCATCGGCCCAGAACGAAAAGGGGGAGGATTTGGCTTGTCCGGGTCACTCCAGCGAGTCAAGCAAAGGACTTCATCCAGCTGCCAGTCGAATCGGTCGGGGATCTCCCCTCGATCCCGAATGATTCGCAGTTGTTCGTACATTTCTTCCCATTGGTGACCGTTATCCGCCATGGCAATGTCTTTCAACATATCGTTGTCGACAGCCGGACGGAGGCTTTCGAATAGGCGATCTTCCGACGCAGGAAAGGCTTTCATGATGGATTCGGGAAGGCTCATCGATCAGCGATCCATTGGCAGCGACTATTGGGCAACGGAAACGTTCCCCCGAAAGATAAAGTAAACCGCCCCGCAGATACACAGCCCGGCCCAGAGGAAATCCAGCCGCAGCGGCTGCTTCATGTAGTAAATCGCGAAGGGGATGAAGACCGTCAGTGTGATCGCTTCCTGCAGGATTTTGAGTTGCCCCAGGTCCATCCGGGTAAAGCCAATGCGGTTGGCCGGTACCTGGATCAGGTACTCGAAAAAGGCGATCCCCCAGCTGACCAACACCGCGATGATCCACGGCTTTGCCGACAGATCCTTCAGATGAGCGTACCAGGCAAACGTCATGAAAATGTTGGACAGCGCCAGCAAAAACGCCGTCGTCAGAATCGTCGACATCGATCGTAGCCCTTTCTTGAGAACCAACTGCTTGACTTAAAAATGGAATTATGGCGACGTCCCCACAACCTGACGATGGGCAAGAATGCCGAATCGACCTAATTTTTGCCGCCACACCACCAGAACGCATCGCTATGCGGAAGGGTTCCCTGGTATACTGGCGAAACCCTGCAGAGAACCCTTTATGCCGCATTGGTACGACGTCACAGCCTGGAACGAGCGATTCGGAAACGACTCGCAGACCGTCCATTCCCTCCGCAAATTTCGTACGCGGTGGCTGAAGCAGGGGTGGTCTTTCGCAGACGCGCTCTCGGAAGTAGCCCCCAGTGTGGCGGCTGTCTTACAATCCGAGATCGAGCCCCATCCCCTCGCGCTGGCCGAGCGACTCGACTCGCAGCTGGACGGGGCCACGAAACTCCTCTTTCGCACCGACCAGGGGCTGATGATCGAGTCGGTCATTCTGCGGGCCGGCACCGGACGGACGTCGCTGTGCATCTCGTCCCAAATCGGCTGTGCGGCCGCTTGTCGCTTTTGTGCCACCGGGCAAATGGGGATAGCACGGAATCTTTCGGCGGCCCAGATCCTCGACCAGGTCGTTCAGGCCAATCAACTGCTGCGCGAGGAAGACCGCCGGGTACGGAACATCGTCTTCATGGGGATGGGGGAACCGCTGCACAACCCGGCGAACCTCCACGAAGTGATCACTGCGCTGACGTCACCCCTGCTGTTCGACTATTCGCAGCAGCGTCTGCTCGTTTCGACCGTGGGCATCCCCGACGAAATGCTACGACTCGACGAGCGATTCCCGAGCGTCAACCTGGCACTTAGCTTGCATAGTGCCAATGATCTCGTCCGCCAAGATCTGATTCCGCTGGCCAAAAGTGTCTCGCTGAGCCGCTTGAAAGAGACCCTTTTGCAGCTTCAACTCAGCGATCGGCGGCAAGTCATGATCGAATACCTCATGCTGGAGGATCGCACCGATCGCGTGGAGGATGCCGAAAAACTGATTGGTTTCCTGAAAAACATCCACGCACATGTGAACTTGATCCCTTACAATTCGATCGACGGTGCCGATCATCTGCGGGGAAGCACTCAAGCAGCACGAGACCGTTTCGCAGAGCTGCTGAAACAAGCAGGTTTCCCCGTCACCATCCGCTATTCGCTGGGGGCCGACATCGCCGCCGCGTGCGGACAGCTGATTCAGCGCGAGAACCGCGAGATCGCCAAGCAATTGCGAGCCAACCCAGCCGCCACCTGAACCACGGATCCGAAACCAGGAGGAGCCCCGGAAATGTCCGCAACGATTCAGTGGGAGTATCCGCTTTACCTCATCGCGCATGGGGGCGGTTACACGTCGATCGTCGACCCCCAAGACACCGACGACCAGCCCCAGCACATCCTGACGACGCACTCGACCGAGCAGGTCGCACTCAACTTCATGCAGCAGTTCGCCATCATCGGCGAACCTCGCCAACTGAACAACGACCGCGAGTTCCGCTGGTTTCTCAAAAGCCTGAAATTGCCGGTAACTAAGGTCGCATACGATCCCGAGCCCATCGAGTTCGACATCAACGCCAAGTGGATCGCCAAGATCAAAACGCTGCTGGAAGACTTCTTGATCGTCGACAATTCCCCCTGGAATTACCCGGTATTCGTCATCAAGCAGGAGGATGGCTATTCCAGTACCGTAGGCAACGACGAAGAAGGCCAGCCCATCACGCTACTCAACTTGTTCACCGACGAAGACAAGGCGAAGAAGTACTCGACCACCGACGATGGCTCCGGTGAGGTGATGACGCTGCATAACATGGAACATATCCGCGAGATCCTGCTGGGACTCCGCGAATCGGTGTCCGCCGTGGCGATGGACCCCATCTACGACGAGAATGAAAGTAGTTCGCAGTACTGCATCGGCGTCGAGGCCCTGTTGGACAAGTACCTGGTTCTTGATCAGTAGCACGGCCAGACACCTCAGGCAGGGATGCACAGCATGGGCGAGAACGGCTATCTACCTTACTTGATGTTCTTTGGAGGAATCATCTTACTCATCTGGATCCTCATGCGCCGCAACTGGCGCGGCCAGATGCGAGCGAAGAAGGACCGCGGCAAGGACAACTACCTCGTCTCGAATCCCCGGCCTGAAAACAAACAGTGGTCCATGTCCGGGGGTCCGGCCGACTTGAACAAGTGGCAGGTCGAAATGCTCGAGCGGACGCGAGAGCTTCAGGCCGAAGTCGATACCAAGCTGCTGATCCTGCAGCGGACGCTGATGAAAATCGAAGCCTCCGCACTCTCGCCAGAAGAGCGCCGCCCGATCGAGCGGACGCTACAAGAAAGCCGCGAGCTGGTCGGAGAGGGAAGCCCCAACTTCAGCGCCGTCTCCGAGCTACTGTGCGACGATACCAAACGCGCCGAGATCTACGCCCTGGCCGACCAGGGTCAATCGCAGACAGAAATCGCCCAGCAAATGAACCTCGATCCCTACGCGGTCGAGATGATTCTCAACCTGCGAGATTCGTAAGAATCAAAATTAGCCACAGAGGGCACGGAGAGAGGAACTTAATGAACCAAGGATTTCACGGATAAGCACAGAAAAAGGCCATCCGACACACAAGCCGGAGGGCCTTCTGACTGAACACTGAAAACTTCCAACTAACTAATGAATCCGCTGTCCCGGCTTCGCTCCTTCATCAGGGCTGAGCAGGAAAACTTCTTCCCCGCCAGGACCGCTGGCGCAGACCATGCCTTCGCTGAGGCCGAACTTCATCTGACGCGGCTTCAGGTTCGCAACCATCACCACCAACCTGCCAACCAGGTCTTCCGGTTCGTAGGCGGCTTTGATGCCGGCGAAGACCTGTTTGCGATGGTCGCCCCCCAGACCCAGGGTCAGCTTCAACAGCTTGCGCGCTTCCGGCACTTGCTCGGCCGAAAGGACGCGGGCCACGCGGAGGTCGACCTTCACGAAGTCGTCGATCGTGCACTCTTCGGCCATCGGCTCGTCGACCATCGGCTGGGCACTGTCGTTGAACTTCGCCGCGGTCTCGTCGGCCTGGTTATTCTCGGCCGGAGCTTCGGCGGCTGCTTCTTCCTTGCTATCGTCGATCATGGCTTTCACCTTGTCTGCTTCTACACGTTTCATCAAGTGATTGAATTTGTTCACCCCGGTGCCGGTAAGTGGCGTCTTGGCCTGATCCCAACTGGTGATCGGCTCGTTCAATAGCTGGCCGGTTTGCTCGGCCAGCGTCGGCAGCACCGGCGACAGGTACACAACGATCTGCCGGAATAAGTTTAGGCCGACCGTGCACACGTCCTGCAACTGCTGGGCGTTGGCCGGATCCTTACGTAGCTCCCACGGTTTGTTCGCTTCGATGTAAGGATTCGCCGCGTCGGCCAACTCCAGGATTAACCGCATCGCCTTGTTCAGGTCGCAGTCTTCGTACGCCTTGGCAATTTGATCGCCAGCAGCGGCCCCCTTTTGGAACAAGCCGCCGTCGTCCGGGTACTCGGCCGAAAGCCCGGTCTTCTCGACAAACTTCGCCGTCCGCGACGCCAGGTTCACGACCTTGCCAATCAAGTCGGAGTTGATCTTGTCGGCGAACTCCTCGAGATTCATGTCGAGGTCATCCAGTCTCGGGCCCAGCTTCGAAGCATAGAAGTACCGCAAGTAAGACGGGTCCAGGTGCTTCAGGTAGGTCGCCGCTTTGACGAACGTTCCCTCGCTCTTGGACATCTTCTTCCCGTCGACCGTCAGGAAGCCGTGGATGTGAACCTTGGTGGGCAGATTGTAACCGGCCGTCTTGAGCATGCCGGGCCAGAAGAGCGTGTGGAAGTACGTGATGTCTTTGCCAATGAAGTGATGCACTTCCGTCTCGGGGTTTTTCCACCACTTGGCCAGGTCTTCGCCGTTGGCCTTGCACCACTGCCAGGTCGAGGCAATGTAGCCGATTGGGGCGTCGAACCAGACGTACCAGTAGTCGCCGGGGCTGTCGGGGATCTCGAAACCGAAGTAAGGGCCTGGCCGCGAGATGTCCCAGTCGCGAAGCTCGTCGTGCAGGAAATGCCCCTTCAGATAGTTGGCGACTTCATCCTGCAGGTGCTGCCCGCTTTGCGTCCACTCGTCGAGGAAGGCATGCAGCTTCTCCAACTGCACGAACAAGTGTTTGGCGGTCTTCAGCTCTGGCGTCGCGCCGGAAAGCGTACTCTTCGGGTCGATCAAGTCAGCTGGCGTGTAGGCGGCACCACACTTGGAACAGTTATCGCCGGGTTGGTTCTCTGCCCCGCATTTCGGACACGTACCGCGCACAAATCGATCGGCCAGGAAGGTTTTCTTCTCGGGATCGAACAGCTGGTGCACGTCTTTCTCGACGACCAGATCGGCATCGCGCAGCGACTGCCAGAACTCGGCGCACAGCGCGCGATTCTCGTCGCTGTGGGTCGAGCCATAGTTATCGAACTGGACCCCAAACCCGGCGAAGTCCTGTTGATGTTCTCCGCTCATCTTGGCGATGAACTCTTCTTCGGTCACTCCATTCTTCTGAGCGCTGATCATGATCGCCGTGCCGTGCGTATCGTCGGCGCAGAAATAACGGCAATCGTTGCCTGCCAGCTTCTGAAAGCGGACCCAGATATCGGTCTGGATGTATTCCACCAGGTGCCCGATATGGATCGGCCCATTCGCGTAAGGCAGGGCAGAGGTGACCAAAATGCGTCGTGCCATGGGGGATTCCTCGCAGTGAGGTCCTATCGCTAGGGGTTTCATCGTCAAGAATGGGGCATTGTACCGCACTATCCCGTTGGCGCGGAGTGCGGCCCAGCAAGAGAGACAACCACCACCTTCGTGCGGTTCGCCAGCGAAATCGCGTGAGAAATGGGCCTATTTCGGCAAGACGCGGGCCGTTGGGCTGGCGAAATGTCCCGCTGGACGGCGACCGGGGCCGGGGTTCTCGTCGTCGCCAAGATCGGCCTGGATCTTCGCGGCCAGCAGCAGCATTTGCTCGACAATCTGGGGGTTCTGCTTGGCCACGTCGTTGGTTTCCTGCAGATCCTCTTTCAAATTGAAGAGCCGTGGCCGAGCGAAGGCTTCCTTCTCTTGCTGCCAGCCTCCTTTCACGCTTGGCAGCGGGAGATACAACTTCCAGTCGCCGCTACGGACGGCCTGAAGCTGATCGAACATATAGTAGTAGAACGCCTCGTGGGGCGACTTCGCCCCCGGCGTCCCTTTCAACAGCGGCAGAATGTCCTTCCCATCGATCATGCGATCGTGCGGCAGCGGCGCCCCGGCCAGGTGAGCGATCGTCGGATAAAGATCCATCAGCGAGGCGACCTCCGCGCACTCGGTTCCGCCAGGTATCGTTCCCGGCCACCAGGCAATCGTCGGAACGCGCATGCCTCCTTCCGCGGTAGTGTACCCCCAGCCCTTCAGGGGCTCGTTCGATCCCTGGACGGGACTGCGGCGCGGGGCACCATTGTCGCTCGTCCAGATGACGAGAGTTCGCTCCTCAAGCTGAAGCAACTTAAGGGTCTTCAGAATCTGACCGGTCGACCAATCGAGTTCCTCGACCGAATCTCCCCACGGTCCGTTCTCGCTCTTTCCCCGAAACGCTTCGCTGGCGTAGGGAGCACGTGTACTGCCTGGCATGGCCTGGGGCAAGTAAAGGAAGAAGGGGCGGTTGCGGTTATCGGTGATGAAGCGAATCGCTTCCAGCGTGTACAACCGCGTAGCCTCGTTGAGATCGACCGGAGCGTCGATGACCACTTCATCACGCATTAGCGGGAGATCAGGCCACGGCTTGCCTTCTCGCGGCGTCATGTCGTCGCTGTACGGAATGCCATAAAACGAGTCGAACCCTTGCCGCGTCGGCAGAAACGGCAGCTGATCTCCCAGATGCCACTTGCCGATGATCGTGGTGGCGTACCCCTTGGTTTTTAACAGTTCGGCAATTGTGATTTCGCTTGGGGAAAGTCCCTTCGGTGAAACGGGCTGCAAGACGGCTCCCCCGGTGTCGCTTTTGTGCATATCGACCCGCGGTGGATAGCAGCCCGTCAGAAGCGCTGCCCGCGACGGCGTGCACACGCCACTGGCCGCATAAAGGTCGGTGAACTTCATCCCTTCGGCGGCCATCTGGTCGAGACTGGGTGTGCGATGCACCTTCGATCCGTAGCAACCGACGTCCCCATAGCCGAGGTTGTCGCACAAGATCACGATCACATTGGGCGGACGCGCATCCTGAGCCCATAAAGTCTCTTGCACGCCCAACAGCAGCAAGACCAGCGATAGCGTCACAACCATGCGAAGCTGTTTCACCAATGCCATCGTGTTATTTTCGCTTTTGTGAAAGCCTTAGGGAACCGTGTTCTCGGTTCCCTGTAGTTCATTCAAGGCCCGGTTCGTGACGCGAACGCGGTACTTGCCATCCGAATTGAAGCCCTTTTGATACTCCAGCCCCTGTTTCATCTCCTGAAGCACGGGGCGAGCCTGCTCGTCGATTTCGTCCAGGACGATCGCTGCCTGCAAGCGTTCCCACTGCCCGCCCGTGGTCATTTCCTTGACTAGTACCGGCAAGGCATCCTCCGGCATTCGCATGCGACACAGGGCCCTGGCGGCGGCAGTTCGCACGGCGGAGGACTCATCCGCCAAAGCTGCCTGAACGATTCCCGCGGCATACTCGCGAGCCGGCTCGCCAATATTGCCGATCCCGGTTGCCGCCCAGTAGCGCACGGCATCGTCTTCGTCCTTCATGGCCTGAATCAGTTTCGGGAGTGCCGATTCCCCTTCGGAAGCCAGAACGGCAACCGTGGCGAGGCGCTGGTTCAACTTGTCATTGCCAGGCTGCCGGAGAACCGCGTATTCGCTTCCCACTTGCTTCGACCGATTCACGAGGATCGGCTCAGGGATCAGTCCCGTATCACGCGTGTCGAGCACCCATTGCCGATGAGCGCCCCGCATGCGTTTGAGGACATCGGCGTACTTTGGATCGGCGGCCAGGTTGTGTACCTCGTGCGGATCGGCCTGACAATCGTACAGTTCTTCGACCGGCTTAGTGGCCGAGAAGTAGTATTCCGCTTCGGCTGGCAACTCTCCCTTTTCATGCAAACGACGAAGCTCGCTCATCGTCGCCCCTTTCTCCGGCGTATTCATGTACTGATAGTACGTTTTCAGGGGCTCGTAGTTGCGGATGTATTGGAAACGCTTGTCGCGCACCATGCGGATGATGTCGTACCGCTCGTCCATGCGGTCGCGTGCCCCATAAACGTAGTCGCGCGGCCTGACGTCTTCGCCCAGGAACGTTTGCCCTTGCATGTACTTAGGCACCTGGGCACCGGCCAGTGTCAGCACCGTCGGGCCGAAGTCGATCGAACTGACCAGCTGGTCGTTCACCTCGCCAGGCAGACCCTGGCCGTCAACGCGAAACTTTTCCGGAATCCGAACGACCAGGGGAATGTGCGTGCCGGAATCGTACAACCAGCGTTTGGCCCGCGGCAGGCCGACTCCGTGATCGGACCAGAACATGACGATCGTATCGTCGTACAGCCCATCGTCTTTCAACTGCTGAATCAAGTTGCCGGCCCAGTGATCCATGGCCGTGATCAGCTCGTAGTTGCGTTTCCAGTCCTCGCGCACGACCGGCGGGTCGGGATAGTAAGGGGGCAGCTGCAGCTTCTCGGGATCTTGTCGCTGCTCAGGCGTCAGCACTTTCGTGACCGATTCATATTTACCCTTCGAGGCAATGCCCGACTCGTGACAACCGGTGAAGTTGAACACCGAAAAGAACGGCTGCGACTTGTCAGGTCGGTTCCGCCAATGGGCTTTCCCGGATGAGTCGTCCCAGGTTCCCTTGGGCGTGCGGAACTGATAATCCTGCTTCGAGTTGTTCGTGCAGTAATAGCCTGCTTCACGCATATACACAGGAAACGGTTTGATCTCGTCAGGCAATGTCGCCGTGCAGCGCATATGCTGCGAACCAAGCGACGTCTGGTACATGCCGGTGATGATCCCGCTCCGGCAAGGAGCACATACGCCGGCGGTCGTAAACGTGTTGGTGTAACGTACGCCTTCGGTGGCCAGCTGATCGATGTTCGGGGTGATCGCGTGCGCGTCACCGAAGCAGCCGATATGCGGGCTGATGTCTTCGCACGAAAGCCAGACGATATTGGGACGATGATCGGCACCCAGTGCAGATCCAGCCAGAGCAATGCACGACAGGGCGAGCGCAGACAAGATTTTCATAATGCTCTCCGGGAAAGGCGGGCTGTTTCTAGGCGGGGATTTAACAGCGTCGGCAGGACTAAGACGCCAGCTTCTGCTTGAGCCAGGCCAGGTCCCGTTTCATCGCCGCGATATGATTGGATACCTGTTTCGCTTCTTCGCCATGCAGGTACTCGACGTGCAGCGAAATTGGTCCGTTGTAGTCGCTCGCTTTGAGCAGCTTCCAGAACTCGCCAGGAAGTTCCCCTTCAGTGACCGAGCACCACGCCGGCCGGCCGCCGTTCCCTTTAAAATCCTTGATGTAGACCGAGCCAAGGTGCGACTGGACGAGGTTCCATTGGATAGGCCACGATGTGTTTCCTTCGACGCGGGCATGGCCGATATCGAAAGCCATCGACACCACCTTCGGATCGTACTGACGCACCAACTGCATGATGTCCCAGACCGGGGCACCGACGTAGTGGCTGCCGGAGTGATTCTGATAGACGGCCTGAATGCCGATCTCCTCGTTCATCGCCGCCAGGTCTTTCAGTTGGGCACCCGCTTCACGCAGTTGACGGGTTACCGGTTTCTTGAGGTCATACTTGTAGTACGACATGCGATACCGCGGGATGCCCAGTTCTTTGGCGACCTTTAGCGTCTCTTCCGCGTTGGGGGAATCGATGCTGTTAATGCTGGACGTCAGAATGTCGATCGTCAGCCCCTGCTTCTTGAGTGCTTCGACGAACTTCGGCAATTCCTCCGCAACGTTCTCAGGTTCGATATGGCCGCCGGTGCGGATGGGGGCCTCGATGCCTTCAAAGCCGATCGCGGCGACCCGCTCGGCCATCTCGTCATAGCTCAGCGGCTGCAGGAACTTGGTAAACGTAATCAGCTTCCAGCGGCTGGGTGAAGCCTGCTGAGCCGCAAGGGAACTACCCAGGCCCACCGCGGCCGAAGCCGCCAAAGAAGCCTGAAGCATCTGTCGTCGATTCATTGCGTGCATGGGTCTTTCCTTCGGTTATTCGGTAACAGGCACGACTTTGCGTACCCGGTGATTGTTCGTGTCGCCGATGTACAAAGCATTATCCGCCCCGACGCCAATTCCATGAGGACGATCCATCTTGGCCTTGGTCGCAGGGCCATTGTCGCCGGAGTAACCGCGCCCCTTCGGGCCGATACCAGCCACCGTACGGATGCGGTCGTTCTTCACGTCGATCTCACGAATGGCTTGGTTTTCGGTATCGACGACGTACAAGTTGCCGTTGGGTGCCTTCACGATTCCCTTGGGGCCGTTCATCGTGGCCTCTTTGGCACTGCCACCGTCGCCGCTGTATCCCTGCTTGCCCGAGCATGCCACGTGATGCACGATGCCGGTCTTCAAGTCCAACCGCCAGACACTGTGCCCTTCCCGCAAGGCGATCCACAGGTCGTTGCCATCGAGGTAAAGTGCTCGCGGTCCCACCATCGACTTACCTACGGTCGTCTCGCCGTCGATCGGCAGCTTCTTCTCGCCATTTCCGGCGATCGACTGAATGACGCCGGTCTTTAGATCGATGGCGCGGATTCGATGGTTCTGAATGTCGGCCACGTAGAGCGTAGAGTCATCTTCGGTCAACACAATGCTGTGCGGTCGATTGAACTGCGCCTTGAGGGCCGGGCCGCCATCGCCGGAGTAGCCAGGCTTGCCGGTGCCAGCGACGGTGGAGATGGTTCCGGTCTTCGCATCGACCTTGCGAATGAGATGGTTCTGCATCTCGACGAAATACATATCGCCGTTTTTGGCGAAACGCACCTCGTACGGTTCGTTCAATTGGGCTTCAGTCGCCGGGCCCCCATCGCCGGAATACCCTTTGGTGCCGTTGCCAGCGACGGTCGTGACCTGCCTGGTCTTCAGGTCGACGCGCAGCACGCGATGGTTTTCAACTTCCGTCACGTAAAGAGCACCGTCCGGACCGATCAGAACACCGAACGTCTGGCCAATGTTGACTTCATCGACCGGACCTTCCATCTTGCCCAACTCTTTATCGCCGGTACCGGCCACGGTGACGATCTCGCCGAATTCGGTTGCGAAAGCACGAGAGATCGGCAAAAACGAGAGGAGGGTTAGCAGTAAGCAGAGGCGGGACAACATGCGGCTCACTCGCGAAAGGGATTCAATTCGTTTGACGATGGTTACGAGTCGAGCCGCATTATAGTTCCTCTGGATGCCCGGTTCACGGCTTGATCAGGATTTTCCCTGCCAGGGTGCCTGCTTGCCGCAATGTGTTGTCTTCCTGCAGCTTGTGGGCAGCCGCTGCTTCGGCCAGGGGAAAGATCTTCCCGATCTGCGGCTTCAGCTTCCCTTCCGAGAGCCACCGGCTGATCTGTTGGCCGCACACATCCATTTCCTCGGGGCTCACTTTGAACATCACGAACCCGTGCAGGCTGCATCCTTTCACATAGAACGGCCCCACGGGAAACTCCGGCCGGGCATCGCGGCCGGCCATCAGCACCATGCGGCAGCGCTCGGCGGCAATACTGACCAGAAAATCGAAGTCCGGCTCGCGGATCGTTTCCCAAATCACATTCACCCCGGCGGGACAAACCTTAAGGACTTCCTCGGCGACGTTCTGTGTTTTGTAGTTGAAGACGTAGTCGGCTCCCAGTTCTTTGCACAGTTCCGCTTTCTCGTCGGAGCCTGCGGTCGCCAGAACGGTTGCTCCCATCGCTTTGGCCATCTGCACGACCATCGAACCGACGCCCCCAGAACCGCCATGCACGAAGATCGTTTCGCCTGTCTTCAGTGCCGCGTTGTCGGCACCCAGCCCCAAGTGGGCCGTCACGCCGGTCAGCGCGCACGCGGCGGCTGCGTCGTCGGAAACATTATCAGGCGTGGCATACAACCAGTGCTCGTCCACCACGGCGTACTCGGCGAACGTTCCCTGGCGCCCGACCAGTCCCTGGTTCGTTCCCCACACGTGCTGACCAACCTGGTAGCGACTTGCGCCGGGGCCTACCTTTTCGATCGTGCCGGCCAAGTCACTACCGGTGACAAACGGCTTGGGCAGTTCCCAATAGTTGGCACCGTTGCGAATGTACGTATCGATCGGGTTGAGCGCTGCCGTAACGACTTTCACCAATACCTGACCTTCGCCCGGTTCCGGCGTGGGGATTTCACCAACCTGGATGACTTCAGGGGGGCCCGTTTGTTCAATGTAGGCTGCTTTCATCAGTTTCCTTTCTTCGGGGTGATCGCCGCGTAATTTCTCCCCCCATCCTATCGCTCCTGCTATCGCAGACAAGTTAGGCCCGCGTCCACGCGAATGGAGTCTTCCAATTGTTTCCCTGGCCGATCGTATGTCAGAATAGCAGCATGCAAGCACACCATTGAGGAGCACGCACCATGAAGAACACTGCCCTGATCACCGGAGCCTCCAGCGGCATCGGCCGCGAGTTGGCCTGGGTCCATGCCGAGCACGGGGGGGACCTGGTCTTGATCGCGCGGCGCGGGGAAGTACTCGAAGAACTCAAGCAGCAGATCGTCGAGAAGCACCAGGTCAACGTCCTGTGCATCGCCATCGACCTGAACGAGCCAGGGGCCGTGCACCAGGTTTACGACCAGGTCGAGGCTGCCGGCATCGAGGTCGACTTCCTGATCAACAACGCAGGCTTCGGCAATCATGGCCCTTTCTATCAGCACGACTGGAAGACCGACGGCGCGATGATCCACCTGAACGTCACCGTCCTCAGCGAAATGACCCACCGCTTCGTGCAAGGAATGCTTGAGCGGCAACACGGACGCATCCTCAACGTCGGCAGCACAGCCGGCTTCTTGCCAGGCCCCATGATGGCGGTCTACTACGCCTCGAAAGCATACGTCCTCAGCTTCTCCCAGGCGATTAACGAAGAAGTCGCCGAACTGGGCGTCACCGTCACCGCGTTATGTCCCGGCCCGGTCGAAACGGATTTCTTCCAACGCGCCCACGCCAAGCACGTGGGCATGTTCAGAAAGGGCTCGACGGCCACCGCCCGCAGCGTAGCCGAGTTGGGCTACCGCGCGATGAAGAAGGGACGCCTGGTCGTGATCAACGAGTGGCGACTGTGGTTGCTACTCAACTGGATCACACCGTGGGTGCCGCGGCGGACGTTGTTGAAGATTTCGCGGTGGCTGTTGAGTTCTTGAAGTGGCCTATTCGCTAGGACTACACAAAACACGAGTCAAGTCACGCAACAGCACCTTTGGACGATATCCATCGAAATTTTTGGTATATTATTAGCACGCAACTCTTTGGCAGATTGTTGGGCCCCTCGTGACCAACGCGCCGGATCCGCTCACATCTACACTTGTGCCACTTGAGGATCCAGATGACTCCAACCGCGTTTTACCATCTCGACGATGCAGACGAACTTAACTCTATTCGCGGAACAGACGATACCTTTTCTAGTCTTCCGTTCATCAAGTCAAACAACAGCAACAAATCCCAACTTGAAGGGGCGATATCGGGAACGCGATTCGAAAGAAGTCGATCCTACCTTAACCTTCTTCATGGTATCGATTGGCTAATTGGACCAGAAGCCGAAATTGATATCCTAAATCTTAGTCTCGGCTTGAAATCTCGTGATTTTAACGAACACGAACCATTACAAATTGCAACTCGATACGCATACCAATCCAACAAAGTTGTAGTCACCGCCGCTGGTAACGACGGCCCATGCGAGAACACGCTCCAAAGTTTGGCCCGTGCTCGTTGGGTAATCTCAGTAGGAGCAACGGACTGCGATCGCAATCTGCTTGACCTCTCAAGTCGCGGTGTCGCCAACAAAATGTCCCCGACACTGGTTACCAATGGAGTACCCAATCCAGAGGATTATCAACACCCAAACATGCCCGAAACAGCAAGAAAATTCGGGCCCTCTACAAGCTTAGCGTGCGCAAGAATGAGCAGAATTGCCGCCTTTACGATGAGCATGATGCGTTTCTTGTTTGCTTGCATGGCAGAAGTACAACAAGCACATGTCTTAGGCATATTCGCTCCTCCAATTCGCTTTGTTGTAATTGGTTTTGCTGATACTGGCATATTTCCAGGATATCAAGACCTCTGGAACCCAACTGTTCGGTCATTCATGGCAAACGGAAATACGAGCTATCAGGTCTCCTGTGACCACAACACCATCAAATCTCTCTACGATATATTCTCTTTCTTGTTGGAAGAAAAACTAGCGATTGAACTGAGCACGTCTCCAGAAGCCGTTCGCACCTTCCTCAATGTCATGGCGATACCATTAGAGAACCGCAAATGCCATGAAGTTGGTTCGGGATATCTCGACCTTGATGTCGCAATTGACTTTTGGACAAATATTACCCCTGTTAAACTATTAAAAATATTGCTTCCTCGAAAACACCACGGCAAACTCGTATACCACTTTCAGGACAGCGGTCCGATTTTTCGCGATAGCTTTGTGATCTATCTTTCAGACATGGCTTCCCGCGGACCAACTCACGGCGATTGCGCCATGATGGGTTATCTGCGACACTGAGGCAATGGCGGTCAGGCGATTTTGTGACGGAGGTTGTCGCGGCCTGATCCGGTGTTCTCAGGTGCCTTTCTCATGTCGTCACGTTCGCCTGTTTCCCTTCAAGAGTGCTTTGCCGATCTGACCGATCCGCGGACTCGCAAGGTGACTTATCCGTTAACGAATATCGTGACCATCGCGCTGTGTGCGGTGATGAGTGGGGCGGATGATTTTGTGGCTATCGCCGACTGGGCCGAGATGAAGAAGGAGTGGCTGGGTAAGTTCCTTGATTTGAGTTCCGGCATCCCTTCGCACGATCGCTTTAATGCGATCTTGGCTTCGCTGAATCCGGCTGAGTTTGAGAAGTGTTTGCTGACTTGGATCACCGCCTTACACGAAATCACCGACGGGCAGATCATCGCGATTGACGGCAAGACGCTGCGGCGGAGTTTCGACAAGGCCAGCAGCAAGGCGGCCATTCACATGGTCAGTGCCTGGGCGACTGCCAATCATGTGAGTCTCGGCCAGGTAGTAACCGACGCGAAGAGCAACGAGATCACCGCCATTCCCAAACTGCTTGAAATCGTCGAGGTTTCCGGCAGTTTAGTGACGATTGACGCTCAAGGTTGCCAACAGGACATCGCTCAGAAGATCGTCGACCAGGGAGCCGATTATTGCCTGGCCGTGAAGCGCAATCAGCCGACCCTCCACGATTCGATCGAAGATTTTTTTGTCGCGCAGCAGGAAAGCAATTTCAAGCGAGCCAAAGTACACCGTCACGAAACGCACGAGAAAGGGCATGGTCGCGAGGAGTCGCGTTCCTATTATATCTGCCCTGTGAACGACGAGATCATCACACGAGATCGTTGGTCGAACTTGAGGGCGATCGGGATGACGATCAATATCGTGAAGCAAGGCGGGAACGAGACGAGCGAGGTGCGATACTATATCCTGAGCAAGTACCTTTCCGGCAAGCGTTTCGCCGAGGCCGTTCGCGGTCATTGGGGCATTGAAAACAGCCTGCACTGGCAACTGGACGTGACGTTCGGTGAAGATCAATCTCGCATCCGCAAAGGGCACGCCGACGCCAACTTTAGCCTGCTACGAAGGACGAGCCTGAGCCTGCTGAAGAACAACAAGACAGCCAAGGTCGGCGTGAAGAACAAACGATTAAAATGCGGCTGGGGCGATGACTACCGCATGGAAGTCCTGCTGGGACGGTGAGTTATGGTGCAATCGCCGTGCGGACCAACTGTACATGCAAAGGTTGCCTAGCATGCAAGAAATCGAATTGGTAATACAACAAATCAAGCGTGCAATATCAGATAGCCAATCAGATCTTTCTGATAGGAACATAGTCATTGATAAAGTCGAACTCGAAATCAACTCGATTCTAAAAGATGCACCGAGCGGCGCCTTTGAACTCGAATGGGGGCCTGTGAAATTTGGGGGAGGTGCAAGCGTTTCTGAAAACCAAGTCACTAAGATCAAGCTTAGTCTTGTGCCTGTAGAGATAGAGTACGAACTCCTAGCACCTAAGATCCATGATAGACTTACACGTTCCTTAGAAAGCCTCCTTGCTACCGTTGATGAAGCTAACTCAACGCCTCCAGAGTTTGGATTTCAAATGGGATCGATCGAATTGTCGTTCGTTATTACCGAAAAAAGTGAAGTCAAAATCCTCGGGCTAGGAACAAAGGCTTCTTCATCGGAATCACAGAGAATCATACTTCATCTTAGACCAAAGTAAACTTTGGGGCGTTTCTCTAGTTGCAAGACTCGAAAGGCTTGAGGGCTTCATTGGTAGTGGCAACCAAGTCGACCTGCGAGCATGGCATTGAGGATGTGACTTTGTTGCAGCAGGTCCGAAAACCGAACTACGGCTCTTCCCCCGAGAGCTTCATCATCGACTTCAGCTTCGCGAGGGAATCGTCGTGATACATTTCGACGTCCAGGTAGTCGGACGTCGGGCTGGTGGTGATCACGAGGGTTCCGCCGGTCGGCTGATCATCGAGGGTCGCCCAGGCCGCGAAGGTTTCTGGCGACATCTCGTTCGGCTCGCTCCAGAAGACCGGGTTGGCATGGTCCGCAATCACCGCCATTGCGGCTCCGCCGCTGGTGATGCCCTCGCCGGCCGCGGTTGGGCTCGTGCTGAGCACTGTGTCTGGTCCCGCTAACGCGACGAAAGGGGTGTGGGTTTCTCGAATGTCGCGCGGCAGGTAAATGCTTTCGTAAACCAGCGGCATCCACTGGGCTGCGGCCAGGTTGGTCTCGGTATCCCATGGCTGATCGAGGTCGAATTCCTGATACAGCTGATCGCTGAACATGTACGGCAACAACAGCACGCGCCACGAAAGCAGCGGCGTGCCGTCCTGGTCGGTCGTATAGGCCGGCGGGTAGGCGCCGTAGTCCTGATGATATTCCTGCAATGCCATCGCGATCATCTTCATCTTATTGGTCACCACGACCGGCTTGGCATACTCCGACGCGATCATCAAGTAGACGACTCCCCCCACCACCAAAATAACGATGAGGATTCCAACGAGCGCAAGGAATCCTAGAAAGGTTTTGGCGGGCGAGCTTGATTCGTTTTCCATGAGATCGTCTTTACTGTTAGTGTGCCAAACAGTTTGAAGCGAAATCGCATCGTAGCGATTGCCCACACACGACTCAAGTTCGTAAGGCACGGCTGCTGTGGCTCGTCTCGCATCGGATCGGATCATACAGTCGACGTTGTTGCAGCCATCGCAGTGGCTGGGGGCGTAGCGGAAAAAGCATGCCAGCGAGTGTCGGTGGATCTCCAGATTCATGATCTCGACATCCGGACCGAAACCATAATTCTCAAAATGGGTTAACTCCACCACTACCCCCCCTCCCTTTCGAACAGAACACCATCCCATAAAGGGAATCCTTCTCACGAGCGATCCCTTCGCGGCGTTAGTTTCGAAAAGCCAAAACTTGCACACCAGCAAAGCAATCTGAGACCCAACGCACCCGCCAAGCTTCTCATTGGCCCAGCGAGATATTTCGCAATATCGAGCCTTATTCTTAGGCGAGAAACTCGTTCACAAGCAAGCTAAGTACTTTGCCTACTTTCGATTTCCCACTGCTGTGCCTGGGAAAAAAAGGACCGCGACTCATTTCCACACATTTACCATTGCAATTATTTTTTAATAAAAAATCACATTCCCGTAGATTCGCAAATCGGGTGTGGGTAGAATCGGCGACCGTCTTATCATCCTTCTCTTTTCCAACCTCTCGAGATCAGGAATTCACCCATGGCTTCGTATCTCACCCGGAACCGCCGCGGTTTCACACTCGTGGAACTGCTTGTCGTTATCGCCATCATCGGGGTTCTCATCGCCTTGCTACTTCCGGCCGTTCAACAGGCACGCGAGGCGGCCCGGCGAATGTCGTGCAGCAATAACTTCCGACAGATGGGAATCGGGCTGCATAACTACCACGACGTCATGAAGCGATTTCCCATTAACTGGTACAACGGTTCCGGCCGCGGCGGAAACAACATGTGCGTCTTGATCGGCCTGTTGCCGTTCATCGAGCAAACGGCCTTGTTCGATGGAATTGACATGAAAGATACGAACCTCACGCTTTATACCGTCAACGGAAAGCGTGTCTGCGATCATCAGATTGAAGCGTATCAATGCCCCAGTGACCCTGACGTCGAAACCAACAACCCAACCACTGGGGCCGCGCGATCCAGCTACGCACCCAGCATCGGCTCGCAGTTCATGCAGTCGGCTGCCGGTTGCGATCTTCTGGCGACCGCCGGGGCGTTTCCCTCAGGCATGGGGCTCGATACCGACAACGACGGCGAAGACCCCTTCAACCGTGGTAACGTGCGTTCAGACTATGGCGAACAAGCCGTTTCCGGTCCGTTCGGTCGTGGTTACTTTACTCCCTACTCGGCTCGAATCGCGGACATTACCGACGGCACGTCGAACACGATTCTCATGGGCGAGATCCGCATGACCTGCCAGACCTTCGCTTCCTGGGGATGGTCGTGGCCAGATTCGCTTTGGTACGCGACAACTGCCCCCATCAACTTTCCGACCTGCCCCGGAGATGCTCGGTATGGCACGAACACCTGCTTCTCTAATGCCAGTAACAACTGGAATGCCACCTTCGGCTTCAAGTCGGCACACCCCGGTGGGTGCCAGTTTGTCATGGGTGACGCCTCGGTCCACTTCCTGCCCGAGACAATCGACCGCCTAACCTATGCCCGACTCGGCGACAAGTCCGACGGGGGGGTGATCGGCGAATTCTAACGGTGCGGACCATCACGCCACGCAGCATCAATTTCATCCCAGTCGACAACGCCCGCTTACCACATCCGATTTTTAAGGACACGGCCGAGTATGTCCCACAATAGAATTCTAGCGCTGTCTCCCATGTTGTTGGTTCTCGTGACCGGTTGCTGGTCTTCAGGCGGGCCGACGACCTATCCTGTGAAAGGACTGGTTCAATACGAAGGGAAGCCAGTCGAAGATGCCACGGTCACGCTGATTCCCAAGCAATCGGACGGACGTTCTGCCAGCGGAACGACCAATGCCGAAGGTACCTTCGAAGTGACGACGTACATCTCGCCGTCACTTCAGGCACCCGGTGCGATGCCTGGTGAGTATGACATCGTCGTCAGCAAGATCGAAGTCCGCGAACTGGATCCCGATCTCAATCCTCAGGAAGCTCAAGCGGCATTCCAGAAGCTGGGACCGCCGAAGAACCTTCTTCCCAAGAAGTACCGCAGCCCGAACACCTCTGGACTGTCGGTGACCATCGAAAACGGCTCGCCGGAACCGCTGGCACTCGATCTGGCCGACTAGTCGGAACGGCCCAATTGCCCCTAAAACTTCTCCCACGGGTCCCATTGGGCAACTAAACTTGAGGAAGTACCAGCTCAACTCGCTTCCTTGGGACCTTACTTCGCATGCCTTCTGATCAAGCCCCAGTTCCTGATGCTCGTTATGCGGAAACGATGGCCGGCTCCAGCGGTGATTTCAGCAAGGAGCAACAAGACATCGCCGTGGCAGCGCTGATTCTGCGTATGGGGGTCATCTCGGAACGCCAGTTGTCTCAGGCCCTTTCCACTTGGACACTGCACGGCGATCTTCCTCTGCACGAACATTTAGTCGCGCTGGGGCAGATCGACGTCGACACCTGCAACATGCTGATCGAACGAAGTCCGTCGCTGCTGAAGGAAGTCACGCCGGCCAGCGATACCGGCTTTACCTCGGCGGAAACGGTCGTCGCGCGGACGCTCGACTCGGTCGACCCTTCCGGAGCGATTGCCCGACTGATGGGAATCCGTAGCGTCTCAGGCTCGGGTGCCAACGACGCCACCGGCGTGCGTGCGTCGATGGCTCGCTACCGACTGATCCGCAAGCTCGGCCAAGGGGGGCTGGGTCGCGTCTGGCTGGCCTACGACGAACATCTCAAGCGCCCCGTCGCCGTCAAAGAAGTCACCGCCCCCGATCAATCGGCGGCCCAAGAGCGTTTTCGCCGCGAAGCAGAAATCACCGGTCGGCTCGAGCATCCTGGCATCGTCCCTATTTATCACCTGGGGGAAGACCTCGAAACCGGCCAATCCTTCTACGCAATGCGTTTCCTCGGCAAGCAAACGCTGCACGATACGATTCAAGAATATCACGAACGCCTGAGCGAAGGGGAACACAACCCGATGCTCTTGCGGCGGCTGCTGACCGACTTCGTCAACGTTTGCCAGGCCATCGGCCATGCCCATTCGCGCAAGGTCATTCACCGCGACCTGAAGCCTGAGAACGTCGCCATCGACAACTTCGGCCAGGTGATCGTGATCGACTGGGGCATCGCCAAAGTCATCAACGAATTGCAAACCAGCGACAGCCAGTCGAGCACGCACGCCTCGCACCCCAGTAGTCAAAGCACGATGGATGGCCAGGTTCTCGGGACCCCCCTGTACATGGCCCCCGAGCAAGCCGCCGGCCGCATTGACGAGTTGGACGAACGCACCGACATCTACGGGCTCGGCGCAATCCTCTTCTCGATCCTGGCCGGGTGCGGTCCCCATGAACATACGCGGAACGCTTCCAACTCGGTCAACGGCCGAGAACTGTTGACGGCGATCGCCGGTCAGCCAACACCCAATGCCGCCGATGTGAACCCCGACGTCGACCCCGCGCTGGCCGCCATCTGCGCCAAGGCCATGGCCAAGCGACAATATGCCCGGTATCAATCGGCGTCGGAGCTTGCCGAGGAAGTGCAGCGCTGGATGGCTGGCGAAAAGGTCGATGCCTATCGCGAGCGCCCCGAGCAGCGGCTGGCACGCTGGATTCAGCATCATCGCATCGCTTCGCAACTTGTGGGCCTGGTGCTGGTGACCTGCCTGGTCGCGATGACGGTCTTCGTCGTCGACTCGTACAAAGCCAGGAAGGCCGCACGCCAAAGCCGCTTCGATCAAATGCAGGCCTACAGCCGTGAACTGGAAGTCCAACTCAAAGCCACCGCCGAGAGCCTCTCGAAAGATGTTCGCTTCATGTCGAGTCTCCCGCCCATCCAAGGCATCATCCAGGCTAACGGCGACAACGCGGAAGCCGAGCCTGAAGACGTCTGGCGCGATCGTCTCGAACAGATTTACGAAGAGTTCCTGCGAGCCAACGTCGAGTACCTCTCGATCAGCTTCACCAAGATCACCGACGAAGCCGCGGAAGACGTCGTGTGCGTCGAGCGGAATGCCCGCGACCCCGCCTACCTGCGTCGTGTGCCAGCGTCTCGACTGACGACCCATAACGAACCGGAGATCCTCGCCCAGGTTTCGCGGCTCAGCCAGGGAGACATCTTGCTAGCCATCCGCAGCGCCGACGATAAAGAAGACGATCGCGTCGAAGAAGGAGTGCGCCTGGTCGCGATCACGCCAATCTACGACTCAGCCACTGGCAGCCTGTTCGGCGCGGCCGTCATCGCGATCGATCTGCGGCACCAGATCGTCGATTTCCTCACCGAGTTGGACCAAGGCACGTCCATCATTCAAGTCACCGATCGCCAAGGCAAGGTCTGGGTTCGCGACACGCCGGAAGATGGCGTCATCGAAACCAATAAACCGACCAGCATCACGAGCGAACTCCCCGAGTTGAAACTGTTCTTCGACGACCAAGAGACGAAGCACTATAGCGATCCCAGCGACGGCGTGATCGCCTCGAAGGTGTTGCTCGATCACTTCAACGGGACCACCGCCGTGGGCATCGTACTGGAATTGGTCGAATAAGACGAAATGCTTTCCACTTCCGCTCGGCACCGATGGGAATTGTGCCGATTACGCGAGTATCCGGAACGCTGTCAATCACCTGAAAACGTTCGCAATCGATGCCTGAACGCACGGGTATCCCGATCTCACGCGACTGGCGGCCAGGCGCATGATCGAAGTCTTGTGGCAGTCGCGCGATCAAGAGATCCCCTAATTTCAGCCCTGCCGTCCGCCGCGACTGGGCCGAAGACGCCAAGTTGCTGCTGGAAGAAGTGAACGTTCCGACAAACGTCCCCCGTAGCGTGCGATCTCGTTCGTGATGCGTTATGCTGGTTACTCGATTTAATGAAATGAGTAACCCCCCGAGCCGAGAGCGAAGCTTCATGGGCAAATGGTTGAGTAACAGGCTGATCCTGATCGCGGTACTCCTACTTGGTTTCGCATCGACCGCTTCGGCCATTCAAATCGATATCGAGAAGCCGGGCGAGCGCGAGTTCGTGCGCGACCTGGCCGAGATGATCACGCCGGAAGACGAAGAGAAAATTCGGGAAGTGTGCGACAAGCTGCTGACCGAGAAAGCGACGCCGATCATCGTCATTACGATCGACTCGATGGCTAACCATGGGGGCGAAGGGTTGCGGATTGAAACGTTCGCAACGCTGCTGTTCGACCAGTGGGGCATCGGGCACGCGCAAATCAACGGCCAAGAGTGGAACACCGGCATCCTGCTGTTGGTCTCGAAGAACGATCGCAAGGCCCGCATCGAACTGGGGGGCGGCTGGGGACGCCGCGAAGACGCTCTGTGCCAACAGATCATGGACGAGCAAATCATTCCCCGCTTCAAGCAAGGACAGTTCTCGGAAGGGATCGTCGCCGGGGTTGACTCGCTCGACAAGATGGCCCGCAAGCTCGAGCTTCCCGCCCAACCGCGACCTTGGTGGCATTATGCGGTGGGAGCTGGCTTCGTCGGCTTGGCGATCTTCACCGCGGTTTCCCTCTATCGAAGCGGCTCCAGTGGCTGGGCCTGGGCCTTCTGGGCGGTCGTGTTCACCGTGGTGGGTACCATCCTCTATCACATGGCGACCAGCCGCGGCAGTGGTGGAGGCGGCTTCAGCGGCGGTTCGTTTGGCGGTGGGTCTTCCGGTGGCGGTGGCGCCACAGGGTCTTGGTAAGGAAATTAAAGTCATGCAGCGCGCATCAACTCTCTTCAGCACCGACGAGCGTCAGAAGATCCAGGAAACCGTCGCCCAGGCCGAAGCCAGTACCTCGTGCGAGATCGTCCCGGTCGTCGCCACCGCATCGGGCCGCTACGATCGAGCCGAAGACGTCCTCGGCCTCTGGCTAGCCACTATCGCGGCGATTATGATTTGGACTCTGTACCCTCGATCGACGGACGAACTAGGGGACTGGACCGGCACGTCATTTGATTCCGGCCTAATCGCTTTGGCAGCCAGCATCGTGGTGGCGTTTCTCGTCGGGGCGATGCTCGGCAGTCGGATCGGCTGGCTGCGTCGGCTGTTCACTCCCAGCGATCAGATGAAAGATGAAGTTGCTGCCCGCGCGCGGCAGGTCTTCTTCGATCGCCGGGTGCATCACACCAGCGGCGCGACGGGCCTGTTGGTTTACGTTTCCCTCTTCGAGCACACAGCCACCATCCTGGCCGACCAGGAAGTCCTCGAGAAGCTCGGCCAGGCAAAACTCGACGAGCTATGCAGGCAGCTGACCGAAGGCCTAGGGCAAGGTCACCCGACCGAAGCCATCTGCGCGGTCATCCAGTCAGCAGGGCAACAGCTATCCGAAGTATTGCCGCGCAGCGAGGGTGCCGCGAACCAGCTGCCGGATGTTTTGGTGCTGATGGACTAACGGTCTTCGATAGCAACCACTACCTCGAACAAGCCTCGTTCGTCACCCGTGTATCGCCCCCCAGCCATAAATCAGCACCAGCGTCAGGAAGATGACGCTGAGGGTGTGGTAGCCGGCGGTCAGCCACCAGGCGGTTAAATGCTGCTTGACGTCCAGCACGGCTTGAAGGCCGAGTCGAATGAGCCAGAAGAGGCAAACGTAACCGCAGAATGCCCGGGCCAGGCCGCTTCCCGCGGCAATCTCCGTGGCGTTGGTAACGCTGATCACGCCAAACGCGATGATCGACAACACGACGTAGCCACCATAGACCCAGTACATCTGCCAGTGCAACTTCGGCAGGCTGGCCAGTTGGTTCTTCCAATCGAGCCGAAAGGGAACCAGCGCCGAGGCAATCAAGATGCCGAAGTGCATCAGACCGGCGACGAAGATCAAGTTAGCGAGCGACGGCATCATGCGGCACCTATCGCTTGAAGAAATGGAACGATCACGTTGCGGATAAACGCGGGATGAAACAGCATCCCCACCGGAACGAGTAAACAAGCGGCGGTAAACAGCCAGCCCACAGCACCGCTGCCCAGGCCAACCTTGCGTCCAAGCGAACTGCGTTCGGCTAACATGCCGATCCCCTGCACGACAAAGAACAAGGTCGGACCTCCATAACCGCTCCCAGCCGGGATCGAGATCACCACGTCGTGCACCAGCCCGCTCATGAGGAAGCCGGCCATCAATCCCCAAGCCGCTCCAAACCGCTGAGTCAGGGGCCGGAAGAGATATCGGAACGTCAGATCACGGAAGGCTCGATTCCAACGGCGTCCCCAAAATTCGCCCAAACTCGTCGCCAAGATCGGCCAATCCATCAGCGGTTTCGCGTCGACTCCCCGCGATCGCCACCAGCACGAAAGCAAATGAAACAGGCCGAAGTGCAGCACGAAGATAAGACCGATCATGCCCACCCATCCCACCACTAGCACGTGGTCCGGCGAAAGTCTCGGCACAGCGCCATACAAGAGAACGAATCCGCAGCCCATTTTCGCGGGGGCAAACAGCCACTCGCCAAGCGTCGGCGGCACGACGTCGCGGCGGCGGTCGAGAAAGGCCTCGATATCCATCCCGGGCCAAAGCAGCAGGTAAGCTACGTTGCGATTTGCGGGAACACTTACTTTAATGGCCGAACGCCAGGTGAGCCCTTTACAACCGGCATAGATGAAAACCGCCATCGACCACATCACTACCCAAGGTGATATAGCTGTGACCGCAAGGAGGAAAGCAATGATGTTGAAACCGTCGAACAATAGACCTCAATCCCAAAACCCAATATTTCAAGCATCCTATGAACTGTCGGCACAACGGACCATTAACCGAGACCTTCATCGATTCCATCCACAAATGACACGATTTGAACTTTCTTTTCATTCGGTCTCCGCCGTGGTAGCCTAATTATCGCGAATAAAGTTCTTCCCGCCTGACGAGTCTAGACTACCAAGATGTCGACACGCGAACTTATCGTGATTCTCCTAGCGATGGCCCTTCTTTGGGTACAGCCAGAAAAGGTGTTTGCCATGGCCGCAACCATCGCGGCTCCCGAGATCCCCGTGGAGGACAAACAGCAACTAACGATTTTGACGCTGAAGTGGGACCCGAAATGGAATCGTTTCGAGCAGGCCGACTTGAGTTGGTCGCTGGACGACGATGGCCAATGGACCGCTGACCTTCCTCCTGGTGGATACCAGGTCGAGATCCATGGAGAAGTTCTAGGTGAAAAGGCATTCTTTCGTTCGCCGCGTTGGTTGGTAACCACCGCGGCGGTCGATTGGGTACTCGAGCTACAGCCGCTCAGAATTGAGTTGGAAAACCAATCAGAACCACTTGGGATACGACACCTCAAATTACGCAGTTTCGCAACGACAGGGGAGGTGAGCATCCATGAAGGGGAACCAATCGGATCGGTAAGACTGTACACAACGACCGAAACCCAGCTGGATGTCACGTTGATTGGCGAGAATCACGACACGATCGCACTCGGGCATGTGAAGATTATGCCGACGCACTCGCGGATCCGCGGAGCGCGAGACGGGGAAACGTTTGCCGCCATTACGACAATCTCGACCTCCGGCCGCTACTGGTATCGTCGGCCTGTCTCTTTGGCGGAAGGGAACCCGCCGATCGCGTCCGCCACGCTCAACCTGGCGCATCCACGTGGTGAACTAAACGTGAACTTTCGAGAAGGGCTGCATCTGGTCACCAACCGTCCGACCTTCCACATGAGCTACGAACTGAACGCCGAGTCAGGCCGCAAGTTGATCTCGCGGAAGTGCCTGGTTTCAGTCAAGGACTTGGAAGAGTTTCAGCTGGGTGGTCCTTTGCAGGTATCGGCGTTCGCGAAGATCCTGACCCGGCTTCCCAGCACCCAGGAATATCGTGTCGGTGGCATATTGAACGATCCTTCTGGGATCGAAATCGATAAGGGCAGGTCGGATATCCACTGGTCAGAGACCTTCACCATGCGGGGCAATCAGCCACTTCCGAAGAATCCGCCCGATGAAATCAATCTTGGGCTGCTGGGTAATCCTCTGGAAACGGTGAAGTTGGCCGCCTCGTGGGAGTGGGCAAGCAAACACGAAGAGCTCGTTACGCCCGCGGAGTTCGTCAAATTCCGATCCGCGAATTTTCAGTTGGATGCTCCCGCCGGCTGGCGAGACCGGGCGGCAATCTATTTGCACCAACTGGAGCACTGCCGGGCAGTTTTGAAAGTGACGACTGGCCGCAAAGGTCCCAACACAACTCAGATTCGCTGGCGTCTGAACACCCACAACGCAAAAGCCCAAGTGGGCGGAAAGCAGTCGTGGATGAGCATGCCGCTAAATGGGCTGTATGAAGCCGTCGATCCCTTTGGTCGCCCCTGGTTTATGGTGCACGAAATGCTGCACACGTTTAACTACAATCACGGTAAACCAATGACCGAGCAGGTAAACATCGGTCGCAAAGAACTTGGCCTGACTCGCTGGCGCATCCCCGAGGATCTTTATCATAGCGAAGACGTCCACATCTCGGTCATCCCCACGAATCTGAACTGATCGTATCGATTCCGCAGTATGGTGACTTGCCCCAGAAGTTACTCCGCTTGTTGCCCGCGGCAGCGTTTCCCTCTTGGCAAGCGTCGTCAAGCAATGTTTAATCCGCTTGACGATCAGGCAATGGGTTGCCTCCGATCGCGGTTGAATTCCTAGTACGGCAACGTGATTGGCCAGCGGCGAATGGCTTCTGAGGAAAACGAAAAGCTGGGCGTGCTCTCGACCCTTTCCATCGGGATTGGTGGAATGGTCGGAGGGGGAATCTTTGCCGTGACCGGGCTGACGGTCGAAGTGACCAAAGGGGGTGCTCCGGCGGCTTTTTTGATTTCGGGAATCGTCGCTCTGCTGACCAGCTACTCGTATCTCAAGCTAACGCTGCGATATCCGGGCGAAGGGGGTACGGTTGAGTTCTTGAACCGGGCCTTCGGCGGAGGCATTCTCACCGGGGCGGCGAACATCCTCCTGCTGCTGAGCTACGTCGTGCTGCTGGCCATCTATGCCTACGCGTTTGGAAGCTACGCGGCCAGCTTCTTTCCCAAAGAGGATCAGGCGTTCTGGCTGCATAAGTTCATTTGCGCGGTGATCGTCGGTTTGTTTCTCTTGAACCTGTTCGCGTCGAAGCTGGTCGTGCGGTCCGAGAATTTCTTCAATGCCGCCAAGATGATCTTGCTGCTGGCATTCATCCTGTTTGGCCTGGCAACGCCGATCGAGTGGAGCCGGCTCGATTACGAGCACTACGTTTCGGCGCCAGGCCTGATCGCCGGCGCCATGCTCATTTTTCTGAACTACGAAGGCTTTGAACTGATTGCCAACGCCTCCAACGACGTGGCCAACCCGAAACGTACGCTGCCCATTGCGTACCTGGGGGGTGTGGCGATCGTCATGGTGCTCTATTTTCTGATCGCGCTGGTCGTCGTCGGACATCTTGGTTTCGAAGAAGTTTCCCAGTCCAGCGCACACGTCCTTTCCGTCGCCGCCGACGACGTCATGGGGCGCACAGGCTACATCGCGATTGCGGTCGCTGCCATCTTCGCGACCAGTTCGGCCATTAACGCCACCTTTTACAGTACCGGAAGACTCACTTACATCATCGCCAAGAGTGGTGAACTACCGACCGAGCTAGAGCGTTCGATCCGCGGTCAGCATGCCGAAGGAACGTTCATCACGGCGGCCCTGGCCCTGCTGATCGCGAACTTCGTTCCTTTGGAAGCCATCGCAACGATGGGCAGTGCTGGCTTTCTGCTAATCTTTCTGGGCGTGAACGTCGCCGCGGTTCGCCTGGCGAAAGAGACCGGCGGCCGGGTATGGATTTCCGCGCTGGCGGCCATTAGCACCTGGATTGCTTTGGTAGTGCTTTGCATCGAAGTCGACGAGAACGCTGCCACCCGGAAACATCTCTGGATTCTCTTTGGCATGATCGTTCTTTCCCTGGCAATCGAAGTCGTCTACCGTAGCGTCACTGGGCGGAAAATTCGCCTGGTGAAATGGAAGAATCACGATGCGAAGTGAAGTAAGATGAACGCTGCCCCTTTCATCTGATCCACTTCGATCCTCGGAAAGCTTCCCATGCGAAGTCGTGCTTTGTGCCTGGTATGCCTGTGGACTCTTGCCATCGCAGGTCCGATTCTCGCCCAAGAGCCCAATATGCCCCGGCCACGCCTCTTGGTGCTGACCGATATCGGTGGCGACCCCGACGACCAGCAGTCGATGGTTCGCCTGATGATTTATGCGAACCAGTTTCGCCTGGAAGGACTGGTGGCTTCCGCTTCGGGTACGCCTGGCGAGCTGAAGAAAGCGATCACGCAGCCTCAGCTCATTCGCGAGATCGTCGACGCGTACGCCCAGGTACGGCCCAACCTGGCCAAGCACGAGTCGAACTGGCCAGAGGCCGCGCAACTGGCCGCGTGCATCAAGTCGGGCAATCCCGAGCGAGGGCGAAAGCACATCGGCGACAAGCACGACACCGAAGGCTCCAAGTTTCTAATCGAGCGAATCGATGCCGGCACGAAGGACGATCCCTTGAACATCGCCATCTGGGGTGGCCAGACCGACCTGGCTCAGGCACTATGGCGTGTGAAGCATGATCGCAGCGAAGCCGAATATCAAACGTTCGTCCAGAAGCTTCACGTCTACGACATTGCCGACCAGGACGGCATCGCCGATTGGATGCACGACGAGTTCCCCGGCATGTTCTACATCCTCAGCAAAGCCCCGCCGGGAGAGGACCGACGCCAAGCCACCTTCCGCGGGATGTACCTGACCGGAGACCTTTCCCTGACCAGCCGCGAGTGGATCGACCAACACATCCGCTCCCAGGGACCGCTCGGCAAGCTCTATCCGACTAAGACCTGGACCAGTCCCAATCCACATGGCTGCCTGAAGGAAGGGGACACGCCGTCGTGGTTCTTCTTTCTGCCAAGTGGAGGCAACACGCCGAGCGATCCTTCTCAGCCTGGCTGGGGAGGTCAATATACGCTAGCTCAAGACGGATGGTACCGCGACCGGCCAAAAAGCAGCGGCGACCCGCGCGAGTCGGTCTCGCGCTGGAGGCCTGAATTCCAGAAAGACTTCGCAAAACGAATGGCGTGGTGCGTTGACTAAGCACGGGGGCTATCGATCATTCTCGATGAAATACGAAGAAAACAGTTCTTTTTCATCCGTCGCGTAGATATTCTGAATGGTTAGCCATGGGCAGACTTTTCACTATGAGCATACTTCGGGGGAGAGCGCGATGAAGACCACCTTGGCATCGATGATCTTATTGTTGGTTTGTCTTCTCAGCCCTGGCATCCTTTCCGCCGAGGACCCGGCAGCCGACGATGTCGCCACGGCCGAAACGGCGATGATCTATGGCTATCCGATGGTGATGAACTACGCGGCCATCTACGAGTTCTTCATCGATACGACTTCCAGTCAATACAAGTGCGGCTTCAACGAGGTCTTCAACACGGCCCACGTCGCGACACCCGCCGACACAGCCGTCGTAACGCCCAATAGCGACACGCCCTATTCTTTCTTCTGCGCCGACCTGCGAGCGGAACCGGTCGTCTTTGCCGTGCCGCAAATCGAAGAAGATCGCTACTTCTCGGTGCAGTTGGTCGATCTTTACACCTACAACTATGGTTACGTTGGCAGTCGCACGACCGGCAACCAAGGAGGTAAGTACATGGTCGCGGGACCGAACTGGACCGGTGAGAAGCCCCCTGGCATCGACCAGGTATTCCGCTGCGAAACTGACTTCTCGATGGCCATCATTCGCACGCAGCTGTTCGATCCGGCAGACATCGAGAACGTCAAGAAGGTCCAGAAAGGGTACCAGATCCTGCCCCTCTCGACCTTCCTGGGCGAGCCTTCGCCAGAGAGTCCTCCGCAAGTCAACTGGCCCAAGATCGACAAAGAACTGGCCACCAAAGATCCGTATGCCTACCTGGCATTCCTCTTACGATTCTGCCCCACGGTCGGTCAGGCGAAGGTCGAAGAGCCCCTTCGGGCTCAGTTCATGAACATCGGCATTGAAGCCGGTAAGCCCTTCCCGTGCTGCGAACTTTCCGAAGGGCAGAAAGTTGCTTTAAAGCTCGGCGGCGAAAAGGGAATCGCGGCCATCAAAAACAAGGTCGCTAAGATCGGCACCGAGATGAACAGTTGGCGCGTCACCGCCGCGTTCGGAGATCGCGACTTCTTTCAAGGAGACTGGACTCTACGTGCCGCGGCCGCCATGGCCGGTCTGTACGGTAACGATGCCGAGGAAGCCACTTATCCGCTGACCGTTCAAGACGTCGACGGCCACCCGCTCGACAGCAGCAAACAGAACTACGCCCTCACGTTTCCCGCCGGCCAGTTGCCGCCGGTCAACGCGTTCTGGTCGGTCACCATGTACGACGGCAAGACGCAGCTATTGATCGAAAACCCGATCGATCGTTACCTGATCAATTCCCCCATGCTGCCAGGCATGAAGAAGAATGCCGACGGCTCGCTCACCATCTACATCCAGAAGGATTCGCCGGGCAAGGAGAAAGAGGCCAACTGGCTGCCAGCTCCCGACGGCCCAATCTACCTGGTCATGCGGCTCTACTGGCCCAAGACCGAACCACCATCGATCCTTCCGCCAGGCAAGGGAAGCTGGAAACCGCCAGGGGTCGTCAAAGCCGACTAAGCGGCTTGGCGACGCATCTTGATCGAATGCGGACTATCGTCGTCGAAGTTAGTCAGGCTGCGCACCGCGTACGAATCATTGCCGTTGGAAGCATAGTAGATCCGGGCATTCACTTCACCCAGCAGCCCCATGCCGAACATCTGCGAGCCGAGGATCGTGCTCAGCACGGCAAACAGCAGTAGCGGGTTGCCGGTCATATCGACCTGGCCGATCAGCTTCATGCCGATGGTAGTCAACACGCTAAGACCCGCAATGCCCAGGCAGGCAAAGCCCATCCGGCCGAACAGCTTCATCGGGCTGGTGAAGAACTGCTGCATGTAGGCGACGGTCAGCAAATCGAGCACCACCCGCGTGGTGCGGCCGATGCCGTACTTCGTTTGACCGAAGCGGCGGGCATGATGCCGCGTGACGACTTCCACGCACTTCGCCCCGCGCTGATGCGCCAGAATCGGGATGAAGCGGTGCATCTCGCCGTACAGTTCCAGCTCGACGGCGATCTCGCGGCGAATCGCCTTGAGGGTACAGCCGAGGTCATGAATCGGAAACTTGGTCACCTTCGAGATCAACCAGTTGGCGATCTTGGAAGGAAGCTTGCGATTGACGAACGCGTCCTGGCGATTCTTCCGCCAGCCATGTACCAGGTCGAAGCCTTCGTCGATCTTCTCGAGCATCATCGGAATGTCTTCCGGATCGTTCTGCATGTCGCCGTCAAGCGTGATCACCACGTCCATCGACGCGTGCTGAATGCCCGCGTGCATGGCCGCCGTCTGGCCATAGTTCCGGCGAAACTCAACCACCTTCACATGCGGATCGGTCGCGGCCACTTCCTTGAGCTTCGCCGTCGACCCATCGCTGGAACCGTCGTCGACGAACAAAATCTCATAGTCCCGCCCCAGGTTTGCTAGCACGCCGTGCAAGCTGCTGTAGAGCAGGGGAATGGTCTCGATTTCGTTGTAAATCGGAACGACAACGGAAACGCTCATAATGGCAAAACCCGCGTGAAACTCGAAAAAAATAGGGGCCAAGGGTCGCAGTGATGCCCTACCGCCAGAGCCCTGGTCGCGGGAATGTTAGCAAAGGGTGGGTTTCGGGGGCAATGTCGGTTATCAAGTGGTGAGGAAACAACCACCATTCCAGTCCCCTCTCCCCTCCGCAACATTATTCAACTGATAGCGGGCGAACCGACTAAAGCGCGGGTGCTTTCCGTGAACCTTTCAATAATTTCCCCCTCGCCAGCTGAAAAGTACTTGTTTACCCGTACGCTGGCGACTTAACTGAATGGTTCTTCCCATGTTACGATGTATGCCCTGGTGTGCGTGCGACGCGATCGACACGAAGGATGCTGCGATGAGAATACTCCTGTGGATGGCGTGTTGCCTGTTGGCGACTTCTCCTGTTTATGCCCAGGGCTACGTTGCCCCGGTGGCCCCTTTGTATGGTAACTATGGGTATGCCTCGACGGCGGCCGAAGGGGCGCTTAATGGGATGGCCAACGTGGTCAGTGCCCAGGGTTCGTACAACCTGCAAACGTCCGAAGCGGCGATCAACATGACTCAGGCCCAAAGCCAAGAGATCGCCAACCACCAGCAGTACGCCAATACCTACTTCCAGATGCGAGCCCAGCGCGACGCCTACGAGGCGAAGAAGCACCCGCGTCCGACCGAGGAACAACTGGTGAGCCTGGCCCAGTCAGAGGCCCCAAAGGGCCTTCCCCCAGGCAGCGTCGACAAAGAAACCGGCAAGCTCAATTGGCCCACCTTGCTGCAATACCCCGACTTTGAAAAGCAGCGCGAAGTCGTGGAAAGCCTGCTGAATAAGAACTCGGCCCACGGCATGCTCGGCGCCCAGGACGCTCAGCAGTTCACCGAGGCGGTCGAGCAAATGGCGACCACGCTGAAGCGCGGCATCACCAAGGTGCCTCCGCAGCAGTACATGGACGCCTACACGTTTCTGAAGAAGTTGCTTTACTCGACCTGTCAAACCCAGTTGCCTTAGTCAGCATTTTGCGTTTCGCTTTGGAGAACCCCGTCGTGATTCGACCTGCAACTTTATTCGCATTGGCTGTCCTGACTGCGGCAACCTGGCACTCCGTCGCCATCGCGGAAGACGCCCCAAAACCATCCGTGGAAGCCCTCGTTGAGGCAACCGCCAGCGAAGATGCCACCGTGCGGCGCGAAGCGATCGCCAAGCTGGTGGAGCTGCAGCCTGGCGCGGACGTCACCATCCCGCTGTTCACCAAGCTGCTGGAAGATTCCGATCCGGCCGTTCGCTTGCGGGTGATGAATGCCATCGCCGATGCCGGCCCGGCAGCGGTTCCTGGCTTGATCGAAGCATTGAAGAATGACAAAGCAGCCTTCTGGGCGTGCTTGATCTTGCGTGAACTCGGCCCTCAAGCTGCCGACGCCGCCCCAGCTTTGGCTGGCCTGGTTGAGAACGGCCAAGGCGAGATTCGCCGCGAGGCCCTGCTGGCGTTGGCATCGATGCCCAAGGCAGCCGAGAGTTACTTGCCGCTGATCACGAAGAGCCTCGCAGATGAGCAGCTCGAGATCGCGGCCATCTACACGTTGGGCTGCATCGGCAAATTGCCCCAGGAAGCGGCCGATCGTCTGCAGGCCAATGCCCGTGGCGAAGGACTGTTGTCGCTGGTCAGCCTCTGGGCACTCGCTCGCTCGAATCCGGCGGACCAAGAGCTGAACAAGCAGGCCATTCAGCGCCTGGCTGCTGGACTGAACTCGAAGTATCCCCTCGTTCGCGCGATGGCGTCGCAAGGGCTGGTTTCGCTCAAGGCTCCGCCCGCGCTGCTTAAAGAAGCCCTCAAGGATGACTTGAGCATGGCCGACGTGCCGGTCGTGCGTAACGCGCTGAACGTGTTGGCATCGATGGGCCCCGACGCGATTGAGCTGCTGACCGAAGCCTTGAAGCACCCGAGCGTTCAATACGACGCGATCCTGATCATTGGCGACATGGGCCCCAAGGGGGCGCCAGCCACCAGCGCGGTGGCCAAACTGATCGACAGCGACAACCTGCGGGTAGCCAACGAAGCGGTCGTGACGCTGGGTAAGATCGGCCCCGCTGCCAAGTCGGCCGTGCCGCAGCTGACCAAGGCGCTGGAAAAGGGTCAAGGATCGATCGCCCACAACGCGGCCCTGGCCCTGGGACGCATCGGCCCCGACGCGAAAGCCGCTCAGCCGAATCTCATTCAGGCGATGCAAGACGCCGAAGATCCAGGCTTGCGAATGCTGTGTGCTTGGGCGCTGGTCCACATCGACGCCGGTTCGCAGGCAACGCAAAAGGCCGTTGCCCCGATCGTGGATGAGGCCGCCAAGTCGGACAACCCGGTTCTGAAAAAGGCGGCAGACGAACTTCTGGCGAAGATGAAGGGGGCTGGCAACTAATCGTTGCCTGTAAGCTTTCCGCAAACGACGAAGCGCCCCGTGGCTACCGCCAGGCAATCAGTGCCGCGCCGGCCACGATCAGCACGCCACCAACCCAGTGCTGCCACGCGAGCTTCTCACCCAGAAAGATCGCGGCTAGCGCGATCGCAAAGACAACGCTTAGCTTGTCGACCGGGGCCACCGACGACGCTTGCCCTACGCTGAGAGCTTGAAAGTAGCATAGCCACGAAGCTCCGGTCGCCAGGCCGGATAGCGTAAGAAACAGGATCGCACTGCCCGAAAGAGAGCCCCAAGCCGGCATGCCGGTGGCAAAGACGATCCCCCAGGCCAGCACCAGGACGACGGTCGTTCGTATGGCCGTCGCCAGGTTCGGATCGATGCCGCTGGTTCCCGCTTTGGCCAGTACGGCCGTTATGCCAGCGAACAAGGCAGCCAAAAGCGACCAGTAAAACCAGTTCATCGTGCGTAACCTCGTAGGCGAATACGTTCAGACAGAGTGCGTTGTGGCTCAGTCTTCGCGATCACGAACCACCGGGTTGCCGGTCCACCGGGCGACGGCCCGGAGTCCTTGAAACGAGAAGACCGTGACGACCACCATCGTGATGAAGAAGCTCAAGCCGGAAGCTTTGCCGGCGTTAACGCCTTGCTGGTTGCCCCCAGCAGCGACCAGTGAGTAGACCAGGTATCCGGCGAAGCCGCCGAGCACCAGTGACCCAATCGCCACCACCCAGCCCACCAGCGTGAAGCTGCTGAAATCGATGTCGAGTTGATTGATCCACCTTCCAAAGCGGGCCGGTGCGCTGTGATCGTCGTCGTCGGGAACCATCGATTCAAACCTGCCAGGGGTGAGCGAAACCATTCGCCTCGTAGTATGCGAATCGTTGTCGAAGGGATCAAGCGTTTCCTTGATTTCTCACGCGTCAACAAATCCTTTGCCTTAAAATCACCATTGCCGTAGGCTGTCGGAAAACCACTTCTTTTCCTCCTTCCTCGGGAAATCTCGTCATGCGATGCGCGCCGATTTGGACTCTGGTATTGGTACTTGGCTTGGCCCCTTCTGCCTGGGCGCAGTTCGGCGGTGGTGGTTTTGGCAACGGAGGGGTCATGGAAGGTGGAATGGGAGGCTTTGAAGTGGCTCCTCCACCGGCACAAGAAGGCATTGCCGCCTATCGACCAGCCCCCGGGGACGCAGGCCGCTTTCAAGTGACCTGGACCGGCACCGATGCCCAGGCCAGCCAGAAGATCGCCGCCAGGATGCAAGACGAAACCAAAGTTCAATTCGTCGATACGCCTCTTTCCGAAGTGGTGGCCTATTTGAAGAACCTGCACCACATTCCCATCGTGATCGATCAGACCGCATTGGATGACAGCGATATCGACCTCGACGTCCCCATCAACGCCAACTTCGAGTCGCTCACGCTTGCGGCGGCGCTCGACCTTCTTACCCAGCAGCACGAGCTAGGGTGGATCATCGAAAAAGGAGCCCTGGTCATCACCTCCTACGATGCCGCCGACGAGCGGCTTTCCACTCGGATTTACAAGCTTCATCAACTGGAAGCCGTGGGAGCGGCAAAGGTCGTTGAAAAGATCGTTTTTCCCGAGTCGTGGAACGCTTTGGGAGGACACGCGGACATCGCCGTGATCCGCGATCGCAATTTGCTGGTCATCCGCCAGAATCGCGAAGGACATGAAGCGGTCGAATCGCTGCTCACGCAGTTAGAATCGATGAAGTAGGATTTGCGTGGTCGGCTAAACGTCGCTGGGGTTAACGCGGCGTAACCCCAGTTCGACCAGGATCGATCGCAACATCAAAACGACGGTCATGAACGCGGCCAAAACCATCAAGGCTCCGTCCGATGTCACTTCCCAATGATGTAGTCCAAGCAAAAAGAAGGTCGTCAGCACAACCGTCACCAACGTGGCGACGTGCCGCAGATTCTTCTCTGCCCGGGTAGCTTTCGCCGAGTAGGCCACCCTGCCGCGATGGTAGGCGACGTAGACAAGGACCAAACCGTAGCCCAGAGCAATCGCTAGGAGCAGAATAAGGATGAACATATTTCGCGACATGATAAGAGGAACGAGCCGCGAGAAATTGTAACACAGCCAGCGGAAGCCTACCCCGAATGGAGGCAACCATGTTCGGCATTGGGGAAGTTTCGACGTGAAAGCTACCGCCTAAGCCGACTAACCAACCGGGCGTCGTTTTCCCCGGCGGGTGCTTCCTCCGTCGCCGTTGTCGTCCTCATTACTGAAGACGAACAGCATCGCCACAACCATGCAAATCGGCACGATGATGTACCAACTGATGCCGGTGACCCAGGTCAGTATTATCCCGATCGCCAGGCCAACGGCTGCATGAACGGCGACCAGTAAGCCGATCACCACCAGCACGGCGTCTCGCAGCAGATGGAACAGATGTTTTTTCACTGAGGCGATTCCCGTGGTGCGTCAAGAAGAGATTCCACGGGAAGTGTACCTCACAAATCGCCGGGCGGCCCGATGGCAGGCACTAAAACGAGTGATCTTCCCCGCCAGCGATACTTCCCAGGGCACCCCAAACCCCATACGGACTGGGCTGCTGGGAATTGGCTGGGAGCGGGGCCTGGCTGAGATCGCCCGTGTCGACGTCATCGGTCACGTACCGTGTCGAGCCATCCGCCAAGACGACATGAGCCCCTTCCGCATGATAACTTGCCAAGCTGAAGAGCCCGTCGACCGCTTCGGTTCCGCTCAAACCGCAGCTGGGGCGATTGGGTGGCAGAATCGTATTGAACATCGCCGGACCCGCGGCCCCATCGGCCCAGCTGTAGCCGCGTGCGTGCGAGGCAAGATCGCGTCGATCCGACTCCCTTTTTTCGCCGGAACAAATCTCGGCATTGGATAGCTGCTCCAGCGACTGAGCGACCACGTTCATTTCAACGGCGATCTCCCCGAGCATCATCGTGTTCGAGGTGCCATCCGTGATATCGCGCATGTGAGTCCAACGCCCTGGCGAAAACGCCCCGCGTTGGCTTTCGCCTGAATGGTAAATGCGGGGCGTGTCCCCGATGCAGAACACATAATTGGTCGTTCCCAACGGCCGGGCACCGTCATATTGATCGGAAGGACAATTGAAATCGTGAAGCTGCGTCGTCCATGGCGCGTACGCTTCGACCCACGGGTCTGGCCCCAGCGCCGGATAGGTCTGACCGTCGACCGTTAAGGGAGCCATGATCGTTTCGTACAGCGTCCCCTGTTCCACGAACGGCAGCAGGGCAATCAAACCGCTCCGGCGATAGCCGCTATCGGTCATCTCGGTGGCTTCCGGTCGGTCGCCGCTCGAACAACTCGGCAGCGACTCGAACGTATCGTGATAGTTATGCACGCTCAGGCCAAGCTGCTTCAGATTGTTCTGGCACTGCATCCGGCGACTCGCCTCACGCGAGGTTCGCGACGCCGGCAGCAGCAAAGCGATCAGCAGCCCGATAATCGCCAGCACCACTAACAACTCGACAATCGTGAACCCACTCCGTAGTTTGTCGTAGGTAGTCATGACTAGGCCTCTTGCAGTTGCATGTCGGGGGTTGTTTTTCGCTTCATCGCATTGCGTTTTTTACGCCAGCGGATGACCTCGTAGGCGACCATCGGCACGACCCAGCTGAGCCAGGCATTGGCCTGGTAGGCAGCGAAGCTTTCGGTATCGGTGACGATCAGAATGCCAGCCGCAATGCGGAAGAACAGGGGAGCGATCAGCAGCAGAAAGCAGTGCGTGGCCCAGCGTTGATGAAGCGGGAAGTTCCGCTGCATCGCGTACCTGGCCGCCATGGCGACGGTCAGCGCGGTGGCGATCGCCTGCATGGCGAATCCGACTCCCGCAATCGGCCCGGTGAATGCCCAGAACGCCATGACGAAGCCGCTTGGTGCGACCAGACCCAACACGAGAAACAGCTGAGCCTTGCCCAGACGCCGGTGCCAGGTACCGTGCGATTTCCGCTTGCCGCTGACCATCAAGTAAGCGGCCAGTAGGATGGCGATCGGCGAAGCGATGATGTGCGTGTAGAAGGCCGGCGGGTAGATGCCGCGAAACGACTCTTCCCGCCCCAACAGAAAGACGGCGTCGAAGTTGGGGGGAAAGTAGTTCACGTACTCGGACACGACCGATACAAGCACCTTGCTCAGCAGCAGCACGACGACGCCTGCGGCGAGTGCTTTCAGGATTCGATAACGCGATGACGAGCCGTGCGGCTTCACGATCCCGCGGCCAAGTGCCGCCTCCGACGAGGTGATCCGATGAGACTCAAGACGAGCGAGGCCACCCGGGTAGTACGTGCGGGCCACCCTTGGAGGATAACCGAAGTTGCCGGGGGAGTCGATCAGATTGCAAGCGTTACTCGGCGGCGGCCTAGTGCCCGGACAGTTGGTCCGCTGCGTCCGCCTTGTCGTGAATGGCAAAGCGGTCGACCATCAGGGCGCTCGCTTCGTTCAGGCCGATCAGTTCGACTTCGATTTCCTTCTGGCGATACTTCACGATCACCTTGTCGAGCGCCCCGATCGCCGTGATGTCCCAGAAGTGAGCGGCGCTGACGTCGATGTGGACTCGGTCGAGTTTCTCTTGGTAATCGAATGAATTGAAGAAGCGATCGGCCGAGGCGAAGAAGACCTGCCCGGTGACGTTGTAGGTCTTTCCGGTGTTGCATTCGTGCATCTCCCCTTCGACGTTCAGAATCTGACCGACCTTGTGGGCGAAGAAGAAGCCAGACATCAGCACGCCGACCAGCACCCCTTGGGCCAGGTCGTGCGTCGCGACGACGACCACCACCGTGCTGACCATCACGGCGCTCGAGCTTTTCGGATGCAGCACCAGGTTCTTCAGCGATTCCCATTTGAACGTGCCAATGGAAACCATGATCATCACCGAGACGAGCGCGGCCATGGGAATCATCGAGACGTACTCTCCCAGAAACACGATCAGAATCAACAGGAAAACCCCAGCACACAGCGTCGACAGACGGCCTCGGCCGCCTGACTTCACGTTGATCACCGATTGCCCGATCATCGCACAACCAGCCATCCCACCCAGGAAACCAGCCAGGATGTTGGCACACCCTTGACCGACGCATTCCTGGTTCTTGTCACTGTGGGTGTCGGTCATTTCGTCGACGATCGACGCGGTCATCAATGATTCGAGCAAACCCACCACGGCCAAGGTAACCGAGACCGGGAAGATGATCTGCAGCGTTTCCCACGTCCAAGGGATTTCCGGCAACAGAAACACCGGCAGGCTGTCAGGCAGTTGTCCCATGTCGCCGACCGTGCGGATCTGGAAGCCGCACATGATCGAAACCACCGTCAGCACGCAGATGGCAATCAGCGGCGAGGGGACCGCTTTGGTCAGGTACGGGAACAAGTAGATGATCGCCAGCCCGGCGGCCACCATGGGGTAAACGATCCATGGCACGCCGATCAGTTCCGGCAGTTGTGCCATGAAGATCAGGATGGCCAGCGCGTTCACGAAGCCGGTGATCACCGACTTCGAGACGAATCGCATCAAGACGCCCAGCTTGAAGTAACCCGCGGCGATCTGCAGCAGCCCGGTCAGAATAGTAGCGGCCAAGAGGTACTGCAGGCCGTGCTCTTTGACCAGCGTGACCATGACCAGGGCCATCGCCCCGGTCGCGGCCGAGATCATGCCCGGCCGGCCGCCGACGAAAGCACTGACCGCGGCAATGCAGAAGGAAGCGTAAAGCCCGACCTTCGGGTCGACCCCGGCGATGATCGAAAACGCGATCGCTTCGGGAATCAGGGCCAACGCCACCACCAGGCCTGCGAGCAGGTCCTTCGGTACGTTGCCAAACCATTGTTGACGCAGAGGTTCAGGCTTATGCATCTCGTTGTTTTTCCGGACGGTGTTTTCGGGTGAGGATCGGCGAAAGGCATTTCCGTCAGATCCGGTGGGGGGCATGGAGGGCACGAACTCGGTGTACATCAGCGGAGGATAGAGAAAGTTTCGCTGGCCTGATGTGGAAATAATCCACGTTCAAGCTAGGACATGGTGGGCGAACTTCACGCTGAGAGACAAATACCTACACCGGTTTAACTGCCTTTATTAAGTCTTTTTGTTACTTGTACGGCGATCATATTACCACAATCAGTTTTTAGGCGGTAGTTCAAATCTCGTGAAGTTTCCCCCACCCATTCGGCCAAGTCCCGAATGGAAAGTTGTCTGCCGTAAGTAGCTCTTTAAAAAGGAATATAAACACGCTAGACTTTAAGTCCTCTTTCAATCTCATTTTTCTCTTTACCTGAGACTCTTCCCATGAAGACTGTGAATCGCGGTTTCACGCTCGTGGAGCTCTTGGTCGTCATCGCTATCATTGGCGTCTTGATTGCCCTGCTGCTACCTGCCGTCCAACAAGCTCGTGAGGCTGCCCGACGTATGACGTGCAGCAACCATCTGAAACAGATCGGCCTGGCCCTGCACAACTATCACGACACGTTTCAATCGCTGCCTCCTGGCGGCCTTTGGGCGAACGACATGCCTTGGGTGACGCCGGCCCCTGCGTCCCCCAACCCGTACCGTGGCGGCGTGTTCACCAGTCTGTTACCGTTCATTGAACAGGCTTCGCTTCACAACCAGATTGACTTCACCAACAGCACCAACGTTCACGATCAGTGGGCCGACAGTCCGGCGAATACCATTCGCGTGCGACAGGTCATCATCGAAGCGTACCAATGCCCCAGCGATACGCACGGAGGTCTGATCCCCGGTACGACCAATGCCGCCCACAACTACTCGGCCAACTACGGCCCGTCTGGGGTTGGCAGCACCGGCAATCCGAATTGCTCGTGTGCGCAGGGCGCTGTCTTTAACGGATTCAAGATCGACAACAAGCACAATCAGGATAACCCTGCTGGCCCCTTTACCCGGGGTGGCAATCGCTACTGCGGCAAGTTCAGCGAAACGACCGACGGGCTATCGAACACCATCTACTTCGGCGAAGTTCGTTCCGATTGCTCGGTGCATGCTCGCAACGGATGGTCTCACTCCAATAACGGCAGCGGCCTGGTGAACACATTGATTCCGATCAATACCGATACCTGCCACGATCCGGCGGATGCCCCGGGCGGCGATACTTGCTATGCGAAGTGCAACTGGAATTTGGAGTTCGGGTTTCGCTCGATGCACCCAGGCGGCGCCCAGTTCGTGCATGGTGATGGCTCGGTTGCCTTTCGCGCCGAAACGATCGACCACGACGCCTACCAGCGTCTTGGCCAGCGAGACGACGGCCAGCCGGTCAATTTGAATTAATCCCACCTCGCCACTCCTTCCTGCTGGTACCTTAGTTATGCACAAGCGAACTTCTGCGCTGATGATGTCGATCTGCCTGGGTCTGGGCACCGCTTTGCTAGGCTGTTCCGGCAATGGAATGCTGCCAGTCGAAGGGACCGTCACACTCGATGGCCAGCCACTTGACGGCGCCGCGATCAGTTTCGTGCCGGCCGAAGGTGGTCGTCCTTCGACGGGGCAAACCGACGATCAGGGTCACTTCACGCTCGCTTCGTACACCGCCGGCGATGGCGTGCCCCCAGGCGAGTACAAAGTAACCGTCGTCAAGCTGGATACCCGCCGCCAGGCCGAAGCGGCCCCTGTGGAAGAAGGTACTGAAGCGGACCAGCAGGTGATGGGCAACATTGAACAGGCAGTCAAATTCCTCACGCCGATGAAGTATTCGTCGCCAGCGACGACCGATTTGAAAGTCGAAGTGAAAGCGAACATGGAACCGGTGCAGATCGACCTGAAGTCCGGCCGCTAGTGCTGCGAGGTAATCGTCGTGGCCTGGCCGATGGCGACGCGCTGGCCAGAGCGGATGTAGCCCCAGTGACCAACGCCATCCGTTTCAAATTGGACGAACATGTTATCCAGCCGGCGCGAGCGAATTAAGAGAGATCGGCTGTCTTCCGAGAGTTCGATCTGGCTCTCTCCCTGGTCGCGACGTTCCAGTAGTTGAACGATTTCGGGGTCCTCCAGCAGTTGGGCATTATCGGGCACGATCGAAAACATGCAGTCCCCTTCGATATCGCCTGGCGGAATCGCGCAGAGGATAAAGCCAATATGCTGGGTGCCGTCGAGAGTCTGCAGGACGATGGCTTTCATGGAAAGGATTCACTGAGAACATGTAGCCGCCATAAAGGAAGTTCCAGGTCATTGTAATCCAAACTTGCTGGGACTCTCCTACTTTTTAATCTCTCCCTCGCAGGAAGTCTCCTCTTTGCGGACCATGACTTTATGTTTTCGCGCAAATCACTTCGTCACGACCCAAGAACTCGAAGCCAAACGCTCCGACGAAAAAAAACGCCACGCACACAAGTGCACGCGGCGTTTTCACAGGATAGGCGAAAGAGCCCATGAGCTAGTCTAACAACTGGTCCAACTCATTGAGGATGCCTTGTAACTGGGCGTCACCTGATGCGTCGTTTTTCATCGATTCGATTTGTTCTCGCATGAGGGCCCGAGCATCGGGAAATTTTCCCAGCGAGGAATTTGAACTGCTGAGGGGCGATCTTGCAGGCGTCCTCGAATCCTTAACCAGTCTCTTGTACAAATCGGCGGCCTCAGGCGATTTAGCCGCTAGTTCATTGAGAGTTGACGCGACAAACACTTGTTCGCTGCCATCCCTCTTCTTGATCGAAACGGAGACTTCCTTATCCGACTCGACGATTTTAATTTCATTTCCTTCTAAGGTTGCTTCCGTCGTACGCTTCCATGATTGACTGGCGTCGGGGCCGCCCGACATCATCGTTTGCTTCATCCGGGTAGGTCGCATTCGAGCGTTACGCGGCAAGGCATCACGGTTGGGTCGATCTCCCTTCATTTCGGGCATGTTTTCGTCGTCATCTTCTCCGAGGGAAACCGAAACAGCCGCTCGAGACTGTGATCGAGACATCGATGCGGCTGCACCGAGGCCCCTTCCGTTGCCCCTGCCACCTTCTCCTGCTCCGGCTCCGGCCCCGGCTCCGAACCCGAACCCGCTCGCGCCGCCAGACGCGCTAGCTGACGCCGAAGCTCTCTTTCCTAATTTTGATTTCTCGACGGCATTGTCTGCCATTTCCTGATCCTGGTTTGGCTTTTCAACTTGCTGTGCAAGTGAAAATGGCACAAGGCTTAATACGCCTACGCACATGAGTGCCCAAGCAATTGCACGGGGGGGTGAATGGTGTGAGCGATACATCGCCGCGATCCTTTCTCTGAGATTAGAAATACTACCTATCATCGCCGCGGCCCCTCCAAGGGATACCACCGGCTGCTCTGCAAGTTGAACTAGAAGGCGAGCATAATCCGCAGGAGCGCCTTCCGAATGAGACAACGCCATCTTGTCACAAGCTATTTCTTGCGCCGCCAGATAACGCTGGGTTGCGACCCATACAAGAGGATGAAAGAAAAATAAGGAACGGCAGCAGGCAACAAAACGATTCCAAGCTAAGTCTTTGCGAATGAAATGTGCCAGTTCATGAGCCAAAGCAAGTTGCAATTCCGTCGAGGAGCACCGCTCTAACCATCGTGCGGGAAGTAGCACGACCGGCTGATTTCCCCGTTTGACCAAACAAGGACTACCACTGCCGTCGTAGACTCGTATCTGCGGCTTGGATACTAGGTGCAACCTTTTCATGATGACTTGCACATGCTGCACAACCGCGGTACCCACGGTCAGCCGGGAGGCTTCCAAGCGACGTCGTACATTTCGGGCATCTTGGTGCATCGAAAGAGCACAAACTCCGATGCCGGCGATCCAGGTGAAAAAGAGCATCAGTTGAAGGTTCGGAAAGTGTGCTTCAGGCGTTGCTCTGCTCGCTTCTAGCGAGGGAACGACGTTTACATGTTCGACGGACAACGATTGCGTCTCAACATGGGGAACCGGCCCGGGCAAGACAGGAATAGGAAGCGTGATAGGTAACAAGGCGAGAACGATCTTGAGGAAGACTAGACGCCATAACCAACTACGCCACGTCGCGGGCATCGATTGCCACCGTGAGTCGATCAGCCATGCGATGGATACGGCTATGGCCCCATGCCAACTTGCCCGCCACATCGCCGCCGACCAGTACTCTATTACATCGGTCAGTACTTCAATCATGACCCCTCCTCGGCTTCGGACTGCCGGGCTTGAAGTTCTTCCACCAGCGCCTTAAGTTGCTCAAGCTCTTCCGCATCTAGATTTCTATCTTGCAAATAAGCCACGACGGGAGAAACGGATCCACCGAGCATCTTGTGAACAAACTCCCCCACAAGTCGCGGCAAAATCTCGGTGACCGACTGACGAGTCGAGTAATGATTGACCCCTTTTATCGAACGTCGGGAAAGATATCCCTTCTTCCTCAATCGCTCAAGAGTTGTCAGGACCGTCGTCCGAGCTTGACCGGTACGGCTAGCTAAATGCTCCGCCAGTGTTCTTACGGAAACCGGCTGCAACTGGTCTACCGCCTGGAGCAGATCAAGTTCCACTTTCCCTAATGTTTTTCGTTCCGTCATGCCTCAAACGATCCTTTCTGACTACTGCTGTCGTCACATCTTAGCCGCCGACTACAGGACTAGTCAACAGAATTGCAAAAAATTTTTTACTCCCATGTTCTACAGGCGCAGCAAAATTCCAGGTGACTTTCAAAGCAGGCGTTACTGCCCCAGCGAAGCCATGCGAAGAACGTATCTCCAGGAAGTTCTCGGTTTCAGTGCGCTGCTTCTACTGCCTTCCAATGCAGTACAAGTATTTGCCACTGCGAATGAGCAGGCGATTGCCGTCGACGGCGGGGCTGGCGTCGAAGCGCGTTCCGTCGGAAAGCTCGTTGCGGGCCGACTGCTGGAATTCGGGCCGTGCGGCGACAACCAGTGTGGCGCCATTGCGAGCGAGGTAGTAAATCCGCCCCTCAGCCATGACAGGAGAAGCGTAGACCTGGTCAAACCGCCCCAGACGTTCCTGGTAGACCACCTCTCCCGTCTTCGCATCGGCACAATAGGCGATGCTGCCGTTGTAATCGATATAGTAGAGATGCCCTTGGTGATAGATCGGCGACGGAACGTTGGTGCCGGCATTGCTTGTCCACAAGCGATGCGTATCGGTCACGTCGCCACTGCCACCAGCGCGCACTGCGAGGGCCGCGGTGCCAGAGCGACCACCGACGAAGTAAACCACCCCGTCAGCCGCGACACCGGTGGGCACCATGTACCAGGAGATGCCGGTCTTGCAGGTCCACAGCGAATCGCCGGTCGCAGGATCGAACGCCATGACGTCGCCGTGCCGCGCGACGACCAATTCCTTTCGGCCGGAATCGGCGGTGACGATGATCGGCGTGTTCCAGGCCTCCCGAATACCACCGGCCTGCCAACGCCGCTCGCCGGTGGCTCGATCAAGCGCCACCAGCGATTCACTTTCGATACTGGCATTGATGATCACCAGGTCTTCAACCAGCAGCGGCGATGCCGCGGTGCCCCAGCCGTTGGTGTTGCTTCCTACGTCGGCTTGCCACTTTTGGTTTCCTTGATGATCGTAAGCGATCACTCCTGACTTGCCGAGAAACGCCACCACGCCGCTCTTATCAGCGACGCACGTGTTGGCAGCATAACCATGATCGCGAATGTTTTCTTCCTCAGGAAGCTTGGCAGCCACGGCTTTGTCCCACACGATCTGCCCCGAAGCGCGATCCAGCGCCAACACGTGACGCTGCAAGTTGTCCAGGCTCCCTCTGTCCTGACCGGGAACCAGATAGCCGGTGTAGCTGGTCAGGTAGATATGGTCACCGTAAGTAACGGGACTCGAGGCTCCCGAGCCAGGGAGTTCGGTTTTCCAAACGATGTTCTCCGACTCGCTCCACGTCAACGGCAAACCGGTGGCCGCCGACGTCCCCATACCACTTGGGCCACGAAACCGGGGCCAATCATCAGAGGTTGCGGCGTCGCTTTCCGTCGCTGTCAAGGAAGTCGGTTCCTGCGGCGCCTGGGCATCACAAGAGGTCCCGATCAGTAGAACCGAAAACGAAAGAGACAAGATTCGGAAGGAAAGCGTGAAGAGACGAAGCATGACTCACCGTGGGGCTTGCGAGGGGAGGCAAATTCGGAAGCGTTGCGCCAAAACGTGCGACAACAGCGTTCACAGTAACTCATTCGAAATGATTTAGCCACAAATAGCGGCGCGGTCCTCCACCGGCAAAGCGAAGCTCTCGGAGCGAGCCATCCCACGCCGTCGCTGGCGATCATCCTGCTGCTTTACCTATAATCAGGCCACCTCAACTTATCGGCCGCACGAGCACTCATGACATTCGACCGCGCACCCATTCGCAAAAAACTCAGCACCCATGTCGATCGGCTCGCCGGTTTGATTGGTCCTCGGATTCTGGCCAAGCCTGAGTCGATTACGGCGACGATCGGATACCTTTCTGGACAGTGGAAAGAGATGGGCTACGAGGTGCGTGAAGAGACGTACGAGTCTTCCGACGGTCCGGCGACCAACCTGGTGGTGGAAATCCCCGGCAAGTCCGCCAGGGACGTGATTGTTCTGGGGGCCCATTACGACACGGTCGCGACCACGCCGGGTGCCGACGACAACGCTTCGGCCGTGGCGGTACTATTGGAGGCGAGCCGACTATTGAAAGAGGTCTATCCCCGAAAAACGATTCGCTTCGTCTCGTTTGCCTGCGAAGAGGCTCCCTACATGAGCCTGGGCTCGATGGGGAGCCAGCATCATGCTCGTCAAGCCAAACTGCGAGGGGAACGGATCGCGATGCTGTGCCTCGAGATGGTAGGCTACTTCCGTCATGAACCAGGCTCGCAGAAGGTGCCTGATACGATCCCCAAATTTCTGCACTGGATCTTTCCCAAGCGGGGGAACTTCCTGGGGGCGGTCGGCAACTTGCATTCGTGGCAGTTGTCGTGGTCGTTTCGCCGAGGGTTCAAGAAGGCTTCGCGAATGAGCCTCTTCTCGATCTGCTTGCCGGAAAAGATCCACGAGATTCGCCGCAGCGACAACAGTTCGTTCTGGGACGAAGGCTACCCAGCGCTGATGCTGACCGATACCAGCTTTTTGCGTAACCCGAACTATCATCAGCCCAGCGATACGCCTGACACGCTCGACTACGACGCGATGACCGAAGTCGCGTTAGGCGTTGCGAGTGCCTTGCGAAAACTGGCTGTTTAGAGCGTTTCCAAGTTAGCTGTAGCGTTATGGGCGTCGGCGAGGCAAGCTGGACAAGGCGACCGAAGCAGGCGAATCCTCTAGATTCGTCGATGCAGGTCAACGAAGTCCCGCGCAGCCGCAGCCAGCCAAGGACGCTACAGATGAATTGGAACCGCTCTAGACGATGCGCCGACCGACGTCTTCTACCGTCGCCACCCATTGCTCGAACTGATCGGTTTGCTGCCACTGTTGCTTCAGTTGGCAATCATCGGAGGTGATGCGGGCCAGGGCCTGCGTGGCCAGAGGGACGAGGTGGTCCGTGTTGAGGTGCTTATGCCTGTCTACCCAGCGGTTGAGTTGATCCAACGAGGCCTCGTGCAGGCCAGGTCTTCCGCGGAGATGCGCGATCGCTTCACAGGCCGCCAAGGCTTCGCTCGCCTGGTCGACGTCGAGGTGGTCTTCGGCGTTGATACTCGTTTCGAGCGTCGTTTCGATCCACGAAAGATCGTCGCACACCGTCAGGCTGTCGAGCCAGTCGCAGGCGGTGTCGTTGTCGAAAATCTCGTACCCCCAAGCACCCATTTAAAGAGAATCTCCACTTGTGGACTGACCTTTTCACACAAGATACGATGTCGCGAGGCATCACACAACGGATGAATGAGTCCCAAAGAAAATAATTACAATTCTCGAAGACTTCGGAAATACTATCAGGCAGCAACTCGATCGGTGGATCGGCAATCGCGAAAGACTCGCGAGGCAGACTATTCCCCCTCTGCCGAGAGATGCCAGTTCGCACCATCGGCCATGATGCTGCCATTGATCTCCAGTAGTTTGCCTTTCAGCTTTGCCAACAACTCAGGCTTTTCCCTCGCCAAATCATGTTTCTGCTGCGGATCGTCTATCAGATCAAACAATTGATAGTTGGCATAGGTTCCGTTCTTGATCAGGGGAATCCATTTTTCCTGGAACATGTTGTCGCTACTCATCTCGTAATCGCGCTGGGCTACCAGGCTGTACCGTCCGTCGCGCATCGCAACGATCGGACGCGACCTTTGCAGATGCCAGAACAGCGGCTGATGCCGGGCAAACGATGCCTTGCCGGGCACTAAGAGAGGTGTCAGATTGCTCCCATCCAGGTGACGTCCTTGGGGAGGATCGACCCCCAGCAAACCGCAGACGGTCGGAAAGATATCGACGATCCCGGCCGGCGTTTCGTTGGAAATCACCTGGCCTGCTTCAATGGTCCCAGGCCAGGTAAAGATACCTGGAACGCGAATTCCCCCTTCCCAGTTCACTCCCTTCTTCCCACACAGACCGCCGGTGCGATCGTCGCGATAGCTACCATTATCCGAAGCGTAAACGATCAGCGTATTCTCCGGCTTGTCGATCTCATGCAGTTTGGCGACCAGACGCTCGATGGCTAGGTTGGTGTTGTCGATCGTGCCAGAGTAGATCGCGGCATTGTCGTTCTTCTTGCCATACTTCACGACGACCTCTTCCGGAGCGGCGATCGGTGCGTGGGGCTCGTGAAACCAGACGTTGAGAAAGAAGGGCTTCTTCGCGTCGCGGTGATGATCGAGCCAGTCGATCGCTTCGTCGACGACCAACTGGCACGAGTACCCTTCCAGCCTGCCGACCGGTTTTCCATTGCGAATGAAATTGTGAGGATTCTTATGGCTGGGCTCGGCGTTGTTCCAGGTCGCAAACCAATAGTCGAAGCCGTGCTGGTCAGGCGTGGGCTTATCGTACTTTTCGGTCGGCAGACCAAGATGCCACTTGCCGATATGCGCGGTGGCGTACCCCTCTTGCTTGAGCACCTCGGCCAGGGTGTTTTCGCGAAGCAGCAAGTGCGACCGCTGCGAGGCATCATGGATCCAACTGTAAACACCCGCGCGAATATGATGCCGACCCGTCAAAAGGGTTGCTCGAGACGGCGAACATACGGCACAGCCAGAATAGAACGCTTGAAAGCGCGTTCCACCAGCGGCCAGGGCATCGATTGCCGGGGTCTTAACCGGCCCGTCGTAGCACCCGATATCCTGGTATCCTAGATCGTCGGCCAAAAGAATAACCACATTCGGCTTCTGGGCGGCCTCAATCAATGCCAGCGGAATGGCCAGATACGAAATCAAAGCGACAAAGAGCAGGGCAGGGCGAATCATGCGTAACCTTTCAGCAGGCAGGGCCATAATCTATGGGGAAGGATGTCGGCGTGGGACGAGAATGACTCGGCAGGCGGGGTTATCGTCTCATTATTACCTATGGTACCAAGCAACGGTAGCAACCTCAGTCCACTCATGGACTTGAGGTAGACGACGTCTCCCTTACCAACTATCGTGAAGCGAACACGCCCCAAAGTCAAAAAGATTCGTCCGCGATCTTTTTCCCGCCGCGTCCTCCCAAATTTCTCCCCACACAGCCAGCCAATATTCCCTTCGTGATTGTGCTGTTCAGGAAAGCCGTGATGCCTTCTTCCAATTTGATTTGTCTGCTTCTGTGCCTGGGCACCGTGCTCGCTCCGTTCACTACGCTAACCGCGGAAGAGCCGCCGTTTGATCCCTCGCGTCTGGAAGTCACCACGCTGGTTACCCAGTTGAAACAACCGATGGAACTGGCCGTCGCTCCGGACGGACGCATCTTTTACATCGAGATCCAAGGGCAACTGAAGGTCTATGATCCCCACAAGCGACAAACGGACCTGGTCGGTGAAGTGGTGGTGACTACCGCTCAGGAAAACGGCCTGATCGGCCTGGCGCTCGATCCAAGCTTTGAAGACAACCATTGGATTTACCTGCAATACTCGCCGCCGGAGTTCTCGGGCCAGCACGTGAGCCGCTTCACGCTTGTCGATGGCAAACTCGACATGTCCAGCGAAAAGGTTCTGCTGAAGTACGAAGAGCAGCGTCTACAGTGCTGCCATCATGCTGGCTCTCTGGAGTTCGGCCCGGATGGTTGCCTGTTCATTGGCACCGGCGACAACACCCATCCGCATGGCGATTCGCACGGCTATGCCCCCATCGACGAACGCGCCGACAAGTTCCCTTGGGACGCCCAGAAGTCCTCGTCCAACACCCGCAGCTATAACGGCAAAGTGTTGCGGATTCGTCCCCTGGCCGACGGCACGTATGAAGTGCCTGATGGCAATCTGTTTCCCAAGGATGGCTCGCAGGGGCATCCCGAGATCTACGTAATGGGCTGCCGCAATCCATGGCGGATCAATGTCGATCAGAAAACTGGTTATCTGTACTGGGGCGAAGTCGGTCCCGATGCCGGCGGCGATGGCCCGCGTGGTCCTCGCGGTTACGACGAAATCAACCAGGCCAAGAAGGCCGGCAACTTTGGCTGGCCTTACTTCATCGCCGACAATCAGGCCTACCATGACGTCGACTTCGCGACCGAAAAGATCGGCGCGAAATTCGATCCGGCTCACCCGGTGAACGAGTCCCCTAACAACACCGGGATTCGCGAGTTGCCTCCGGCCACCGAAGCGTTCATCTATTACCCCGGCGCCGCGTTCGAGAAGTTCCCGGAAGTTGGCTCCGGCGGACGCACCGCATGTGCGGGTCCCTCGTACGACTTCGACGCGGCCAATCCCAGCACGACCAAGTTTCCGCCTCATTTCAACCGCTGCTTGTTCGTGTACGAGTGGTCTCGCCACTGGATCCTGGCCGTTCATTTGACGGGCGACTCCGAGATCGCCTCGCTGGAACCCTTCATGCCCGACCACAAATTCACGCGCCCCGTCGACATGCAGTTCGGCCCGGATGGCGCTCTGTACATGCTCGAGTACGGTGAGACGTGGGGCGTGAACGACGACGCCAAACTGGTGCGCATCGACTACGTGCGCGGCAATCGGCCTCCCAGTGCCGTGGCCTCCGCCGAAAACAACACCGGCAAACAGCCTCTGGCCGTGAGGCTTTTCAGCAACGGTACCAAGGACAAGGATGGGGACGATTTGAAGTACGCCTGGTACGCCCATCGTGCCGGGGAAGAGAAACCCACGCCGCAGCTTCTTTCCAACGACGCCAATCCGGAAATCACCTTCGAAGAAGCCGGCGTGTTCAATGTCGAGTTGAAAGTGACCGATCCGCAGGGAGCCGAGGCAATCGCGTCGGTACCCGTGATCGTAGGCAATGCACGACCCCAGGTCTCGTTCGTTTCGCCGCGGGATGGCGACTTCTTCGACTCGCTGGCCGCCATTCACTATCAGTTGAAGGTCAACGACGTCGAAGATGGCACCTCCGACTTTGAAGAAGCGGACGAAACCGGCGCGCCGGAAATCGATCTCGAAGCACCACGCCGCACGGCGGTCAACATGACCCTGGGAACCGGCAGCATTCCCCGCGGCCCCGGCGGTGACGTCAGCGACAACGACCCCGTCGGCCTGCGACTGATGAAGAAGAGTGACTGCTTCAACTGCCACGCGGTCGATGGACTGCGGGTAGGTCCTCCTTTCCTGAAGGTCGCCGAAAAGTATCGCGGCAACGCCGAGGCCTTGGAAGCATCGGTAAAGCGTGTCCGTGAAGGCTCGGCCGGCGTTTGGGGTAAGGTCCCCATGCTGCCCCACTCGCAGCATTCGATCGAGGAAATCCGAGACATGGTCGCGTGGGTCTACTCGCTGGAGAAGGACAACGCCGTCCGCGTGTTCGATGGCTTCGTCGGGAACATTGAACTCACCGACGCGGAGGTCGAGAAAGCAGGCTACGTACAGCTCGAAGCCAGTTATCGAGACTTAGGCGCCGGAGAGATTCCGCCGCTGGTCGGCACGGCCAAGCTCTTCTTGCGGCAACGCAAGATCGAAGCGGAAGCCGCGGACGAAATCAACGGCCCGCGAACGCTCGGCGGTCATACCGCTTCCGATGGCAAGTTTCTCGGCGCGATCAACCACAACCACTTCGCCCGATTCAATCAAATCCCGTTGGATCGCGTCGGCAGCCTGACCTTACGGGTCACCTCGGCCGGGTCAGGGGGTCGGATTGAAGCCCGCCTGGACTCGCTCGACGGCCCGGTTATTGCTTCCGCTCTGGTCGAGGTGAACGGTAGCTGGGATGCGTTCCATGACGTTACCTGCCCCATGGAGCCCCAGGCCGGCCGCCACGATATCTACCTCGTGTTCATCAACCCAGAGCGGCAAGGGGGCCTGATGAATCTCGACAGCGTAACATTCGCCCCCAGCAAGTGAAAACGTTCCTAAATTCGAGACCCCCCAGGCTTCCTAGCAGCCTGTTTTCGTCATCGAGATGACGAGACCGCATGCCGCAGAAGCATATTTTGATTGAGATATATTTCTCAACTCCCCCTATATCTACTGCCCTGTCCGTAGATTATCAGCGATTTCCCGCAATTTCCCCCTATCAACAATTGCACCCTTAAAGCCCCGTTACGATAATAGTAAAGAATGACTACCTCCTCTGAATCAGCATTTACGGCACTGACCCCACCGGTGCATTCTTTTTGATACACTTATCTCCGTTTTTTTCTTTCTCTGTTATCACCTTTCCGCCTCAAGGAACCTCGTACATGCATAAGCTTCTTTCAATGCGTTTTGGCCAACGGAAAGCCTTCACGCTGGTCGAATTGCTCGTTGTGATCGCCATTATCGGTGTGCTGATTGCCCTGTTATTGCCAGCCGTTCAGCAAGCCCGTGAAGCCGCGCGCCGCATGCAGTGCTCGAACAATTTGAAACAGTTGGGACTCTCGCTACACAATCACCACGATACGTACGGGTACATGCCGCCGCTGCGAGACATTGGTGGTGGCCATAGCGGACGTCGCAATGGATTTATCCTGTTGCTACCCTTCCTCGAGCAGAACAACTCCTACGAACAGATCCAAGCCGATTTGGGGGCGAACCCATGGGACGACCGAGCCTATTGGAACGATTTCAGCTTTGATGGTTTTACGTGTCCATCGTCGGTGCCCCCAGCCACTTTTGAGGACTCACAGAAGTGCTCGAAGAATTACATGATGTGCTTGGGAGATCGGCTGGTTGATAGGGACGGCCCGATGCAGAATACCCGCGGCATGTTCCAACGAGGGAATGTCAGTAACAACCAAATCCAGAACAAGTTGAATTTCGCCTCCATTACCGATGGCCTGTCGAACACGATGGCGTTTTCCGAGAGGATTGCCTACGCATCCAATGCACGCCCGATGCAAGGCGCTTTTGCCCAAATCACGCTGGATGGCAACAGTTCGCCGTCGACTTGTACCGCTGCTCTTACGGGGACCTGGGCGGGGCAAAGCGAAGGTGCACGCTGGAACGATGGAAGATCGCCGTTTTCTGGTTTCTTTGCCGCAGCTCCACCGAACAGTGTCAGCTGTACTGGGGACGGCAACAGCGGCAACATCCATGATGGAACGTTTGCATTGCCAGGTGCCAGCAGCCTGCATCCAGGTGGCGTCTTGACGTGCTTGGGGGATGGTTCGGTGCGATTCATCTCCGAGACCATTGACACCGGCAACCAGGGAGCGAGCTTCAATTTCACCACCGGACAATCCCCCTATGGCATTTGGGGTGCGTTGGGAAGTCGTAATGGTGGCGAGCCGGTGACTGACTAGTTGCCGATGCCATGTGATAGAGCAAACGCCCGACCCCAATCGGTCGGGCGTTTTTTCGTTCCACGATTTAGCCCAAAAAGGGGGAAGCCTAATGAACAAGAATGTTCTGTTGTTGAGCGCGGCAGCTGTTTGCCTGTTCGTGATGGGATGCGAACCTGGCACTTCCAATCCACCCACATCTCCGGTCACCGGCAAGGTGACCTACAAGGGGGAAGCCGTGGAAGGAGCGACAATTCAGTTTCTTCCGAGTTCCTCGGAAGTTAAAGTCGCCAATGCCACATCCGGCACCGACGGTACCTATGCTTTGTCGACGTTCGAGACCGGTGACGGCGCCATGGCCGGTAAGTACAAAGTGACTGTACGGAAGTTAGTCCCTGTTCAACAAGGGGTTCAAAAGGATGGCGAGAACGCGGGCGAGCCAGCCTACGTGAACAAGGACATGCTGCCGAAGAAATACATGTCCATGGACTCGACGCCCCTGGAGTTTGAAGTGACGGCCAGCGGCAATCAAACGTTCGACATCGATTTGGTCGACTAGCAAGTGCGGCAGCAGAGGCAGGCTCACCAATCGCGATTGCGTGACGCTCGCCAGGTGTAAGCAACCATTCTCGAAATCGCTGGGCGGGAACGTTCTGTTGCCCGCCTCCCCATCATTTGCCACGCCCAAAGATGAAATCGGCATCGTTGAATGATTTCGCACGTTTCCATGCCGCATAAACGCATTTTGATTGAGACATATTTCACCACACCCCCCTACACCTACGGTGTTCCCCGTAGGATCTCGGCTATTTAACTTATTTTTGTCGTATTTTTAGTTGCACCCGAGATCGCTCTTAGCGATAACCACTCCAGAGGCTGCCTCTCCTCTAAACTGGCATTTGTGGTGCTCTATAGCCCGGAAGGTCCTTTTTCTCACACATTTTCCATATTTTAACTTTTACTCATTATCGCTTCTTCGCCTCGCTGACTCTTATCAAGGAACCTCGTCAATGTATAAGCCTCTTGCAATACGTCTTGGGGGACGGAAAGCCTTTACGCTGGTTGAACTGCTCGTTGTGATCGCGATTATTGGCGTTCTGATTGCCCTGTTGCTGCCGGCCGTGCAGCAAGCACGCGAAGCCGCACGCCGCTCGCAGTGCATAAACAATCTCAAGCAAATCGGCCTGGCGGCACATAATCACCACGACACATTCCTGGCCTTCCCCGCCGCACTGTACAACCACAACAACGGTTATGCAGGGAACAACGAATCGGATCAGATTGGTCCTAACTGGGCCGTTAAGTTCCTACCGTTCGTCGAACAGTCGGCTCTCTACGACCTCTTCGAGGTGAATGAGAACAACGCGAACACAGTCGATAAGTGGCAGCGCGATGTGACGTTGCCCAACGGCGAATTTGCGCGAGCCCAGGAGATTCCTGCCTACCTCTGCCCGAGCGACGCGGCCTCCAAAACTCCCTACAGCGGCATCGGCGGCAACTGGGGACGCGGCAACTATGCGGCCAATGGCGGTTTTCAATCGTGGTGGAATGACGGCGAGTCCTCGACCCCCAACGGGTACAGCCAGAACATCAGTTCCGACGGCGTCTTTACCGTCAACAAAGGTAAGAACATGTCGGCGGTTACCGACGGAACTTCCAACTCCGCCCTCGTGGATGAAATTCGGATCGGTGAAGTCGCTACCGACCAGCGCGGCGTGTGGGCATTGGGCGTTTCCGGTTCCAGCATCGTGAACAACTTCTCACGCGGTGACTGCCATGGCCCGAACGATAGGAATGCCAACTCCGACGACGTTCTCGATTGCCAGGACTTCGCCGACGGAAGAGGTGGATGCTGGGAAGGCTGCACGAACACGCAGGCCGTCGCTCGCTCGCTGCACCCCGGCATCGTCAACATCGTGTTTGTGGACGGAAGCGTCAGCAGTATTGCCGAAACGATCGATCAGCCTACCTGGGCCATGATGCACGCCATCAACGACGGCATTCCTTACGAGAGACCTTAGTCCTCGATCGACCTATCAACGCAATCGGCGAGGCGCGATCCTCGCCGATTCTTATTGGAAGTTCATCAAGTCTTATCTTGCACATTGAAAGGTATGCCGAAGTGACAACCACTCGGATTTCTATTGGCTTGTTTGCCTGCTTGATGCTGGCTTGCGTCGGTTGCAGCGAAGCCCCTTCGATCGTTAAAGGCTCGGTAACCAAAGGTGGTGAAGCCCTTCAAGTAAGCAGCCAAGGAGACATCCAGATCCACTTCATCCAAGAAGAAAATGGCAAGATGACCGGTCAAACGTATATGACCAGCATCGACCCCAGTGGCCATTTTGAAGCCGAAGTGCCTGCCGGCGAATATCGAATCTCCGTCCAGCAGCTTGATCCTTACCCCAATGTCGACAAGTTGAAGGGACAGTTCAGTCAGGCCAAGACGCCCATCAAGCAATCCATCAAGGGTGGCGATACGATCGATATCGATTTGAGTACGTATGCGAAGTAGGCTCGGCAGAACTCTTCTTGCTGTCTCTGCTGCTATCGGATTCGGACTCGTCGCGGTTGGGTTTTGGTACTTCAATCAAAGCCCATTACCGCCTGGCAGCCCTGAACTGACCGGCTACGTTCACGGGCGGGTTGTCTACCCTATCGTCTTTACGTCGCGCGGCAGCACCGCCAGCCTGCGCGCTGCCGCCGACCACGGCGAAACGTTCGTCTACCCTGGTCAGCCGCTATGGCAGGCCGAGCAAGGGCGGCTGAGAATGCTGCTTCCCAGTGGCGAGGTTAGCGAACTGACCTGGGAAAAGCCGCTGCCCGATGGTTCAACGTTAATCGACGTGATGAGCCCGAGCGTCTCGCCCGATGGTCAGAAAATCATCTTCGCCGGGCGTAAAGCAGCGCCTGATCCAGGCCACTTTCGCTTGTACGAGATTCAAATCGACGGGACAGGCCTGCGTCAACTGACCGGCGGACCCAACGATCCTGGCTGCACGGCGGTTCCTCCCATGCGCTACGACGAAACGGGAGAAGCCGTTCTCTCGGATACAAAGCGCAAAAGAATCGACTATGACGACGTCGACCCGACGTACGCTCCTGGCGGTCACATCGTCTTCGCTTCCAGCCGCACGCCGGATCTGGGACGCGATCATGCCCGTCGTAGCACCACGCTGTGGATCATGAAGGAAGATGGAAGCGACAAGAAGCCGTTATCGGCCAATCGCAATAATGATCGCTGGCCGTGGATCGCGTCCAACGGCTACGTCATTTTCAGTCTTTGGAGCCGCAATCGCGAAGTCATCTCGCGAGATTTGACGACGATCGAGCCGTATACCGATGGCGCGGACACCGCCACGCTGCCGACCGATGCGTGGCTGGGTGCGCACGTGGAGCCCAACGGCGATTTCTTTGGCAGCGTGCTGAAAACGAAAGAGCCTGTCTGGCGCGCACGTGGACTCGATAACGGCAATTACGTCTTCATGACTGCTTCCGCGAACGGCGAAGATTCAACATCTATAATGACGGTCGTTCAGGCTAAAGCAGGCAGCATCAGTAATTCCCCCAGTTCGCTGGCCAAGGAATCGGTGCTTCCCACGACGAGCGACTCGGTACTGGTCTTCGGGCCTTCGCACGATAAAAATGGCAACGCGTTGCAACTGGCAACGCCTGGACCGTATCCTGACCACCAAATCATTCTCGCGGCCGCCAGCGCGCGGGAAGATGGTACCTGGGATGAAGCATCGTATGGAATTTATCTGGCCGATGCTGACTGGAGCGCGGGTTCCACCGCGGAAAGCATCTCGCTGCGAAAAGTCTTCGATGATCCGCGGCTGGTCGATAGCGAACCGGTGGCCGTCACGCCCCGAAAGATCAAGTACAACTTCCAAGCACTGGAAGTAGGGGACGGCAGCCAAACCGTTCGCTTTGCCAACGGAGAAACATTCGCTGGCCCGACGGCCGAGGTCCACAATTCAGCCGTCAGCTTTGCCGGCAACCAGGATGCTCCAGGACAAAAGGCAACCAGCAGCGACGCGCCGATTTTCAACCCGGTCCCCAAGGACCTGATCGAGACCATTCGCGTTTATGGATCGTATCGCGATCGCTTCGATTTGCCTGACGAGCCGCGCACGCATGGCGGTTTCGAGTTGCTGATCGAGACGCCGGTGAAGAACGACGACTTCCGTTTCCGAATTCCGCCTGGGGCGCCAACCGTCTTGGCCGGTTTCGATTCCGAGGGGCACGTCGCCAGCTGGCAGAGCGAAGCCCAGAACGACTCGGGTGAGCGAGCCACCTTCTACGCGTTTGCTGGCGATCACTACAGTGGAGCACGCCCTGGCTTCACGCACTTCTGCACTGGATGCCATACGGGGCACAGCGGCACCCCGACACTCCGCATGTCGCCTCGGTAGTCCGCAAGCCGGGTGTGGGCAAACCAGGGCCTTTCGCCTGTACTCTCGGCATGAATCCCGATATCCCCCTGAAAAACGACCTTCTGAGCGTCCCCTCCTATATTGGCATATCGGGCCCTACCAAAGAAACCGTTGTCACCAGAAGTCCCTTTCATTGCCATTATCCGGCTCGGTTGACTATTCAAAGGCAGCTCAAACGTCATTATAGATTTCTCCCAATATGCCAGGGAAAATTTTCCATCTTTATACATACTTTGCACTGCACACAAAGACAGTGCTCGTCATCGTCGTTTGCGGTGCTCGTTCTTTTCCATAGCGGGCTCATCGATTCGTTGAATGGACGGACGACGAGTCCAACCTTTTCTTATCTCTCTTACCAGGACTCGGAATCATGCGCGTTGTTGGACTCGCCGGGCGCACTCGGCGCGGATTTACGTTGGTGGAACTTCTGGTCGTGATTGCCATCATTGGCGTGTTGATCGCGTTGCTCTTGCCGGCGGTGCAGCAGGCTCGCGAAGCCGCTCGCCGGATGCAGTGCGGCAACAACATGAAGCAGATGGGGATCGCGATTCACAACTATCACGATACCTTCCTGCACTTCCCTCCGGGGCGCGTGCAGTCAGGCGAGCCGTACTGGGGCAACTGGTGCATCGCGATCCTGCCGTACATCGAACAGAACGCACTTTACGAGTCGTACGATCACACCGTTACCTGCGACCACGCCAACAATGCCGACGAAGTGAAGCAGCGGCTGGAAGCGTTCATTTGCCCCAGCGATACGATGCCAACCCCCATTCGTCAGCCATCGTCCGGTTTCGGCCGCGACGCCCATGCGATGTCGTACAAAGGGATGAGCGGTTACGTCGAGGACGAAGCGTACAACTGGGACCATATCAAAGAAGTCGATATGTCGACGCAAAAGTGGAAAGGCATTTTCCACTCTGTAGGCAACTACAACAACGACAAGCTGAACTTCGAGAAGATGGCCTCGGTCACCGATGGCACGACCAACACCTTGTTGGTGGGCGAATTCCATCAGCCAAAGGATGACCCCGGCCGCGGCGCGTTCTGGGCGCACTCGAAGTGGGGCTACGGCGTGGGGTACGTGATTCTCGATCCGTATATCTTCGGCAACGAGTACAACACTTGCACCGCAAATACCAGCACCAACATTTGTCGCCGGGCCTGGTATTCGCATCACCCAGGCGGGCTGAACTTCCTGCGGGCCGATGCTTCGACCTTCTTCCTACCCGAAACGATTGACCTCCGCGTGTTCGGTGCCCAAGCCACCATGGGCAACGGCGAAGTCGAACGCATCAACTAGCGTTGGCCCATCGTTTCACGAATCGATACCAAGAAGAAGGTTAACCCCCAATCATGAAACTTACGCAAAACCTAGGGACCGTCGCGCTGGTTGCCTTAGTCGTTCTCTTGGCTGGATGCAGCCAAGAGAACGAGAATTTTGCTCCCGTCAGCGGAACAGTCACCGTCAAAGGAAAACCACAGCCGAACCTGATCGTCAGTTTCCTGCCGGTCACCCAAGGTGAAGAGCCTGCGATCGCTTCCTCGGGACTTACCGACGACCAGGGTCGCTTCACTCTGAAGACCACCGGAGAAGATGGCATGGAAGGTGCCATGATCGGTCAACACCAGGTCCGCATTCGCAATCGTATCGTCCTGGGTGCCGAAGACGCCGTCGTGCCCGAGAAGTCCTCCGCCGTGAGACTCCCCAGCAAAGCCACCGACGGCAGCCTGACGGTCGACGTCCCCAAAGAAGGCCTCGATACGCTGACTTTTGAGCTGTAAGGGCTGGAACGCAAGAGTATTAACCAAAACGACTACGCTGACTACCAGGGTGGCCCAGAGAGCCATCTCTGGGTCGGCGTAGCCGACAAGCGGCTAATGGATGGGCGTTGTCGAAGAACGAAACCTTCCACTTGGTTCACGTTGGACGCGTGAGCCTCCTGTGGCCTGCGGCCACCCAGAGATAGCTCTCTGGGGCACCCGGCCTGTTGCTGGTAGCATCCTTGCGATTTACAACTAGGAAACGAGCGGCCATTTGCGGCCGAGGGCTTTTTGTTGCATCTCAGTCAGTTCCATGATGCCCCCTTTGGCCAGTTTCAGAAGCTTGGACAGTTCGTCTTCGCTGAAGGTCGCTTCTTCTCCGGTGCCCTGGATTTCGATGAACTTCCCGCTGCCGGTCATGACGACGTTCATATCGACCGTCGCGGCGAAGTCTTCCACGTAGTCCAGATCCAAGACCGGCGAACCATTGACGATGCCGACGCTGATCGCGGCCAGGCTGTCTTTGAAGACCGAACGTTTCGGATCGGGCAGTTCGATGGTGCTCACCGCGTCGACCAGCGCGATGAACGCCCCGGTAATGCTGGCCGTGCGCGTTCCCCCGTCGGCGTCCAGCACGTCGCAGTCGACCGTGATCATCTGCTCGCCCAACGCTTCCAGGTCGACGACCGCTCGCAGGCTCCGTCCAATCAACCGCTGAATCTCGGTCGTACGACCATCGACCTTCCGCGCCTTACGCGTCGGCGTGCTGCCTGGCAGCATGTTGTACTCGGCCGTGACCCAACCTTTTTCACTCCCCTTAAGCCACGGCGGCACTGACGACTCGACGCTGGCCGTGCATAGAACGGTGGTCGTGCCGGCTTGAATCAGCACGCTCCCAGGGGCGTTCTTGGTGTACTTTCGCTTCACCTTCAAAGGACGAAGCTGGGAAACAGAACGGCCATCGTGACGGGGCATGGTGTAATATCCTTGGGAGCAATTCGTGAATGCGTGATAGCCGCAGAGGACACAGCGAAAGAAAAGAAGACAACCACAGATTTCACGGATAGACACGGATGAAATTGGAATCGTCGAAGACGAATCTTCAGATATCTGTGTTCATCTGTGTAATTCGTGGTTAAAACTCTTCTCTCGGTGGTCTCTGTGTCCTCTGCGGCTAATCTCTTCTCGTAAGAACTAGTCGAGGTGAACCTTGTCGACCGCTTCGGTCAATAGCCATACCAGCAGCCCCTTCTGGGCATGCATGCGGTTGCCGGCTTGTTCGACGATGCGGCTGGTTGGGCAATCCATCACTTCGTCCGTCACTTCCTGGCCTCGTTTGGCGGGCAGGCAGTGCAGGAAAATGGCGTCCTTCGCGGCGGCGTCCATCAACTTCTGATTGACCTGGAAGTCGGCGAAGTCTTTCTCCCGCTTGGCCTGTTCGGCCTCTTGCCCCATGCTGGCCCACACGTCGGTGTAAACGGCACAGGCACCTTCCACCGCGGCGATCGGATCGGAAGTCTGGTCGATCTTCGCGTCCGGGACAACCTTCAGGATGCGATCGATGAACTCTTGCTCAATCTCGTATCCCTTGGGATGGGCCAGCGTGAACTGCATGCTCATCTTCGCACAGGCCAGCGCCAGACTGCGGGAAACGTTATTGCCGTCGCCGACGAACGTCAGCTTCTGACCTTTCAGCGTGCCGAACTCTTCGTGAATGGTCATCAGGTCGGCCAGCGCCTGGCAGGGATGGCACAGGTCGGTCAGGCCGTTGATGATGACCGTATCGGCATACTTGGCCAGCGTTTCGACCTTGTCGTGCGACTTGGCTCGACAGACGATCACGTCCAGGTACTGGCCAATCACGCGGCTGAAATCTTGCGGAGCTTCTCGCTTCCCCCAGCCGACGTCTTCGCCCAGGAACAAGCTGCTGCCCCCCAGTTGAGCCATGCCGGCTTCAAAGCTGACGCGGGTACGCAGCGAAGGTTTCTCGAACAACAGCCCGGCCACTTTGCCCTGCAGGATAGGTTCACGGACGCCTGACTTCAAGCGTGTTTTCAGCTGGCGGCCCAACTCGAAGATTCGCTTTAGTTCGTCGTCGGAAACGTCAAAGAGGCTCAAGAAATGTCGCATGGAAACGATCTCGCGATGAAAAAACAGTGGCACCTACGTACCCAAAGAGAAAAGAGATTACTCAGCCGTAGCTGGCAAATTTTTTAATACTTCAGAAAGAATATCGCACCCGTGGTGAATTTCTTCCTCGGTGATGTTCATCGCCGGCAGCAGACGGATGACTCGTCCTTGCGTGCAGTTGATGAGAAGCTGCTTCTCGAGGCAGGCCTTCACGGCCGGGGCCCCGTCGACCGAAAGCTCCAGGCCGATCATCATGCCGACGATGCGAACTTCCCGAATCAGATCGCACTCTTGCTTGAGCGCGGTCAGCCGCTCGCGGAAGATCTCGCTGGCCTGCTTGGCCTTTTCCAAGAGGCCGTCCCGTTCGATCTGCTCAATCGCCGCGATCCCTGCCCGGGCTGCCAGCGGGTTACCGCCAAACGTGGCCGCGTGCATGCCCGGCTTCAAGCTGTCGGCAATCTCCGACGTCGTCATCAACGCGCCGCCGGCGACGCCCCCGCACAAGCTCTTGGCCAGGGTCATGATGTCAGGCTGAACGCCAAAGTGCTGGTAGCCGAACCACTCGCCGGTTCGCCCGCAACCGGTCTGAACTTCGTCGAAGATCAGCAGCAAGTTGTTTTCGTCGGCAATCTTTCGCAAACCTTCCAGGAAGCCTTCCGGCGGCAGCTTGACGCCCCCTTCGCCTTGGATCGGTTCAATCATTATCGCACACGTATGTTCGTCGACCAGGTCGCGGACCGCTTCCAGATCGCCGTGCGGAGCATAACTGAAACCGGCCATCATCGGGCCGATGTGCTGATGGTACTTCGGCTGCGCGGTGGCGGTCACCGCGCCGTAGGTCCGGCCGTGAAAGCCGCCCAGAAAGGTGATGATCTTGTACTTTTCGTGCGGCGTGTGCAGACGAGCCAGCTTGATGGCTGCTTCGTTCGCTTCGGCACCGCTGTTACAGAAGAACGCTTTGCCCCCGAAACTGCGATCGGAAAGCATCTTGGCCCACTGGCCTTGGACGTCCATGTGCCAGGTATTGGGCACATGAATCAGCTTGGCAACTTGATCCTGCACCGCGGCAACGACCATATCCGGGCAGTGACCCAACAGGTTGCAGCCCCAGCCGGGAAACAGGTCTAGGTACTCTTTCCCTTCGGCATCCCAGATTTTCGAGCCTTCGCCGCGAACCAGGTTCACCGGGTAGCGCACGTAGTTGGGCACCACGTACTTCTGAAAAAGTTCGACAGTGTCCGTCGAGCTTAACGGCTCGGTTCCGGCGGAAGCATCGGTCGTACTCATGACAGGTTCTCCAAGACCAGGTCCACTCATGGGAAAGCTAGTGGACAGCGGCCAGACTGAAAAAGTTCGGTGTGTTTTTCTCTCTCGGGTCCCCTCTCCCTTCCCGAGGGAGAGGGCTAGGGTGAGGGTTGGGCAGTTGGTACCCGCTTCGCCCCTCACCCTAACCCTCTCCCCAAAGGGGCGAGGGGACTAGTTGGTGAGCGGCGACGATAGTTGTTACAAAACGATTTCCGTTCCCACCCCAGTGTTCGTGTAAATTTCCAGCAGCAGCGAATGACGTAGACGGCCGTCGATGATATGGATCTTGCTCACGCCGCGGGCCAGCGTTTCCAGGCAGGCTTCAACTTTGGGAATCATGCCGGAAGCAATTTGCCCCGACTTGATCATCGCTTCGGCCTTCTCGCGGTTGAGCGAATGGACCAGCGTATCGGGATCGTCCTTATCGGTACGCACGCCATTCACGTCCGACAGGAAGACCAGCTTCTCGGCGCCCAGGGCTTCGGCCACGGCGTTGGCGGCCGTGTCGGCGTTGACGTTCAGCTTTTGTCCGGTCTTTTTATCGATGCACATGCTCGGGATGATCGGTACCTGGCCGGCGTAGCACAGGTTCTCGATCGTGGCCCGGTCGACTTCCGTCACGTTGCCGACATGCCCCAGGTCGATCTCTTCGCCGTTTTCGCCTGGCAAGGTCATGCGCTCGCCAAACAGCACGCACTGCGGATCGAGGTTCAGGCTCATTGCCCGGCCGCCGATGTCTTCGACTTCCTGGGTGATGTGGCTGCAGACTTGGCCAGCGAGAACTTCTTCGACGATTTTCAGCGTGGCATCGTCGGTGTAGCGGCGTCCTTGAATGAAGTTGGGCTCGATCTTCGCTTCGGCCATGGCTCGGCTGATGGCGGCCCCGCCTCCATGAATCACGACCGGACGCATGCCGACCGTTTCCATAAAGACGATGTCAATTAAGCAGTGCCGCAGCGCGTCGGGGTTCTCCATGACGCTTCCGCCCAACTTGATCACGGTGACTTTGTTGCGGAAGCGGCGGATCCATCCTAAGGCTTCAATCAGGACGTCCGCTTTTTCGATAGCGTCTCTCAAGGATGGTTCTCTGGAAAGTGGAGCAAGCTCCGAGGTTGTTCATGCTTCGAACGAAAGGCACCTGAGATAAACCGATCGGAAGTCCGGTTTCCCCTGTCAAGACACCCCGCGTCCGGGAAAACTCAACATTTTACGGTCGTTCAAATCCCCATGTCAACGCAAGACACCCCAGTTTCCCCCGCTATGGTACGGGCAAACCTGGGAGATCGCGTGAAGATAGGAAGAAGATAGAAGTCCGGGAACAATGGTGCAACCATCCAGTCCCCCTCGCCCCTGAGAGGCTGGACTAAGTTCTACCTTCTCGACTCCAACTCCAGATTCGCCTCGTCGGTGCCTCCTTCGGGCACTTCTATCACCAGTTGCGTATCATTGTTGTATCGCGAGGGAACACGTTCCTTCGTCAAACCAAGGATCTCGCCGTTGGGGCCTTCCTTGCCGACGACCGTACTGACCGAAACCCGGTGCTGGCCGACCAGCGCGCCGTCTTCATTGTTGAGGGAGCGCAGCGTGTAGCGGCCGTCGTCGTCGGTCCTGGCGTAGCTGCCGTAGCCAGCTTCGAGGTCACCTTCCTGAGCGATCGGTTCATAGCCGACGACCGCTCCAGAGAGCGGCTCGCCATCCAAGGTCACCCGGCCCGATACCGGGACGATCTTGTCCGAGCCGAAACAGCCCACGAGCAAACAGAGCGGGGCGAGAGCCACGATTCGCGCAACCATCATGCGAGGTTCTTCCCGGCGAAAAGAGAGACTAGGGCAACGAAGCGACTTCGTTTCGGCCGATTGTTGAGAGGGCCTCGAAGATCACGTTATCGATCGTCTGCGGAATGCTGGTCACCGAACCGTCGCACATCACGAAGTTCATCGTGCCAGCGGCGTGCAAAGCGCCCCATGCGCGATAACACTTCCAATGCTGGCTGCCGCCGGTCGCCGCGTAACAGGCATCCCAGTCGGGAATTCGCGTGTACGACTCAGGCTGAGCCGCCGCCAGGTTATGAAAGCTATGCGAACTGGCCCAAAACGTTTTGCAATCTGGCCGCGTCTTGGTGTGGTATTCGCCGACCAACAATGTGTTGGTCGAACCATCGGTGATCGTGGCGAAACGCTCGCAGTTGAGTCCGTTCACGCCTGACACGTGCAGCGGACCGATGGATTCTTTCTCGGAGGCGGTATAAGTACCGGCGTAAGGAGGATAGTCGAAATAGCCGTTGGCCCCGCGGAACCGTCGGCCGATGTTCCCCTTGTAAGAGCCAGGGGCGATGTCGAATGTGATGAGCTGGCTAGGCTGGGTGAGTACTTCGGAATTCACGTCCGACGGACAGAGCATGGCCGGCAAGATGGTCTGCAAAACATCCTGATTATCGGCATGCGAGTTGTGGACGCTCTGATTGTATTGCTCGAATAGCGCAGACTGCTCTAAAAACGGCAGAATGGAAACGGCCCAGTTCGTGAGACTTTTGTTGGCCGCGGTCGTCAAATCGAGATTGACGCTACCGGGCGGAAAGACCTGGTAGGTGTCGTGATAGTTGTGCATTGCCAAGCCGATCTGCTTGAGCTGGTTGCTGCACTGCATCCGGCGAGCGGCCTCGCGGGCTTGCTGCACGGCGGGAAGCAGCAGGGCAATCAAGACACCGATGATCGCAATGACGACGAGAAGCTCGACGAGCGTGAACCCACGCTGGGGCCGACCAGTAGACAAAACCATAGGGAGTTCCTTAGAAGAGATAATGAGGAACCAACTATCCGGATGGAACTACGCTCAGTCAGGCGTTTTGTCCCATTCATATGGGTGAATAGCCACACCCACCATAAAGTATTTCCCAAACTGAGGCAATTTTTATTCTCACATTCGGTGAGGATGCCGTGGCGACATTGCTCTAGGTTGAATGGGGAGCTGGGCGGTACGATACCAGGGTTGCGACTTTGACCAAGTAAGGGTGCTATCATGCGAACGATCGTTCTCACATTCCTGTTGCTATTGGCTTCGACTCAAGTAACGACTGCTCAACAAGTTAACTACATCGGCCCGGGCAACGTACGTCTGCCGGACGGTCTAGTGTCATACATGCGATACTTGCAGGCAGAGCAGCTTGAATCGCTGAAGCTGTTTACGACCTACCTGGAAAAGCGGGTGGAAGAGAAAGCCGTTCCCGAAGGCATTTTGCTGAACGCTCAAGCGATTTACACCGAAGCCCAGCTCCGCGCCACGGACGACCGTGCGGTGAAGCAAGAAAAACTGGATGAACTGGTCGAGATTGAAAACAAACGCATCAAGCTCGATTCCCAGACGCCCAATACCACCTGGTTCGGCGTCGATCGGGTGGCCATCGGGAAGATGATGAAAGCGGAATACGAGGCCTTTAGCAAGGAGGCCGCCCTCCCAGAGAAAACGTCCTCACGCAAACTAAGATGACCCACTACGCATCCTCCATTCCGGCCCCGCACGTCGATTTGATCGCAGAAGACGGTTGCAAGGTTCCCCTGGCTCATCTGTATGCGAAGCGTCCGTTACTGCTACAGTTCTCGCGGCACTTGGGCTGTGTCTTCTGCATCGATCACGCCAAGCAGTTGCTCAAGCACTACGAGACCTTCACGCGGCATAACCTGGACGTGGCCCTGGTCATCATGGGTGGGGCAGACGAGGCCAGGAAGTTCCGCGAAGCGCTCAAGCTGACTTTTCCGGTGTATGCCGACCCGGATCAAAGCGTGTACCAGGCCTTTGAAGTTCCTCGCGGCAACGTTTGGCAAGTTGCCGGGCCACAGCTATGGTGGGAAGGTCTCAAGGCCCTCACGCGGAGCGGTATCGGCCGACCACGAGGAGACTTGATGCAGCTGTCAGGCACCTATCTGATCGACACCAACGGTCAGATCGTGTGGGACTTCCGTCCCTCGTCGTCGGTCGAGTTTCCCAATATCGACGAGATTTTGGTGGCCGCCGATACGCTCACGCCGATCGCGGATGCTTAACACGCTAGCGGCGAACCCTTCACTGACCAGCGGCATCTTGTGCTTATAATGCACGTTTCCATCCTGCGCCCTTTCGTACGGTGTACGCTTCATGTCGATGACGCAGATCGAAGAGACCGCCCCGCGCACGTCGATGACGTCGAAGGGGGATCTGCGCGCCGTGATGACGATCGCCACACCGGCGCTGGCCGAGCAGTTCCTGGAATTTTGCGTCGGCACGACCGATACCTACCTGGCCGGTAACTGCCTATCCGCCGAGAACTCGGTACCCGCGGTGGCTGCCGTCGGTTTGATGGCTTACAGCTGCTGGATGATTTTCGTCATCTGTGCGTCGATCGGTATCGGCGCGACCGCGGTCGTGGCCCGAAACATCGGGGCTGGCAATTGGCAGGACGCCGAACTTGCCACCGAGCAGGCCATTTCGTTGGGCATGATTTTGAGCCTTGTCACGACCGTTCTGTTTTGGTTTCTGGCCGATGATTATGTCGCCGCGATGCAGCTCGAAGGGCAGGCCTACGACATGGCCCTTACGTACCTTCGTATCCTCATCCCGGCGATCCCCGGCTTCATGATGATCGCGATCACGACGGCTTGCCTGCACGGAGCAGGCGATACGGTGACCGGCCTGATCGTGATGACGATCGTCAACGTATTGAACATCGCGATCAGCGCCGCTTTGGCAATTGGCGTGGGGCCGATTCCCAAGCTTGGCTGGAGTGGCATCGCAATCGGAACCGCGGTCAGTCATGCAATTGGCGGACTGCTTCTGCTGGCGATTCTGTTTCAAGGAAGAGCGCACCTGAAAGTGCAATGGCGCGGCATGTGGCCGAACGTCGAAAGGATGCGACGCCTACTGCGTGTGGGACTACCAGGCGGATTGAACGATGCGATCGTGCTGTCATCCCACCTGTGGTACCTGGGCATCATCAACAGCCTGGGCACGACACAAGCCGCCGCGCATGGACTGGCGATTCGCTTGGAGTCTCCTGGGTTTCTGGCAGCCTGGGCGTTTGCCGTATCGGCTTCGTCCCTGACCGGTCAGCACCTGGGGGCCAACAATCCACGTCGAGCGACCCGGGCAACGCTCGTGTCGCTATCGATCTGCTTCGCGTTGCTCTCGGCGTACTCGCTGACGATCATGCTCGGAGGGGACTTCGTGGCCAACCTGTTTCTCGGCTTTCCTGAATCAGGGACCACCGCGTTTTCGACTAGCGAAGCCGTGCTGAAGATCCTATGGATCATGGCGGCCTGCTTGCCGTTTTACGCCGTGTTCAGTGTGATCAGCGGCTCGCTACGCGGGGCCGGCGATACCACGTGGCCGCTTTTGATCACGTTCGTCGGCTTCCTGCTGATCCGCATGCCGTTTACTTACTGGCTGGCATGGGAAACGATCGAGATCCCACTGACCGGCATCGCACTAAGCGGTGTCGGCTGGGGCCTGACCGGAGCGTGGATAGCCATGCTACTGGATAACGTTGCCCGCATGATTCTCATCCTGCTACGTTATTGGCACGGGGCGTGGACGCGGATTGAGGTTTAGCGCTGCACGGCGTCATCAACCGACGCTTCTTCATCCGCGTTTTGCTGCATGCGTTTCCGATGGATCTCGGCCATTGCTTCGGCGGCACCAGGGACGTACTGGATGATCGAGTCGAACGCATCGCGCGGCAGGCTGACCAGGTCGGTCGACTCGACGGCCCTCACGGTCGCGCTGCGGGCTTTATGCGAGAGGAGAGCCATTTCGCCGATCACATCTCCTTCGCCGGTGGTATTGACGACGCGCCCGTCGACTTCGATCTCGAGCTTTCCCTTGGCCACAAAGTACAATCGGTCGCCGAAGTCTCCCTGGTGAAAGAGGGTCTGCCCGGCGGCCAGATGTTCGCGGCGAACTTGTTGTTCGTCGTGGACGTTCAGCTGCGTGATGTCGCGGGGGAGGAAAAAGTCTTTCAGCCAGTCCAAAAACACACGAATCTTGCGATCCAAACCAGGCATCTTGCCGACATAGATGGCCCGCCACATGACCCAGGCGATGAAGCCAGAAAACGTGAAGCCCAACACTTCCGCGACCGCACAGCGAGCGCCCAGCGAGGCCAGCTTGCCGAGACCGGCGAACTTGAATCGCTTTCGTGGCTTGGCCTGCAGCGTGGCCAGGATGTTCTCGGCACAGATCACGGCCTGACGCACGGCATACTGGGCGGTGGGCGGGCTGAAGTAGCCTTCGCCACTGGGAACGGCCGCACAGTCCCCCAAACTCCACACGCCTGGATGACTGGTCGATTCCATTTCATCGCTGACCAGAATACGCCCACGCTCGCGTTCCAGCGGTGTATCAAGGATCACCTGGTGCGGTTCGGTCGGCACGGTGGCGACGACTGTACGCGTGGGGATCGTGACTTGCTCGTTGTTCTCTTTGCACAAAATGATCGCGCGATCGGCCGAGACTTCGTGCAGACGATGCTCCAACACGATATTGATCCCGCGCCGACGCAGTAGCTTATCGGCATAGGTAGCGAGGCTTTCTTTCATCTCCGGCAGAATGCGATCGGCACTTTGAACCAAGACCATCCGCAAGTCGTTTCGCGTGATCCGAGGAAACGAACGGACCGCCTTCTTGAGGAAGTCGTCCATTTCGGCGATGCACTCGACGCCCGAGAATCCACCCCCGGCGACCACGAACGTGAGCAGGCGTTCGCGTTCTTCGGCGTCCTCGCAAACGCTCGCTTCTTCCAGCATCTGCACGATATGGTTCCGCAGCCGCAGTGCGTCTCCCAGGTACTTAAATGGGATCGCATGCTCATACATGCCAGGCACCATGTTGTGGGCCAACTGATTCCCCAGCGCGATAACCAAGTGATCGTACTTGAGTACTTCGGACCGTGGCACGCGGCCGGGAGAAAGCTGCACGGTCATGTTGTCGACGTCGATCTTTTCGATCTGACGCGTGTACAGGACCACGCCTGGGGCGGTACGGCGAATGGGGCTGATGACGTGCAACTGCTCGACCGCCCCTGAAACCACTTCGGGCAGAAGCGGCTGAAAGGTGATATAGTTCTCTTCGCTGACGAGAATCACTTCGACGTCCAGGTTCGCCTTGTGAAAGCGTTTCGAGCGCCGAAGCAGTTCGCTCGCCGTATACACGCCGCCGAAGCCGCCACCGAGAATGATGATCCGTTTCTTTTCCATCGAGTCTTCCGCTGCCTGTGAAGAACTGCCGGGAGTGCAATCCGCCTTCGGTCGCCTATTGTAACCAGTTTATTCGTCACAATCGATTCGCGGCGCTTGCACCTGAAGAAAGCCCTTTTTACAGTAAAAATGAGCGACTGGCGCGGCATCCTTTTGTTAATCCAACAACAAGATTCCGCTTCCGATCTTTCGCCACAACCACCACTTATCTGAGAAAGAACCCGGCGCCGCCGCTGGCACTGGGAAATCGCCTAATGAAGATTCGCCTGCTCATGCCGTCAGTCGATCATCAAAGTCGGCTGCAATTCGCGGTCTCGGTCTTGATTGACGAGCACATCGCAATCGATACCGGCGGGCTCCCTTACCTGGGCTGCATTGACGCTCAGCGTGCCGTCGACCACGTGCTGCTCACCCATTCGCACATCGATCATATTGGCGGGCTGCCCCTGTTTCTCGATAACATCTATGCGCCTTCGCTTGAGTGCCCGGCGGTGTATGCAGGCGAGGCGACGTGGAACTGTCTGGAAGACCATGTCTTCAACGACCAGGTCTGGCCAGACCTCCAGCGTATTGCCGGTACCGAATTCCCTTTCTACCGGAAGCAGATCCTCGACCCGCACCGCCCGGTCAAGATTGCCGATTACCAGGTCACGCCGATTCCACTGGAGCACATCGTTCCGACGCTTGGGTACGTGTTCGAATCGGAAAACGGCACCGCGCTGTTTGCCTGGGATACGGCTCCGTTTTTGGAGTTCGACAAGATCGTTCAGTCGATTCCGAACTTGAAGATCATTTTCCTCGACGCCAGCTTCCCCAACCAAATGCAGTGGCTGGCCGAAAAGAGTTTGCATACGACGCCAGGGCAATTCAAACGACAGATCGAACACGTCGCCCCCGACGTACGCATCGTCGCCGTGCATCTGAAGCCAGGCTTCCACGATCAGGTTTCTGAAGAACTAAAGGCGTTGGGCATGCCCAATGTGGAAGTTGCCTGCCATGATGCGGTGTACGAGATTTAGCCGTTCGCAACGAGTGGCAGCTACGCGTACAACTCCGCCAATCGATCGTGGTACGGCCCGTCTCCCATCAAGTCTAAGCTCTTCGCTAATCGCTTTTGATCCGACTTGCGTGGCAGGTTTTCGAGTGCGGTGAGGACCTTCTCGACCTTCTCGGTATCTAGGCTCGAGGTCAGCGGCAGACCCAGGCCCATGATGAACTTGGCGCGCTGCAAGTCGGCGAACTTCGTGGGATCGTCCTGCATGGCTTCGAAGAGCGCGGTGACCGCCTTCTGAGCCAGGGCCAGTTCGTCCCAGTCGTGCTCTTTGGCCGCTTCCAACATGTACAAGTATTGATAGACGGCGAACGACATCGGCCCCGACGTCACCCCGACGCGCTGCTTGTTCTCGATGTTCGAGCGCGGGCCTTCGCTGAGTGCCTGAGCCAAATGGGGGTCCCATCCCTGGACGATCTTCAGTTTCGACAGTCGTGGGCTGAGGAGGTACTCGCGCGTGCTCGCCAAGTAATCGGCCTCGGTGATCTTGGCCGCGACGATCTTATCGCCACCCGGCAGATCGAGTAGCTTTTCGGTCGCGGATGCCGGCAGGGGAACGCCACTCACGTCGGGAATAGAGTAAACGCCTACGGCCATGCCGGCCTCGGCGATCATCTCGACCAGCGGACGCATGTTCTCGACAATCTGCGTGTCGGTGGCATGGGCAGGCAAGTTCGTGCCGGGACGAATGAAGACCACCGGATAGGCATGTTCCCGTAAAATTGCCACCAGCTTGTGGTTGGCCTCTTCGCCATCTTCGGGGCGGAGCAGGGCCATGCGCACCAGCGATCGAGCGTTGGCCTGGGCTGCGACCTCGAACCAACGCTCCAGTTCTTCGACCGTCCGCAAGTGACCGTGCCCAGTGGAAGCGGCGAGCAATACGGCTTCGGCGCCCGCGCCGGCAAGCTTCTCGAGATAGCTCACCAGTCGCTTCTCATCGAGCTTTCGCCGCGGCAAATCACCACAGGTCGGATCGAAGCAGGCCACCGTGGCAGCGGGATAGTTGTCGATGGGACTCGCAAAAATCTTCTGGGCAAGATCATTCATGGGGGCACACTCGGGCAATAAAAAAGGGTGAGTCGATTTTGGCGACTCACCCTAGCTTAGAGCATATGAGGTGAAATGAAACACCTTGCTTGTTTTGGTCAGGCGAAGGAGCCCCTCACCCTAGCCCTCTCCCCTCAGGGGCGAGGGGACTAATTCTCGTTTCTCTGATGAGAAACTTGTTGCCTGCTTACGGCAATGAGCTGACCCCCATCAGGTACTTGTCGCACTCGCGTGCGGCGGCTCGGCCTTCGTTGATGGCCCAGACGACCAGGCTCTGTCCGCGGCGGCAGTCGCCAGCGGCGAAGACGCCGTCGATGGACGTGGCGAAGCGGCCGTATTCGGCTTTGAAGTTGGATCGTTGATCCGTTTCCATGCCAAGCTTTTCGACCAGGGTCGCTTCCGGACCGAGGAAGCCCATGGCCAGCAGAACGAGGTCGGCCTTGAACACCTTCTCGCTGCCGGGGACTTCGGCCATGTTCCAGCGGCCGCTGTCATCTTTGGTCCACTGGACGGTCACCGTCTTGATGCCAGCCACGTTGCCGTTGCCGTCGTCGATGAATTCCTTCGACAGGATGCAGAACTCGCGCGGATCGTTGCCGAACTTGGCTTCCGCTTCCTGGTGACCGTAGTCGACGCGGAAGATCCGAGCCCATTGCGGCCACGGGTTATCCGGGGCACGATCGGCCGGCGGCTTGGGCAGCAGTTCGAAGTTGACCATGCTGGTGCAGCCGTGACGGATCGAGGTACCGATGCAGTCGGTGCCGGTATCACCACCACCGATGACGATGACGTTCTTGCCTTCGGCGGAAATGTAGTTGCCGTCTTCGAGGTTGGAATCCATCAGGCTCTTGGTGTTGGCCCTCAGGAATTCCATGGCGAAGTGAACGCCGTTGAGTTCGCGGCCGGGGATGGGCAGATCACGCGGCTTGGTGGCACCGACGGCCAGAATGATCGCGTCATTCTTTTCTTTCAGCTCGGCGACGTCGATGTTCTGACCGACGTGGGCATTGGTGACGAACTTGACACCTGCGGCTTCCATCAGATCGACGCGACGCTGGACGGTGTGCTTGTCGAGCTTCATGTTCGGAATGCCGTACATCAGCAGACCGCCGATGCGGTCGTCTCGCTCGTACACGGTCACGTTGTGGCCGGCCTTGTTCAACTGTTCGGCCGCGGCCAAACCAGCCGGACCGGAACCAATCACGGCGACCTTCTTACCGGTGCGGTGCTCAGGCACCATCGCGGTGACCCAACCTTCTTCGAAGCCCCGATCGATGATCGAACATTCGATGTTCTTGATCGCGACCGGCGGGTTGGTGATGCCAAGCACGCAAGCGTTTTCGCAAGGAGCCGGACAAACGCGACCGGTGAACTCGGGGAAGTTGTTCGTCTTGTGCAGACGATCGAGTGCTTCCCGCCAACGGCCTTTGTAGACCAGGTCGTTCCACTCGGGAATCAGGTTGTCGACGGGGCATCCGGTCGTGCTTTGGCAGAACGGAACGCCGCAGTCCATGCACCGAGCGCCCTGCGTTTGCAGATGGCTGTCGGTGACTTCGATTTGAAACTCGTTGTAGTCGTTGATACGAACCAGCGGATCACGATAGGGAATGGTGTTCCGCTGAAATTCCATAAACCCGGTAGGCTTACCCATTGCTTTCGGCTCCGCTTAGTTGAACGTCTTCTTCTTCATCGTGTTGCATGCGTTCGTTGAGGACACGCTTGTAATCAATGGGCATGACCTTGACGAACTGAGTCATCGCATTGTCCCAGTCGGCGAGAATCTTCTCGGCCACTGGCGACTGCGTGTACTTGGCATGCATTTGGATCAGGCCTTTTACCTCCACGATGTCGCTGGGGTTGTCCAACCGCTCTAGCTCGACCATTCCCAGATTGCAATTCTGCAGGAAGTTGCCTTCGTAATCCCAAATGTAGGCGACACCGCCACTCATACCGGCTGCGAAGTTGCGGCCAGTCGAGCCCAGGACGACCACGCGGCCCCCGGTCATGTATTCACATCCGTGATCTCCGACTCCTTCGACAACAGTGTGCGCACCGCTGTTCCGGACACAGAATCGTTCGGCCGCCCTACCTCGGAAGAAGGCCTGACCCCGCGTCGCCCCGTACAGGCAGACGTTACCCACCAGCATGTTCTCTTCCGCCTTGAAGGAACTGCTTTTGGGTGGATAGATGATGACGCGACCGCCTGAGAGGCCTTTGCCGACGTAGTCGTTCGCGTCCCCTTCCAGTTCCAGGGTGACCCCGGCAGCCAAGAAGGCACCAATACTTTGACCGGCCGAACCATGCAGCTTGACGTGAATGGTTTCGTCAGGCAGGCCGTTTTCACCGTAACGCTTGGCAATCTCATGGCTGAGCGTGGTGCCGACGGTACGGTTGATATTGATGATCGGCGTTTCGATCCGAACCTTTTCTTTCTTCTCGAGAGCCGGCTGCGACCTCTCGATCAGCATGTTGTCCAGAGCCAATTCCAAACGGTGATCCTGCTTCATCACGTTGTATTGTGGTGAATTGGGATTCTTGTTTTCCGCTGGCTTCAACAGTGGAGTCAGGTCCAGACCGTCGGCTTTCCAGTGCTGGATCGCCTTGTTCGATTCAAGCAGGTCGACGCGGCCGATCAGTTCGTCCATCGTCTTGACGCCCAGCTTGGCCATCAGTTCACGAGCTTCTTCGGCCACCATGAACAGGTAATTCACGACGTGTTCCGGTTCGCCCTTGAACTTCTTGCGAAGCTCCGGATCTTGGGTGGCGATCCCGACCGGGCACGTATTGAGGTGACACTTCCGCATCATGATGCAGCCCAGCGTGATCAGCGGCGCGGTCGAGAAGCCCATTTCTTCGGCTCCCAGGATCGCGGCGATCACGACGTCGCGACCGGTCTTCAAACCACCGTCGGTTTGTAGAACCACGCGGCTACGCAGGTCGTTCATAACCAGGGTCTGGTGCGTTTCAGCAATCCCCAGTTCCCAAGGCAGACCGGCGTGCTTGATGCTCGTCAGCGGCGAAGCCCCGGTACCGCCGTTGTCGCCGGCGATCAGGATGTGATCGGCCTTGGCTTTGGCCACGCCGGCGGCGATGGTACCGACACCGATTTCGGAGACCAGCTTCACGCTGATGCGAGCTGCCGGATTCGCGTTCTTCAGATCGTGAATCAGCTGCGAAAGGTCTTCGATCGAGTAAATATCGTGGTGCGGCGGAGGACTGATCAGACCGACGCCAGGGGTCGAGTAACGCAGGCGAGCGATGTACTCGTCCACCTTCTTACCTGGCAGTTCGCCACCTTCGCCCGGCTTGGCACCTTGCGAGATCTTGATCTGAATTTCGTCCGCGTTGGTCAGGTAGTTGATCGTCACACCAAAGCGGCCGGATGCGACCTGCTTGATGGCCGAACGCTTCGAGTCGCCGTTGGCCAATGGCTGGAAGCGAAGCGAATCTTCGCCCCCTTCGCCGGTGTTGCTCTTACCGCCGATGCGATTCATGGCGATGGCCAGCGATTCGTGGGCTTCGCCCGAAATTGAGCCGTAACTCATCGCGCCGGTGCAGAAGCGTTTGACGATCTCGCTGGCGGGCATCACCTCGTCGATTGGAATCGACTTGGTGTCTTCCTTGAAGGTTAGCAGGCCACGCAGCATGCAGCGGTTGCGGGAATCCTCATTCACCAACTTCGCGAACTGGTTGTAGGCATCGCGGCTGTTGGTGCGGGCAGCGACCTGAATGTTGGCGATCGCGTCGGGGCTCCAAGCATGACGCTCCCCTTCGGCCCGCCAGTGGAATTCACCTGGGTTGGGTAACACGGGCAAACGGCCGTCTTCGCGAACGGGATATCCCAATTCGTGACGACGCAGTTGTTCTTCGGCGAGAACCTTGAAGTTCACGCCCTGAACGCGGCTGGAAGTTCCAGCGAAGCAGCGCTTGATCACTTCGTCTTGCAGACCGAGGGCCTCGAAGATCTGAGCACCCTTGTAAGACTGAAGCGTACTGATCCCCATCTTACCCATCACCTTGAGGAGCCCCTTGGCAACGCCCTTCCGGTACGCGGCCACGAGGGAATCGTCGTCGGGGTAGTCTTCGGCCTTCACCAGGCCATCGACGCGAGCTTGCCACAGGGCCTCGAAGGCAAGATAAGGATTGATCGCGTCGGCACCGTAACCCACCAGCAGGCAGTGGTGATGCACTTCGCGAGCTTCGCCTGTTTCCAGAATGATGCCAATCTGAGTTCGCTTGGCGACTCCGACCAGGTGATGGTGGACGGCACCGGTCACCAGCAGCATGCTTACCGGAACGCGTTCGGCACTGATCTTACGATCGCTCAGCACAATATTGCTGTAACCTTCGTCGATCGCCGATTCGGCCTCGGCACAAATGCGATCCAACGCTTTGACCAGGCCGTCGTGACCTTCGCTGCGAGCGAACGTCACGTCGATGACCTTCGTCTTCCAGCCACGGTGATCCATGTGCGAGAAGGCAGCCAACTCTTCATTGGTCAGAATCGGATGCGAAACGAGCAAGCGGTGAGCGTGCTCGGGCGTCGTTTCCAGCAGGTTGCTTTCAGGACCGATGTAGCACTCCAGCGACATGACGACTTCTTCACGAATCGAGTCGATCGCCGGGTTGGTGACCTGGGCGAACAACTGCTTGAAGTAGTCGTAAAGCATGCGCGGCTTGTCGCTGAGACACGCCAGGGCCGAGTCGTTACCCATCGAACCGATCGGGTCACGCTTTTGCTCGATCAGCGGCAGCAGCATGAAGTTGAGCGTTTCGGTGGTGAAACCGAAGGCCTGCATGCGCGCCAAGAGGGTCTCGGGATCGAAGCCGTGCGGCTCTTTGTTGGGGCTCAGCTCGGCCAGTTCGATGCGTTGTTCGCGAAGCCACTTGGCGTAAGGACGTTCGCGGGCGAAACTGGTCTTTAGTTCTTCGTCCGGAATCATGCGACCTTGTTCGAAGTCGATCAGGAACATGCGTCCGGGCTGGAGGCGTCCCTTTTCGATCACGATGCTCGGATCGACGGGAATGACCCCCACTTCGCTGGCCATGATCACGCGGTCGTCGGAGGTCACGTAGTAGCGGCTCGGACGCAGACCATTTCGGTCGAGCACCGCGCCGATGTAATGACCGTCGGTAAACGCGATCGAGGCAGGACCGTCCCACGGCTCCATCAAGCTGGAGTGATATTCGTAGAATGCCCGCTTGTCCTCGGCCATCGTTTCGTGCTTTTGCCAGGCTTCCGGCACCATCATCATGACGGCTTCCTGCAGCGTACGACCGCCCATCAGCAGGAATTCGAGAACGTTATCGAACGTACCGGAGTCGGAGCATTCGGGCTCGACGATCGGGAAGAGCTTGGTCAGTTCATCGCCGAATAGTTCGCTCTTGGCTTGGCCTTCGCGGGCCTTCATCCAGTTGGCGTTGCCGCGAACCGTATTGATTTCGCCATTGTGCGACATGAAGCGATTCGGCTGAGCACGGTCCCACGAGGGGAACGTGTTGGTGCTGAAACGCGAGTGAACCATCGCCAGATGCGTGGTGTAGTCTTCGCATTGCAGGTCGCGATAAAACGGCACCAACTGAGCCGGCGTCAGCATCCCTTTGTAGATGATGACCTTCGTCGACAGACTGCCGATGTAAAACAGCGTGCGCTGGACGAGATTGAGATCGCCGCGAAGCATGTGGCTGGCACGCTTGCGGATCATGTACAGTTGGCGTTCGAAGGCATCCCCTTCGAGATCACCGCCGGCCGAGACGATCAGCATCTCGATCTCGGGCATGCAAGCCAAAGCGGTCGGACCGATGTCGGCGCCTTCCGGATTGGTAGGCACTTTTCGCCAGCCGACCAGGACCTGACCATGTTCTTCGATCAGGTTTTCAACCGTCTTCTTGCAGTGCTCGCGCGACTTGGCATCACGCGGCAGAAAGACGATACCCGCGGCAAACTTGCCCGGTTCAGGCAGTTCTTTCCCGAGATCTTCCTTGGCAACACGAGCCAAAAACTCCAGCGGCAACGCCGTCAACATACCGGCACCGTCGCCGGTGTTGGCTTCACAGCCGCAACCGCCACGGTGGTCCATGTTGATGTTCATCGCCTCGGCATCGAGTACCAACTGGTGGGTTCGCTTGCCCTTGATATGGGCTACGAAACCAACGCCGCAGTTTTCCCTCTCCATTGCCGGATCATACAAACCTTCCTTACCGGGACGCTCGGTCCGATAAGTTCGCGAGGTCGATTGGTTTGGCTGGATCATGGTTCTACCTTCTTCTAGCTAAAACTTCGGGCCGCACGCCCGGATGTCTTCAGTGGGGTGTTGGATCTAGTCGGTAGACAAGATCTCCGCAGGCTTATTCCCCGGGAGACTTTGTCTTCGAGCGGGGAACGTTTTAAGTGCGTGCCGAAACTCCGTTTTCAAGATCACTATTGGCGTCGGCAGCTTCCTCGTCGGTGAAGTTGGCCGCTACCGGTTTGACTTCCGCCTCGGAGCCATCGGCATCCGAGTTATCTGCTTTCTCATGCAGCAATTGAATGAAACGGCGAGCCGTCTTCCCTAACTCTTTCCCTTGCCGGGTCACGATCCCCAGCGGACGGAACAGGGGGGCTCCTTCGATAGGCACCGCCACGAGCGAACCGGTTTCCAATTCACGTGTTACCGTGTCGATTGGCAACAATCCAAAACCGGCATCGATCTCGATGGCCCGCTTAATCGTCTCGATGTTGTCAAATTCCATGACAACTTGAACGTCGGCCCCGGCAGAGGAGAGCACGAAGTCGATTTCGCGACGAATCTGCAAACGGGTATCGAAGCCCACCATGCGGCGGCCATCGAGTTCGTCAAGCCAGATCGTTTCCCGATTGGCTAGTTCGCAGCCAGGGGCGCAGACGAGGAACATCGGTTCCTCTCGCCACATATCGACTTTGATGCTCTTGGATGTCTTTGGGTAGCTAACCAATCCAAAGTCGACCTGATCGGTCTCGACCAACTGCACCACCGTGTCGGGATGATGATATTGGAGACGTACATTCGCTTTGGGATGCTTGCCTAGGAATTCCTGCACGCAGGCATTCATATGGCTGAGACCTACGGAATAGATCGAAGCAATGGTTACCTGTCCGGCAAGCTCCTTATGGAACGTGCGGACGTCCTCTTCCAAGGCGTAATATCGCTGAACCAGTTGACGGCAGCCTTGGTAGTAGAGTTCGCCTTCGGCAGTCGGAACCAAGGGACGCTTTGAGCGATCGATCAACTTCACCCCCAGACGTTCCTCCAATTGGTGCACGACCTGGCTTGCGCCAGATTGCGAAATGCCGTTCTCGTCCGCAGCTCTTGAAAAGCTGCGCTGACCGACAACGTCGCAGAACACCTTGAGGGACTTTACGTGCATAAACGTCTTCAGGAAGTGAAGGGGGAACTATGCGGAATTTAGATACTGGTGAAATCCAAGATTAAAATCCAAAATGTAAGGTTATTGATCCCAGCCCCCAACGTCAAGCATGTCGAGGTTTAATTTCCCTAAGTTTGCAACCGATAAAAAGCAGCAATTCACGTAAGTTGTGATGTGGTCATAAATTAGCCACGCAAGATGCAGCCCATTATCCGCCCTCTTCGGGGAATAGCTGCGTGTTATTTTCCGTTAAGGTTTGGCGCCTTGAAAAGTGCTAGCAGTTATCGGCGCATGAAAAAGGCACGTACTGGGACGTGCCTTACATTACGGAGGCTGAACTTAGGGTACCCTGCATCTGATGCTGAGTGAAACGTACGGCAGGTTTTGTCAGGAAAACATGGCCGTAAAAATAGAAATTAGCGCAGCCTGCGCACACATACGACTTCGCGCAGATTGTGTTTCTACGGCGCTTTGTTGGGAACATACTGGTGATCGCGCTTGCGGATCACTTCGGCCTTCAGAATTCGATCGGCAGTCGGTACCGAAAGTCCGCCAGGTTCGCGACGGGTGAGCTTGGAAAGAACGTCCTTCCCTTCGATCACGCGGCCAAACACGGTGTGCTTACCATCGAGATGCGGCGTTGCCTGGAAGGTCAGGAAGAACTGGGACCCGCCGGTATTCTTACCAGCGTGAGCCATGCTGAGGGTGCCTGAAAAGTGATCTCGGGCATCCTTGTTGTAGCATTCGCAGAAGATATGGTATCCAGGTCCGCCGCTTCCATCTCCCTGGGGATCGCCCCCTTGAGCCATGAAGTGAGGTAGAACCCGGTGGAAGGGAAGGCCATCGTAAAACTTCTTCTCGACCAGATTCACGAAGTTGCCGACCGTGTCGGGTGCCTCGTTCTCGTAAAGTTCTATTACCATGTCTCCCTGGCTGGTCGACATCTTCACGCGGGGAAGATCGTCCGCTTCGGCTTCCTTCTTCCGCAGTTCTTCCTCGCGGGCCCACTTTTCCTTAAGCTCGGTCGCCATGACTCCATTCTGGCCGACGCGATCATCGATCGGCAGCATCTTTTCCTTCAGCTTCTTGAATGCCGTTTCAGCTTCTTCGAAGTGGTCGGTCCCGAAGGCGGCGACGACCTGATCGGCCAGCAGTTCGTTTTCGTCGAACCCATTGTCCAGCAGCAGGTGGACCAGGCGATAACCGCGTGGGTAGTCATCCTTTTCCAGGGCGTCGGCCAAGACCTTAGCCAGAAAGAGCTTCGCGTCTTGATCGTCCGGCGAGGCTTTCAAACGCTGAACCGCGGCATCCTCAATCTTCGGCAACAAAGCCATCCCTTGATCCAGGACTTCGCTGTACTCCTTGCGGAGCTTGGGCAGGTCTTTCTCCGGTGCCAGTCGATAGGCTTGTTGAATCCGGCGAAGCTCGGTGATGATCACCTTCCACTCCCCCATCATTTTGTCGAAATCGTCTTTTTCCCCAGCAGTGGCAGGCGCTTCGGCCTCGGCTGCCGCCCCGTCCGAAGCCTGGGCCAAGAGCGTGGCGGGAACGAAACCAATCAACAGTAAGGCGAAACATAACATTCGGGCAGGCATTCAACGAACTCCTATTTCACTGCAAGCCCTGTCAGGGCGCATCTGGGGGGGCGAACTCAATCTCCCGATTCTTTAGTACCGCTGGCCAGGGGTCAAGCAGCGGTAAGCCAGTTTAGGTAGGTAACGGCCAGGAATTCACTTCATCTTGAAGACCGCACGCCAACCGGTCACGTGCGGCAAGGCTTCGGCGAAACGCTCGCTATGCTCCTGGACCGGCTCGACCGTGTAAAAGACGTCTGGCTTGAGAAACTTCACGATCTTCAGCAGCTTGCCGACCTCTCGTCGCGAGCAACGCACATAGATCAGATCGACCGGACCTTCGACACCTTCCCCCTCGAAGGTCGTCGCCCGATAGCCGCTTTTCCGCAAGGCTCTCACGATTTCGGCATCTTCTTCCGGGGCAATAATTCGAACCACCACCGAACCCAAAGCCAATCGTCGCTCGAGACCAATCCCAACGGCGTTCCCCAACGCGAATCCACCGGCATAGGCGACCATCAAAATGGGACTGTCCGAGACTCCCATGATGACCTGCGATAGGGCTGCGATCCAAATCAGAACTTCAAAGAACCCTAACATGACCGATAGGCCCATCCGCCCTTGAACGACACAGATCGTGCGCAAGGTCCCAATGGACACGTCGACCATCCGAATCAGGAAGATCAACAGCGCCAAAACCCAGGGAGAAAGTTCCGAAAGCCATTCCATTTGACGACGACCGATGGGGTGTGAACCGAAATTGAAGCGACATATTCTATCGCCGGCCTGGTCGTCCGGGGATAGCAGAAAACCGGGCATGTTTTCGGAAGACGGCCACCCGTATCCAACGGTTCACCGCGACCTGCCAGAGTAAGAAGTTTTTCGAAATTTGTGCGCATTGAGTAAGAACGCCATTCGATGTCCGCAAAATGGTCGACTGCTCATCGAAAGGGTCGAAAAGGGGACTAGAATCGCGCTTCAGACACCGTTGGCTGGCGCCGGCGCGAACGGTTCGATTCAGCCCGTCTCAATCCATTTAAAACGATCGGAGGTCCCGATGTCTCTCTTACGTCGCTCTTTCCTACAGACTTTGTTTGGTGGCAGCCTGGCCATGACCGGCGGCATTGCCTTGGCCGAGGAATCCAACTCGACTGCTTCGACAACCGATCGCCCCTTCACGGCTGCCTTCCTGACCGATACCCATCAGCCAGCCGGCAACGGAGAAGTCATGAAGAAGGTCGAACGGCTCCTGACTGAGATCCAATCCCGCGAAGAAGCCCCTGGGCTGTTCGTCTTTGGCGGAGACAACGTCATGGCCGTCGATGGGGGCCAATCGGACCAACAGACCGACGTCCAATTCCAGCAGTGGAAAGAGAACGTCATCGACCGGCTGATGGTGCCCAGCGTCAGTTGCATCGGCAATCACGACATCCGCTGGAAAGACCACGCCAAAGACCAACCGGAAAGCTACCAGGAAAAGAAGCGCGCTGTCGAAACGTTCGGCATGCCGTCAAGATACTATGCGGCCGAGCATGGCGGTTGGCAGTTCTTTCTGCTCGATACGTTCCAGTATCAGGGATGCGAGATCGACGAGGCTCAGTGGAAGTGGTTCGAGGAAGAACTTGCCAAGAGCGACAAGCCAGCCTGCGTCGTCACCCATGCACCATTGATGTCGGTGACGCACTTCTACGAACCATCCACCGACAAGGGACTGGGCAAAGGATACGTCGTGCCGTCGGGATGGTCGCCTCAGAGACTGGCCGACCTGCGCACCCTGTTCCGCAAGCACCCTCGCGTGAAGCTGTGCCTGAGCGGACACATGCACACGGTCGATCGCGTCGACGTCGACGATACGACGTATATCTGCGGTGGAGCGGTCAGCGGGAACTGGTGGGGCGGAAAAGAATACCTGGGCTGTCCAGCCTGCTGGATCGAATTGAAGCTTTACCCCGATGGCAGCTGGTCGCACGAGCGGCACGCTTGGAGCTAATCCGAGAAGTCTCCCTCGCCACGGGCAACTCGGCTGACCGTGACCGTCACGCTGCGGTGATCGGAGCCCATCGGACCGCCGACGCTTCGCCCCCAGTAAGTTAAGTCATCGCTGATAAAAACGTGATCGAGCGAAAGGCCCAGCGGAAAGAGCGGCAGGACATACCAGGTGGGGGTCACGTTGAATGAAAGCTCGGTTCTTCGCAAACCGCTGGCTAGTTCAAAGTCATGAAAGAAGGGAGACCAGGGGGTCAAATTGAAATCGCCCAGGACGATCGTCGGCAGCCCCTCGAATTCCGGCTCTGGGTTTTGAACTCTCCTGGCCAACATTCGCAGGTGTTCATTGCGCGAGCGAAAGCCGCGGTCGCCCGTTGGGGGCAATGGATGCGTTCCGATGACTCGATATGACGCTCCTTTCACATCCACGACGGCTTCGATCGAAGCAATCCCTTCATTCAGGCGAAAGATTCGCGAATGCGTGATGGGGTAACGCGAGTACAGCCCCATGCCAAAGTTCCCCCGGTCGTCCGGATGAACGACCTGGTACGCGTAATCTGCTTTCGTGGCCGCTTCAATTTCCGCCGCCCACGCGGAATCGATTTCTAACACGACGAAGACGTCGGGATCGTCACGCAGGATTTCCGTTAGTGCCAGGTCGAAGTTTCGATTGCTCGAGAGCACGTTACCAACCGAAACTTTCATCACTTGCCGGAGGTCGGGCGATCCGCCAACACGTTCTAACCCAGGCAAAAACCATGGCGCATGCACGAGGAAACAAGCCACGGGAACGGAAAGCCAGACCCACCGTCGGTAGATCGCACAGATGGCCACCAAAACCAAGGCCACAAGAGCTTGCTGAACCCGTAGGTTCGCTAGAAGATCCCAGATCCAATAGATGCGAGCAAAGCCTGATAGAAGAGTTGCCGCTGCAAGCAGGACGACCAACAAGCAAGAGTAACGCCAAAGACGAGCAATAAGGAATTGCTTCCACGACCTCGCAGCTTGTGACTCGGTCGTTTCACCGGCGATCACGATTCGATCTCGTACTCTTTCAGCTTCTTGTGAAGCGTATTGCGGTTGATGCCCAGGCGTGTGGCGGCCTTGGTTTGGACGTTGGCACACGAAGACATGACCTGCACGATCAGCTCTTTCTCAACGCGATTAACTACGCGTGAATGCAGGTCTTCCGCTTCCGGATCGGCATCTTGCAGGCCCTGCTGAACGACTTCAAAGGCCAGCGTATCGAAGTCGGCCACACCGCGGCCGAGACTCATCGCCGAGCGGTTATCACCACTGCGAATCTCAGGCGGTAGCAGGTCAATGGCCAGTTCGTCCCCTTCGGCCAGAACGACGGCGCGTTCAACGTAGTTCTGCAGTTCGCGAACGTTGCCTGGCCAGTTGTGGTCCTGCAGTGCTTCCATCGCTTCGCGCTGGATGTGAACCACGTGGCGATCGTTGACTTCGCTATAGACGTTCAGGAAGTGGGCGACCAGTTCCGGGATGTCTTCGCGGCGTTCGCGCAGGGGTGGAATTCGGATCGGAACGACATTGAGCCGCCAGTACAAGTCTTCGCGGAACTTCCCTTCGCCGACTTCTTCCAGCAGGTGTCGGTTACTCGCCGCAATGACGCGGGTATCGACCCGGATCGTGGCCGTGTCACCGACGCGCTCGAATTCGCGTTCTTGCAGCACACGCAGCAGTTTTACCTGCAGGTGCAGCGTCGTAGAGTTGATTTCGTCGAGAAAAATACTGCCGCCATGGGCTGCTTCAAAACGACCGGTACGATTACCGATTGCCCCGGTAAACGCCCCGCGAACGTGACCGAACAGTTCGCTTTCGAGCAGGCTTTCACTTAAAGCACCGCAGTTCACCTTCACGAACGGGCCTGACGCACGTTGGCTCAGGCGGTGCACCGACGAGGCGATCATTTCCTTACCGGTACCTGTTTCCCCCAACAGAAGCACCGAAGCATTCGTCTGGGCAACTTTACGCGTGAGACGATAGACGTCCCCCATGGCCTTACTCGATCCAATCAGGCCAGGGATGGGCGGTTCGTACCCTAGGGGTGCGTAGTCCTGCGTGTAGTTGGAAGTCGTTTCGGAATACAGTCCCATTGCTAACCTACGGGCCGATCTTGGCCGGTTGGTCGAAACGAACGTCTTGGGTCGGCGCCTCGATGATGTCCAGAATTTTGCCTCGCACGGCCTGCGTCTCGGAGTCCAATTCCTCCGAGGCGTTATAGCGGTCGTACTGGGCGACGATCTGATCTTTGGTGAGGAGTATACCGCGACGTTCAATCGCAGCCTTCAACGCATCGGCACATGCCTGACGCAGGGCAACAGGGTTAAAGGGGTCGCTGGCATAATCCACCAAAGCGGTCTGTGCGGCCGGCGTACCAAGTTTGCCAAGCAGCTTGGCAACATTCGCAGCGACGTTCTGGTCCATCAGACGGCGAACGGCAATCTCTTCGACTTTCAGAAAATTGTAGAAGTCATACTGGTCGGCAGCATCAAGCATGCGGCTGATTTCGGCGATCGCGAATTCGGCATCGGCTTCGCGTTCGTCGGCTGGAACCAGCAATCGTCCCTGGGAAAGATAAAGCTGCTTCAGTTGAAAGACGAAGCCTTCGATGTCGTTCGGACGAATCATGACGACGGTCAGGGGATCGTCCTTGGTTCGCAGTTGATAATGAACCACTTCACCAATCGGTGCGATGATGCCAATCGGCAAGTCGGCCGTTCGGCGATCTTTTCGAAGAATCTGAACCGTCTCCATCATCGCTGGCAGAGCCAATGGCTTGCTGATGAAGATGGCTTCGACGTCGGGCGAGGCATAAGCCTCTTTGAAGAATTCCCGGCCCCCGGGCGTGACGACCGGTTCGAGTTGAAGTTCTGACAACAAGCCGGCCATGCGTTGGGCATTTTGTTGATGAAGCTCACCCAAGAGGATATTCCGCTTCCCCTGGGCCGAGGCCATGAAGCCCAGCGTATCCAACAGTTCCGCCGAACCGGCGTAGGGGGTCTTGGGATCGATCGTCAGGATCGCCTTCGCAGCAGCCCTGCGAACACGATAAACCGGAGACTGCAGCGCCGAAGCCAACGGGCTGAGTTTTCCTTCTAATGCAATCAGCAGGTCCGCGTTCTTCGTCGCGCCGATCTGCTCGCAGGCAACGACCGCGGCCTGGGAGAACTTACGATCTTCCAGGGCCTTGGTGAGGGCTGATTGCAGCAGTTCGACACCATGCTGGTCGACCAACTTCTGGAGTACGGCGTCGGTCTCACCGAGGACACCCATACGCTGCATGGCGGCCAGCGCCGCTTGAACCTGCACGTCCGCATTGGTCTCGTCCATGGCATACAGATCACGAAGCAATTGCCCCGCGGTAATCACTTCCGCATCGGCCAATGGGACAGGCGTCATGACGACTTGATTCTTCGCGGCATCCCACGTCCACAGGTCGACCAGGCCATCTTCGTTGACCGCAAACATAGGACCTTCGCCAAGATACATCTTGACCCGCTTGGCCAGGTAGGCTTTGACGTCCTCTTCGGTCGGTCGCGATTGGACCGTGGCATCCAGGTATTCACCGATCGCCGATCGCAGTTGATCGTCGTCGGTCAGCACATAGGCCCCCACCAGGAATTGCGTGGCCTGGGTCAAGTCCAGTTCCTTGGCAACGTCAACCAACTGAGCCACCAGCAGTGGATTGGAACTGTCGAGAGCGGCGAGAAGCGGACCGTGAATCGACCGATCAAGACGAACCAGCATCCGCTTGGCGGCCGGGCGAACGGCGTCTCGGCTTGGGTCGGCCAGCACGGCGAAGAGAGGATTGGCGGCGGCCGCACCAGCGTTCATCAATTGCCGGGCGGCTTGCTTGCGAACGACCTCGTCCTTATCGATCAATTGATCGACAAGCTGATTCAGCCGCGCCGGATCTTTGAAGTACGTATCGAGCTTCGTCAGCAGCATCGTAGCTGCTTTGGCCCCTTCCGGCTGCAGGGAATCGATCGATTGCAGGCGGAAGATCCGCCCTGTGCCCAGCTTTTGCTGTGCAGCCAAAACTTCGTCTTCGGCGGGATCGTTTTGAATCAGCTTGTTCAGGTAGGCTTTGCCTAAGTCACCTCGACCAAGATCGGCCGAGAGAATGGCCGCATTGATCAGTTGCTCGGCCGTGGTCGGATTCGATTCCTTGATTGCTTGAATCGCAGCCGTATCGACGGGAACGGCAGGCGCAGGCTGTTCCGGTTGCTGAGCCAGGGCATCGCAGGCGATGACCGAACCAACAAAAAGCACGATCGTAAAAGCAATCTTAGGAAAACGTTGCATCTGATTTTCGCAAGGTTAGTGGGGTGGCATTTCGGACGAAAATGCCCGTTCCTTGGCAAGAAACAATCCTGAGCGGTCAGCTCAATTCTAATTGCTCCTTCCAGCGAACCACTTGCTTTTTCACCATGTCAGGCGAGGTTGAGCCATAACTTCGGAATGCAGCAACCGCTCGCTCCACTCCCAAGACGTCATAAACAGATTTATCCAACGAATCGTTAACGGCCGTAAAATCCTCGATCGGCAATTCGGCCAGACGGCATCGCTTTTCCATGGCCTTGCCTACCAGGCTGCCGATTTGATGATGGGCCGTTCGCTGGGGAGTCCCTTTGCCGATCAAGTACTCCATCAGCGTGGTCGCATCGAGGAAGCCGTCTTCCAGCCGCGAGTTGATCGACTCCGTATTCAATGTCGCGCCTTCGACAATCGAAGCGGTCAGGTCTAAGGACCGGTGAACCGTATCGACCGAATCGAACAGACGCTCTTTGTCCTCTTGCAGATCCCGGTTGTAGGCCAGCGGCAGTCCCTTAATGAGGACCAGCAGCGACTGCAAGTTCCCAATCACCCGAGCTGTTTTCCCGCGAATAAGTTCACAGACGTCCGGGTTAATCTTCTGCGGCATGATCGAACTGCCGGTGCAGAACTGCTGGGGAACCTGGATGAACTTGAATTCCACGCTCGACCACAACACCCATTCGTCGGCCCAGACGCTCAGATGCTCGGCGATCATTGTCAGGACGAACGCGTACTCCACCAGGAAGTCCCGATCACTGGAAACATCGATGCTGTTGGCCGCAACTCCCTCGAATCCCAACCGCTTGGCTACGTTTTCGCGATCGATCGGAATGGTGGTGCCCGCCAAAGCGGCGGTGCCCAAGCTGCATACGTTGACGCGACGACGGCAGTCGGCCAGACGCTCGCGATCGCGCTGGAACTTCTCGGTGTAAGCCAGCCAATAGTGCGGGGCCAGCACCGGCTGTGCCCGCTGCATGTGCGTGTAGGCTGGTAAAATAATGTCCATATCCGCGTCGCAGCGACCGACGAACGCGATTTGCAACTGTTTTAGCAATCGATCTGTTTCGTCGATGGAATCGCGAATCCAAAGCCGGGCGTCGGTCGAGACCTGATCATTTCGACTCCTGCCGGTGTGCAATTTGCGCCCAACATCTCCCAAGCGATCGACTAACGCGCT